>CAVXXE010000062.1:0-81823 GCA_963765595.1 uncultured delta proteobacterium
CGGTGTAATGGCATTCGGCAGCGGCGTTTTAATATCGGCGCTATCATTCGAGCTGATGGAGGAAGCCTTCGAGGAGGCCGGTCTGACCGCAACCGTTACAGGTTTCTTGCTTGGGGCAGCGATCTACGCCGCTGCCAATCACCTCTTGTCAATCTGGGGCGCCAAGCATCGCAAGCGATCCGGTACCCAGCAGCCAAGCGAAGAAGATCAGGCCGGCAGTGGCGTGGCGATCGCCGTCGGCGCATTGATAGATGGCATCCCCGAATCAATCGCGATCGGGCTGAGCATACTTCACGGCGGGGCCGTGAGCATGGCCACGGTTGCGGCCATCTTTCTTTCAAACCTTCCCGAGGGGCTCTCGAGCTCAGCCGGCATGCGAAAGGCTGGACGATCTGCGGCCTACGTTTTTGGTGTGTGGACGGTGATCGCGGTTGCCTGCGGCCTGGCGTCACTTGCGGGCTACGCGATATTTGATGGGTTCTCGCCTTTTATTGTTGCGGCGACGACGGCTGTCGCTGCGGGTGGCATGCTAGCAACGGAAAAGAATAGGGTCACATCTTAAAAATTAAATATTCGTACTAAGGCGCAGAGACGCGAAGGGAAAGCGAAGGACGAAGGGAAGATGGACGAAGGCCGACGGATGAGGGACGAGAGGATGAATGGATGATTAGGATGGTTGGATGAGCTCATTTGGAATTTGAATGATTAGGAGGAATAAACTTGGCGTCTTAGCGCGAGGCATTATATAACCGGTCAGGAAGGGTCTATTCGATCTCGAGTACCTGCTTAAGGGCTTCGACAACCTCTTTCATTCGGTGTGGCGGCATAGTGCCAACCAACTGGGGTTTCTTTGTCTTTGGATCGTAAAATCTTTTAGGATCCAAGGAGCGCATTTGGAAACAGAGAAATACTGTATCTTTGGGAAGGCCTGTCTCAGCAGATGGCACTCGTACGTTTGTGGGGTAGTCTCTTGGCACATTCTGCGCATCTGTACCCACTACGACTGAAACAACAAGCGGTTGTTTATTTATGGCGTCGCTTGATATCACGAGGACAGGTCTGCGGCCCGCCTGCTCCCGGCCTTTAATCGGGTTCAAATTTACCAGATAAATTCCGCCTCGCTTGATCATAATTCACAAACCATCGTTTTCCGCTACCATAAACTCCTCTGACAGAACGGAGCACACTTTCCGGATTGCAGGGTCATCGGCCATTTCAACCATAGCTGTTTCAAATTGATATTTTTTTTGACGTCTTGTGAAATCAATCAAAATGAAGGTGACCAGGCGATTGAAATTATCCCGGAGTTCAGGAGGAGCGACGGTGCGCAATTCTTCAACCAATTCATTTGGGAGCGCGATGCTGCGGCGGATTGTTTTTTGTGCAATATTTTTCATTTCACCCTCTTTTCAACCACAATTGTACGCATAAAAAGTGTTGATGTCAACATGAAAATTGTTGTTCATAAAACAAAATAACAGGTCTTCATTCTTGACAGATCGATGAGAAGATTAGTGAAATATAAAATTTAGGAATTGAGGGATTTAAGGGTTGTAAACCGGAGGTCGGAGATCAGAGTGGGAGTGCATGCAGCGTTTGAGGTTTGAGGAAGGGCCTTCGGCCGATGGAGGTCTGAGGCTGGAGGCTTTAGGCAGGGGCAGGGACGAGGGAAGAGGTTGGCGCCTGCGGCGGCGGTAGGTTCGAGGTTGGAGGCGGGAAAAGAGGATAAGAAGATCAGAAGGTGAGAAGCTGAGCGGACAGAGGAGGGAGATCAGAGGTCGGATGTCAGCGCCCGGTGAAAAGCGCTGCGCTTCTTCCTGCCGGAAATTTCACAGGCTAAAGGTCAGAGGGCGGCGCTTTCAGCGGCGATAGGTTGGAGGTTTGAGGCCGGAGGCGAAACCGAGGGAAGATGGACAAAAAGGCAGAGGTTCCCGGTGAAATGGAAATAAAAATAGCGTCACTGATGAGAATAGATAGCCGTTCGATGAGGTTTTCGCGATCCGTTCCCTCACCTACAATCAGGTAAGCGGTCTAATCTGGCTAAGCGCGGGAAGGTATAATGCTGGGAATCTCCTTGCTTTTTTAATAAGTTAAAGGACCTGAAAAAGAAATACCCTCATGTTAAAGTGTTATTCGAAAATAGCGTAGCTTACCTGCTCGGTCGTATGAGAACGTTCGGTATCTTTGAGTTGATCCTCATCGATTGCAAGATTTAAATTTGAAGCCGTCACCGGATTTTGTCCATATAAAACCGGCCAACCACCATCTCCCCCATCCATTCCAGCCGAAGAAACAACTGCCACTGAGGCCGATGACAGACCGCTAAGTGCGTAACTGTACGGCGGATCGTTGGTCATCCCGCGGATACTGTCAACGCCGATTCCTGCCAGAATTTCCTGCCCGTTAATCATTCCCAATCCCGCTTCGAATACGATGTAACCTATGGTCTCCTGGGCTCTTACAGTATCCGGATCTTCACCGATATGTTTGCCCACCCAGAGCGCAGAAGCCGACGGTGGATTAGCTTTTGATGTCCCGCGGGACCAGAAAACCGAAAACCTTTCATCATTATAGGTCATAATCTGACCGAGGATCACGGGATTTAAGTAGGTGTTGGCGTAGGTGCGCATCTCACCGGTCCAGGAACCCTTCCGATCGGTGACTCCAGAGTTGAATTTGACGGCCTCCATCTTAATTTCATGGCTAATCTCCGTATATGCGACACTTTATGTAGTATAAAGTATCATCAGGTCATATTTGGCCAGTCCCCCTCCCAAAATCTTGGCAACCTACCCCGTTTTGGCGATGTCACCAATCCCATGACTTCTGATTTGGATGTCGGCAGCCAGGAAATCGAATCAAGCTGATGGAATTAGTATCGGGAGGATCAAGGCCTTTTCAAAAGATCGTTTAGATTAGCGCTACGAAAGGGCTCGTTTAGAACAATTTGTTTGACATCTAATTCTCAGTTCTGATACTGAAAAGCAATTGTTCACATTAAAGCCAACGGTAAGCCCTGTGGAGATTGCCATGGTTGAATTATTAAGCCCCATTTCTTGTATAGATTTGGGGTTTTTGTGTTTGGGATATCCAGATGAAGCCTACAAGTCGCACTGGTTGCAGGCAATGGTATCTACAAAAATCGTCTCAGAACTGACCACAATATTTAAGGGTACTATCGCCGTTACATCAAAACCAGACGAAAAACCATATTTAATTTGCGATATTTGGTCTCTTACCCGCGCCATAAGGCGCTTAAGCTCACAGCACTCAGAGAGGATTAGTTTTTAGCGTATGTACATCGGCATTCAAAATAGGCTGCGCTCTGCACGTTTTATAATGGATTTTTTCTGTTTCATCCTTTGCATAATGGTGCTTAATGCTGCAGGTGCCTGTTCCACGAATCGTCGGGTCATCAAAAACGAGACGCTTGATGTCTGGGACGGACGGCGGATGCGTTATAAGAATTTGTTTCCATCCAAGTTCGGCTTAGGAGAGAAAACCGAGTATGACCAAATTGATTTTCTCAAAGCGCACGAACGAAAACCGCATAAATATCGGTTGCTCGCAGACCCCAGAGGAGGAGATATTGACCGAACCCTGGGCTACAATCCGTCCGAATACACAGTCCAGCCTGATTTTAATACTCTACAAAACCCGACTCACGACGTGCAGATCACTTGGATCCGGCATGCATCTTTTCTGATTCAACTCGGCGGGAAATTTCAAATCCTCATTGACCCTGTACTTGAGCAATATGACGGACTGGCCGGCTCGTTTGCAAAATACACTGCAATCGAAGCGCCCAATGCAAAATCGCCGCTTTCAGCTGAAGATCTTCCCTTTGCCGGTGGTTCAGAAAACCCCGGGCAGAACGCAACCGTTATTGTTACGATTTCCCATGATCATTACGATCATTTGAGCTACAGGACACTTAAAAAACTGCCTGAAAATGCCTGGTATTATGTTCCGCATGGCCTGGAAAGCGAATTTCCTTCACGGTATTCCAATGTCATTGGTATGGATTGGTATACTCAGGATACGATTGGCGACCTGACCATCCATTTTCTACCTGCAAATCACGGCTCAGGCATATATTCGCATGAGCAGAATCAAACCCTGTGGGGTGGATGGCTTTTTGAATGGAATGATTATCGCATTTATTTTGCCGGCGACACCGGCTATAGTGCCGTATTTAAAGATATTAAAAGCCGGGTGGGCGAAGTCGATATCTGTCTTATGCCCATTGCCGCCTGGTACTGGCGTCACAGACATTTTGCTCCGGAGGACGCGGTTCAGGCCGCTAAGGATCTATCCTGTAAAGTTTTTGTTCCCTGGGGCTGGGGGACCTGGATTATTAGCTATGAACATATGCTGGAACCTCCGCGCCGTTTGCAATATGCCTGGGATCAGATGCAGCCTGAAAACATGGGGCTTCGGATGCTAAAAATGGGGGGCACCTATTCGACTGAATTGTATAAACCGGCTATCCATAGGTAATTCCCATTTTTTTCTATTTCGTCGGGTAATTTAAATATTTATAAATCTGAAAATTGCATAATACTCCAACCTACATCTAATGCTATTTTGCTCGACTTAATTTTCTGAATCCGAATTTCTTATTTTGAGAATTTACATGAAAATTTCGAGTTAATCAAAATCAATGGTCGGCATCAATGTAGCGTGCCACCAGCTTGAGCCAGCCGTCATCGGCTATGGCCTGAATCAGAGCTCTAATAAGGAGTATAAGAGGTTGTAAAAATGAGGTATTTTTGCGATTGGCTGTGAGAGACAATCTGCCGTCACAATTTTGTCAGCTACCGAGCTGTTGGCCAATTAAAATAAATCTCATTTTAAAAATTGTTTGACAAAATGTATATCATTATGTATTTATTTTAATCAAAATGTATATTAAATTGGAAAATTATTTGACAAAATGCAAGTTAAGGACTTCGCCCCAATTGGAATGTTGGAATATTCCTTCATTCCATGCGGCTTACCAAGACAATGGCTGAAAAAAGAACTGTGATCCCAATAAATTATAGAAATTCCGAGACGTCAAATTATTCCAAAGCATTTATTCCTGGTCCTATCTAAAAAAGTCACTCAGCAAACTGCAATTCCGAGCAAAACGGAGGTCGAATGAATATATCGGAAATGCTTGAATTCAACGAAAGGGCGAAAGAAGAGGGCAAACATTTTCCCAAAGCGCGACAATTGTTTGCCGAAATTCAATCTGAACTCGGCAAACATTTCATTGGTATCGTGGGGCCTCGCGGGGTAGGCAAGACCGTTATCCTCAAACAGCTTCTCATTTCAGTGCCGGACACATTTTACCTGTCGGCAGATACCTTAGATGAATCGGATTTATACCAGGTGGCGAGAAGCCTCTCGGATCAGTATAAAATAAGAACTCTCTTAGTGGATGAAATTCACTTCTGCAAAACCTATCCTAAAGATTTAAAAAAGATTTATGACTTTCTAAATATCCGTTTAGTTTTCTCAAGTTCCGTATCGTTGTCTCTTTTTGAATCTGCTCATGACCTCTCTCGTCGTGTCCTGTTGCGTCATTTATATCCTTTTTCCTTCAGAGAATATCTGTCTTTTATAAAAAATGTTGAAATACCACCCATTTCCATCAGCGACATTCTTGATGACCGTTGGACAAAAGATCATATGCGATTTAGCTATCTGTTTGATCAATATGTACAGGGGGGTATCTTCCCGTTTGCTCTCGATGAGCCGGATCCCCTGCCGCTTTTGAAAAACATCTGCTTGAAGGTCATTCGCAAGGATATACCAATGGTTTCAAATCTAAGATTTGAGGATATTGAAAAGATAGAGAAGACGCTATCATTTATCGGAAAATCAGAAGTAGATGGGATCAACTTCTCATCGATTTCCAGAAATCTTGGAATTACGAAATATAAAGCAGAATTATTTGTCAAGCTGCTCTCCCAGGCCTTTATTCTTAACCCAATTTATCCCAAAGGAACCAATGTGCTCAAAGAACCCAAAGTGTTGATGTTTCTTCCATTTCGTCTTCTATACAGCGAGCTGCAGCAGTGCTTGGGGGCTATCCGGGAAGATTTTTTTGCTGAGATGCTTACCATGAAAGGCTATAAGTTCCATTACCTGAAAACAAAACGAGGAGCAAAAACACCGGATTATCTTATGGAGCATGGCAAGGAAAAATTTGTCATTGAAATTGGCGGGAAGGGCAAAGGCAGAGAGCAATTTAAGGGAATTAAAATAGAAAAAAAACTAATTTTGTCTGATGATCCAAAAGCCGGCAGTGGTCAGAAACCCTTATCCCTATTGGGTTTTATAAAATAGGCATCCAAATTTGTCCCTGCTTAGGGTAGACCCGCCATCAGTCATCAGCCGTTTGAAGTTGTTGAGCAAGACGGCTCAGTCGAATCGAAGGCGGAAAAAGAGGATCGGTAGGATACAGAATCCATTCGAATTGCAAGAAAAATGTTAGACGCAATTGAATATCCTGAACACTGACTCCCGAAACCTGACACCCCAAAATGAGATCATCAATCATGTCTACGTTCGACTCTGCGGGCGATCCTGCGGACGAGGGCGATGGGGTGAGAGACGCGTATGCTTGTCGGACCAAATTATAATACCGGCGTTGGCCACATTGGTATCACAGCCAAATCAGCGACCACCAGCAGAGCTGGGGGTATGAGGATGACCCCTGGAAGGGGCCGAGGCCATCTCTGCTGATGGCCGCTGATAGTAGCCGATTATCGCGATTTCAGCAAAAACCTCCAAAAAAAAGAGTGAAAAAGTAGGGGGTTGATATGAAGCTGGAGGTGGGAATGCGGCCTCCGGACCATAAGGGCCTAAGCCCCAAGGGTAAGGTTTACTGACAAAAATGAACACCCGCCTGCCATGCATACATGCATAGTACTATGGATTGGTGTAAATATGGATAATGTTACTTTATTCGCAGGGGGGGGATTAAAAGTTGCGGTATTTTTCAAAATTTGGTATCTATAACCGATCCTTAAGAATTTGATGCTTAATAAGCTAAATTTTAGTGAAAAGGACAGGTTGAAACTTCTACCAGAGAAAACAAATATCGATCCAAGAAAATTACGCGACTATCTCTTGAATCCGGCTCATCCCGAAGGTGCAACAAAGGCTCAATATCTGAGCGAGATGGGCTATAATCAAGAAAATTGTCACATCTTAGAAGTTGATCTGCGTAATCAGCATCTGATCTGTGATGCACAATCTGGCAAGGTGTCAATTTATGGAATAAAATACGAAATTGTCGCACCCCTTGTTGGGCCAAACGGCAAAAAACGGGTTATTCGATCCGTTTGGATGATACGAAAGGGTGATACTTTTGCCTGGTTAATTACTCTCATTCCGGAGAAAAAATTATGACTTTCCCATCATTTTCAAGAGTCATTTTATTGCAAGACATTGCCGAAGGAAACCTGATTGCCGGTGATATGGGCACGGTTGTTGAATTTCATCCCGCAACTGAAGATTATCATGAAGGCTACGAAGTGGAGTTCTTTGCCGGCAACGGAGAGACAATTGCAGTTGTATCGGTTCCAGCCACTGCCCTGCGTGCGGCCACGCGGCAAGATGTTCTCCATGTTCGCCAATTGAACGCAGCCTGATTTGCTTTCAATTCCCTTTGTATAAAGTCTCCCCATCCCCAAGTTCGCTCGCTTTCCCCTCACCCCTTTACCCTACCCGCTCTCCAAGTCCCCCCATCCCCCAGTCACCCCCTCTCTCCCCTTTTTCGGTGTCTATTGCTGCTTGAGGATACCCAGGTCCATTGCTTGAACCACCGCATCTCGGCGCTTGCCGACGTCAAGCTTCTGTCTGGTAGATGTTCTGGAGGTGTGCTTTAACGGTGGTTTCTGAAATGAACAGTTTTGCGGCGATCTCCTTGTTGCTCAGGCGCTGCGCCAGCAATTCCATGACATCGAGTTCACGATTGGTCAATGGCTCCACCAGGGGCTGGGAAAGGGTGGATTTGCGCAGCGGCTGATGGTCAGCTACTTTAGGAATGCAGAATTGTTATTTTCTTGCAAAAGGGCCTCAGGTGAAGAGCATATTGATCCGGATTATGCCCCCATTGCGATAATTGAGAAGCTTTGGGAGCGATTGAGAGAGAGCCATAGGTTGAGGGTTGTGAAATGATGGGTTTGCAGGTGGGTAAATTGATTAAGCGCAATTAATTTTTATTTACCCTGATCCAAGCTTAATTTGATGGGGCAGAAAGTTGAGTTGAAAAGTCTATAGGCAGAAGGATATCACTACTATTTGGATGGCTCCAGGTTTGGGTAGAAGAGGCGATTGTGTTGGACCCCACCTTTTCCAGTAGTTATAGTTTGCTGGCTTCGGTCAATTTCATGGATGTCTGGCTCGGTTCGAGCAAATCGCCTCCAGAATCATTAGCCCGGGCTAATGAGTTGCTTAAAAAAGCCATTGATCTGGATGAAAATAATGAGACCGCATACTCTCTTTTGTGCCATGTCTATGCAATGCAAGGACAGTTTGACAAGTCTATTGAGGCGGGAAAAAAAGCAATTGAACTCAATCCCAATTAAGACTCAGCGTATGTTTGGCTGGCTATGACGTTGAGGTGGATTGGAAAAGCGGAAGAGGCGATTGAATTGACCAAAAAAGCCATACGTCTTTGCCCATTTCCTCCTTCCTAGGATTACCTGAATTTGGGTAACGCTTATCTCACAGCGGGTCGATGTGAAGAAGCAATCGAAGAATTCAAAAAGGCTCTTCATCTAACTCCTCAAAATATCTATTACATGTTTTCGAAGAATTATCGATAGGTTATGGTTTGTTGGGGCGAGCGGAAGAATCCCGGGCAGCAGCTGCAGAAGTTTTAAAGTTAAATCCTAATTCTTCGATTAAATCTTTTACAGCTCCTTATGTTAACCGGGAATTAGTTGAGCGTTGGAAAAACATCCTGCGAAAAGCGGGGATACCTGAGGGATAAGAATTTAAATATAGTCTACCATAGTTTTATTTTGAGAATGTTTTATGAATTGGAGATTTCTCCAACGTATATGCAAAATATTCGATCCATTAAAATTGCATATACTGTAAACATCTATGCAAAATTGACCGACCTTCCAAATTTGTAATATTTGATTACGAAATCTGCGTTTTTACCAGTGTTGGGGTTACATCTGCTAATCACAACTTTGGGGAGACTTGTGATATTTTATAATATCAAAGGTTTTTACGGGCGTCATTTTCCCATTTATTCTCAATGTACATTTACTGTTGACAGGTTTCCAATCTTTGACGTATTCGAATTATATCTTCACACATTTCGATAACCGTCGAATTATCTAGAATGGCAAGTTGTGTCAGGTTTCAAATCATATGATTTCTATGGTGTATTATTCTCATATCATGGGAATGACTGTGCTTGTGAAATCCAGAAAATATCTCAAGTGGCCATAGTAAAATGAATCAGCAAATTAAATATTGAAGAACCCAGAGGGTCCCCGTTCTCCCTGCGGAACTTTCTGCACAAACGTGACCATTTTTTAAGCGGTTTTCACATTCGATGCCACCTTGGCAATACAGTGTGACTTTGTTAGCATTTTTCTGTACGCTGTCGACAAGGACTGTTTCTCATATCGGTAAATCGAATGTATCATGACCAAGGGCAAATCCTGCATGCAGCGCAGGCATTGCATCTTCATCATTGTGCTTCCCATGGTATCGATCCGGATGCTGCACCCGGACCTGCAGCCTGAGGAGCAGAAAGGGCATTAGCTATGAATCTTGATCTTCTGAGGAAAAAGCGGGGCTTTATCTGCGACATGGACGGGGTCATCTACCACGGAGATCAATTGCTGCCGGGAGCGCAGGCCTTTGTGGAGTGGCTCAAGAAGGAATGCAAAAAATTTCTGTTTCTGACCAACAGCAGCGAGAAGTCCCCGCGTGAGCTCAAGGAAAAACTCGATCGCCTTGGCATCCAGGTGGATGCGACCCATTTTTACACCAGCGCTCTGGCCACAGCCAGCTTCCTGGCATCCCAGTGTGCCAACGGCAGTGCCTACGTGATCGGCGAGGCAGGGCTGATCAACGCGCTATACGAGGCTGGTTTTTCAATGAACGAAATCAACCCTGACTACGTGGTGGTGGGAGAGAGCCGTTCATACAGCTATGAAAAGATCGAACGCGCCGTACGCCTCGTCCGAAACGGCGCCAAACTCATTGGCGCCAACCCGGACCTGACTGACAAGATGGGCAAGGACTTCGCTCCTGCTACCGGAGCGCTGATTGCACCCATCGAGTTGGCCAGCGATACGAAAGCCTACTTCGTTGGAAAGCCCAACCCGATCATGATGCGTCACGGCAGAAAGTTACTGGGCTGCGACCGGGAGGACACTGCCATTGTCGGTGACCGGATGGACACGGACATCATCGCCGGTATCCACTCGGATATCGATACCGTGCTTGTGCTCAGCGGGGTCACCAGCGAAGAAGACCTCAAGCACTTTGCCTATCACCCGCGATACGTTCTTTCCGGGGTGGGAGATATTCTAGGATGATCGGTTCCGCATTTCGCCATGACAGATGATGTCAGGGATGTTAGACATATCAAAAGTCGGATGATATTTTAACTATTCGGCTGTACCTGATTGCAGATCTCTGCTATCAATCTGAACATTTGACATCACATAAATTTTTATGATATCCATTTTAAATCTATCATTTTCAGTAAGTTATGATAAAGGCAAGAAAGCACAAGGTTTGGGGCACCTCAAGTCAGGCCTGAAAACACTATATATCACAGGCATTGTCCGAAAAAGATACTCTCAATAAATCACCAGCGCGGGCAATATCAAGGTAAACACAAGATATTGTGCCTCCCTTTCTTTATGAATGAAGTTTGACAGTTGAAGTTCGCAATCAGAATTTCAAAGAGAAGCATCTTGTTAGGGCGTGTCCCTGTCGTTAGGGCGGAGCTTGGCAAGGATGATCTTTTTTCAACCTTTTATGTCAGGTGTGGTATCCGACGGCACCGATATACGGTATCTCCCGGACTCTATGCCATAGGAAATCCTGACAAGGATAGTGAGGTCCTTGCCACTGCAAATTTTAAGCTTGCCTTTGATATGCTACGAAAAGAGCTGGGTGGTATCAGTGCCTGGATTTTGGTTCTGGATAGGAGCACCAATACAAATAAGTGTGTGGTTCTGTTGTCTGTTCCTAGTGTGACGTAACTCCCCATCGTTGAGCATACCACTTGTAGATGCGCGCCGGGATGATGCGTAGTTTCTGCGGACCGGCCCAGGGAATTTTATGATTGACGTAGTAGAGCTTGGTCAGTTCGCTGGGCTCTGCGGCCATTAAATCGGCGATGATTCGTCCGGCCGTCTGACAGTTGCCGACGCCTTCTCCATTGTGGGCAACACCATAATAAATGTTTTTATGATCTCCCATCTGCCCCACCGACGGTGTAAAATCGTAAGTGAACCCCATTGTACCGCCCCAGGCATGCTCAATTCGCAGTCCTTCGAGCTGCGGGAAAGTTGCGAACAGGTCTTTTGTCAACGCTGCGATGACCGGCTTGTTGTTGCCGGAGCTGAGTTGGTCATCGGCATAATAGGGGTAGTCCGTGCCGCCGATGACAATCCGGCCGTCTAGGGTCGGACGCAGGTAATCGAAGGACGCGCGCAAGTCGTTGACACCCTGGCGGTTCTGCCAGCCGATGGATTCCCACTGGGTTTCTGTCAGCGGTTCAGTGGCGATCACATAGCTGCATACCGGGATGACACGGTTTTTAAACAAACCGAGCTTGGCGGAATATCCGTTTAAGCCAAGTACAACATCGGGTGCCTCGATGTCGCCCATCTCTGTTTCGATCCGGTGCAATCTTCCCGGTGTAAATCGCATGACCACCGTGCGCTCCAGAACTTCAACACCCATATCTTCGACAAGCGCCTTCATACCGCGCGCCAGCTTATACGGATTGACAATACCCGTGTATGGAAACGTCATTCCCGCAATATAGCGCGGAGATTTTATCTCCGTTTGGAGTTCCGTACCCTGTATGACTGAAGCGTCAAGGCCCATTGCCTTAAATATGCGACATTCATGTTCCAATGCTCTAGCCTGTTTATCATCCATCGCCGTGACCAGCGATCCGTTTTCCTCGAATTCGCAATCAAGCCCGTGCTCGGCAACCAGCTGCTTGATCAAATTAATACCGTAGAGGCTGATATCAAACGCGTGACGCCCTTTTTCGGGGCCGGCCTTTTCAGTATAATGGGACAATCCGGGAACTCGCGTGTCAACGAATCCACCATTACGCCCACTCGCTCCGTACCCGCAACAGGCACCTTCGAGCAAAACAATTTTTCGATCCGGAAATTTTTGGATAAGATGGTAGGCCGATGCCAACCCGGTAAACCCGCCGCCCAGGATGACGATATCGGCTTTACGGGACCCCTTCAACGGCGGATTGATCAACTGGGTTGCAAACCCGGCTGATTTGAACCAGTAATTATCCAGGTAATATTCATATAGCTGGGGCGGCTGGGCGGGTTCTCTCCCAAACCGGGAAAGTCCGTAGGACAGACCCCAGGCACCGGCGGCACCCGCAGCGATACCGATTAAACTCATCGCATTTCTCCTGTCCTCTATCTGCTTGTTTGCTTTATGGCCAGCAAAGATAAATACTCGAAAATAAGATTGGCGGCCAGTATGGAGGTGATATCGGAAGAATCATAAGGCGGATTGACTTCAACCAGATCAAACCCGGCAAAGTCTAAACCGCGCAGCCCGCGAACGAGTTGCAGCATCTGATGGCTGGTAAACCCCCCTACTTCCGGCGTGCCGGTTCCCGGTGCAAATGCGGGATCGACGGCATCGATATCAAGAGATACGTAGACTTGTCTGTTTCCGATTCTTTCATGAATTCTGCGGATAACGGCCGGAATGCCGATTTCAAAACATTCGTCTATTTCCAGCACTTCGGCGCCAAGTTCTTTGGCCTCATTGATTTCTCGAGGATGAGTGCCGGGCCCACGGATTCCGATTTGAATCCAGGCATTCGTATTGAGCAACCCCTCCTGGGCTGCATGCCGGAAGGGCGTGCCATGTTCAATTGAACCATGCTCGGTATCCAGGTGGGCATCGATGTGCACCAATCCAAGAGGCCCTTTTCGGGCGGTACACGACCGCAGAATGGGCAAGGTTATCGAATGATCACCCCCCAGTGCAATCACCGTTGCACCGACGCTAATCGCCCGGTCGACTTCGGTGGCAATCGAAGCCAAGCTGGTATCGATATTTGTGGGATCGACATCGATATCACCGAAATCGATCACATTCAGATGCTCGAGCGGGCTAACATCAAAGTGCCGGTTATAGCCCCACATGAGCAAGGAAGCTTCCCGAATCTTGCGCGGGCCGAAACGGGCTCCGTTTCGAAAACTGGTGGCACCGCTGTCAAAGGGAATGCCCATGACGACGACATCGGCCTTGCTGACATCACGCGTCACCGGTCGGCGCATGAATGTCGGAATGCCTGAATATGCAGGCAGGAGTTCTTGAGTGTCGGCAGAGTTTTTATCCATTTTGGTTAATACCTTTCAGGGTCAGTTCAGTGACGTCTAAAAAAGTCTGGTTGCGCCGATCTCATCCACTGTAATCCCGAGTTTGGCGGCCTCGGCCAGATAATACTGCCTCTGCTCGGCTTCGAGAACTTCCGGCGGGAATACGCCCCGGGTTGCAATCATGTCGTTGACAAACAGCTTCGTGAAAAGAAAAGCGGACTGCCCGGTCAGAAAAGACTCATGGGTGATACCATATTTTTCAAAACTCTCGGTGAGGCCGGGGGCGTTGATGTAATTGTCGAGGCAGACAGCTTTATCATCTTTAATTCCTCGTACACGTACCAACGTCGCGCCTTCTTCCAGGGCCATGCCTTCCGAAAGCGCCTCTTTAATGGTCTCGGTATTTGAGGGGGCCGGTGGTGTTAGTTTGCAAACCAATTTCAGCGGGACAACGGATGTACCATTCACCTGTACCGGTTCCTCGCTGAGTAATCCCATTCGATACAACGATTCCGCCAGATCGCAGGCCGGTCCGCCATACTTGAAGGTCGCCGTTTGCAAGTCTTTGAAAAACAGGCCGAACGTCACCGGTTCTTCATGTTCGTGATCTACCATACGCCTTGGTCCCAGGCCGCGGAATTCTATCATTTGGGGGTTGTTAAATGGCGGGACCAGTTCATATTCACCGTTTTTATAATTTACCGGCTGCGCCGCCATATCGCCGAAAGCGGTTTCGGGGGACCACCAGAAGGGAATAAAATTATTCGTCCAGATACCGTCATAGACATAAATATCGATATGGTCGCAGCGGTCCAGTTTGTCGGCCGAGTTACGGGCAATGACATTAACCAGCCCGGGTGCGGATCCGGTGTTGATCAAAGCACTCAGGCCTGCGGATTTGAAATTTTCATCCAGGGCCAGCTGACGCTTGACGGCACTGACAAAGTCCGTATCTGCGACCGGGCCGGAGGCCATGTCCTGGTAATTCATTTTTCCCTGGAGCGCTGCTTTCATGAGCGTCAAATTAAAGTCGGGCGGAAGGCCGTTTACCAGCAGGGCAGCACCCCGCGCAGCGTTCAAAACATCATCGATATTGCTGCCGTCCACCTGTACTGCCCGGGCTTTGGTGAGTGTCTTCTCCAGCCTTGCGGCGGCGTCATAATTATAGTCCGCACAAATAATTTCATCCACCTGCGGCTCCCGGTCCAGACGCATGGCAATGGTGCTGCCCTGGGCCCCGGTCCCGACAATGATTACTTTTTTGCCCATGTTAGTTCCTTTTTAAGTTAGCTGATAGTTTATATCGATTTATCCCGATAAATCGGTTTGCCTTCAAACAGGGTCATCAGCACGTTTGTATCGGCAATTTCCGTTTGTGGAATATCGAACAGATTACGGTCCAGCACAACCAGGTCGGCCTTTTTGCCAACTTCGATTGACCCGGTTTCATTTTCGACGAAGTTGGCATAGGCGCCGTTGATGGTATAACCGGCAATCATGTCCTCCAGTGACATGCGCTCATTCGGCCCCAGGATTTCGTTGGGATCCGTTTCACCCGGGATACAACGGGTGATCCCCAGTTGGATAGCCAGCAAAGGAGGGCTGGGAACCTGAACCGGGTAGTCGCTGGCACAGGCCAGGGTCACGCCGGCATCCAGAAAACTTTTTAGCGGATATTCTTTTTCAGCCCGTTCGCGGCCAAGGTAAACGGCTTCCAGACCCCAGAAGTATTCTCCTTTGACATGCCAGAACGGCTGGGGCACACCGACAATGTCCAGTTCGGCGAAGCGTGGAATGTCGGCGTAATCCACCACATGCAGATGGGTAATCAGGTGGCGCGAGTCGCGGCGGCCGTTGTGATCTTTGGCAACCGCCAGAGCGTCCAATGACATGCGGATGGCCGCATCGCCGATGGCATGGATATGTATCTGGCGTTCTTCCCGGTCTACCGCACTGCAAAGCGCATTGAGAGCTTCCTGTTCCCAGAGCGGTTCACCCCGGAAGTCCGGCTTGTGGGCGTAGGGCTCGAGCAGGTAAGCCGTTCCGCCTTCCACCACGCCATCGACAAAGACCTTTGCACCGGTAATTTGAAACAGCGGGTCTTGCTGATCGATACAGGCGCAGACAATATCCGGCACCTGTGAGTCGCCTTTTGTTGGATCGGTCAGAATCGTGCCGCGCACGCGAAGGGTCATTTCTTTGTTTTCAAGCAATTCCACATAGGCCCGGATACAGTTGCGTGCTGATCCGTAGCCGTTGAGCTGACCGTCACAGTCCGGCAATAAAAGCATGGGGTCGTGCACGGTTGTGATGCCCACCCTGGCCGCCTCGATCATGAACTCACGAATACCGGTTTTTAACTGCTCGACGGTATAGGGCGGTAAAACATTCTGAATCAGATCCCGGGCGGTTTCGCGAATCGTGCCGCTGGGTTCACCGGTCGCGGGATTGATTTCGATCATACCACCATAGGGGCAGGGAGTATCTTTGGTGACACCGGCCATTTCGAGAGCTCTGGTATTGACCCAGATTGAATGGCCGTCGTTGGACATCAACGATACCGGCCGATCGGTCACAACCGTATCCAGGTCTTCCTTCAGAGGGCCTTGCGGCGGAAAGACTTCATTGTTCCAGCCGTTGCCGTAGATGACATCCAGTTCGGGATGTTTTTCGGCAAAAGCCTTTACAGCGGAAACATAGGCTTCCTTCGAATCCAGGTGATACAGCATGACACTGTCATCTTCATTGATCGTGGCCGAAGCATGCGCATGGCTGTCGATAAACCCCGGCAGCAGCATTTTACCGGCCAGGTCGATGACCTCGGTATTTGGGCCAATAAATTCCTGAACGGCTTTAGTATCGCCAACATAGGCAATCTCTTTGTCTCTCACCGCGACGGCTTCGGCACGGTGACATTGTTTATCCACCGTATAGACAAACCCGTTTTGCAGAACCAAATCCGCCTTGATACCGTTTTTCATTGCTGTAAACCTCCTATGGAAGGGAATATTATTGAATGCGGGTATGCCGGGTGATCGTTTATACATGCGGATAGCTCAGCTCTAAAATTTTGTCAAGAAAATTATTGACAATTAAATCGAATAATGTAAATAAGATGGTCTTATAATTAGATTAAAAGATTTATTATTTAATTTATTATCGAAAAATAATTATATATGGTTGAGAACACCCGCAAAAAAAAGTTGGACAAACTGGATTGCCGGCTGATTCGTCTACTGCAAAAAGACGGCCGCATGTCCAATATCGCGATCGCCCAGGAACTGGGGGTATCCGAGTATACGGTTCGAAACCGTATGAAACGACTTTTGGATGATGAAATCATTAAAATTGTGGCCGTTTCCGATCCGATAAAACTCGGTTTCGAGGTTTCAGGCAATTTGAAAATTAAAATTGATTTGAAAAAGACAGACCTAGTGATCGAAAAACTGAAGGAGATTGATTCAGTGATCTGGGTAGCCTTGACGACCGGGGGCACGGATATCGATGTCGATTTTATTACCCGATCTCTGAAGGAGTTCCAGGATCTGATATTCAAGAAGATCAGCCGAATAGACGGAGTGCTGTCCACGGAGACGTCTTTGATGGTTGACTTGGTGAAGGATAAACATGATGTCGGGACTGCCTTTGACTAGCTCCATTCATAAGCCACCGGTTATGTCGATGAGAATTGAAAAGGTTCTACCGTTGCCGCGAAGACGTACTTCATGAGTACAAACTTGAGCGATGCCGGTGGCTTATGAATGGAAATATTCGTTATTGATTAATGGTATTGGAAAGGTTATGGGGAAATTAAGAAGGAAGGTCAATTTTTATTGAATTGACACATATCGGATAACGAATAAGTATCCAGATGAGCAGCATGAATTCTGAAGACACCTTAACTAAGGAGGCATATTAATTATTATGGGAAAAGTCATGATTATTGGGGCCGGTGCCCAGGGAAACGTTATCAGCGGGGTTCTGGCTAAGGCTGACGATGTGGATACAATCCTTCTGGGAGATGTTGACCTGGAACGGGCCAACGAAGTGGCACAATTTGTGGGTTCGCACAAAATAAAAGTGGCACGGGTTGATGCCTCGGATGTCGATGCGATGGCTAACCAGATAAAGCAGGGGCCGTATGAGCTGGTAGTCAATGCTACCTTGCCGGTATTCGACCGTCCGATATTAGAGGCCTGCGTGCAGGCCAAGGCAAATTATCTCGACATGGCATCCAATGAAATGCTTGTAAGCTCCACCGGTGAATCCGTCCAGGATGAGTTTTTGGTTGAACAGTTCGAATTCGCCCGTGAATTTGAGGACGCCGGGCTCAAGGCCCTGATTCTGGCCGGCGGTGACTCCGGCCTGGTCAATGTAATGGCCCGCGAGGCGGTCGACAAACTGGATGAAATTGATTATATCGGAATCAAAGATTACGGTATCGTCGACTGTGATGAACCGGTGGCGCTGTGGTCTTTGACGACCTACCTGGAGGACTGTGCCGAGCAGGGCGTTTTCTGGGAAGACGGTCAATACAAGTATGCGCCTATTTTTTCTGGGGAAGAAGAGTACTATTTCCCACCGCCCCTGGATCATCGGGGCAAGGTCTATTATCATACCCACGAAGAACCGGTAACCATTCCGAAATTCATCGGCAAACCGGTGAAATATTGCGATTTCAAGCTGGGAGATCCGAGTTCGGACATGTGGCGTTTCATGATCGAGGGTCTTGGATTGATGGATACAGATCCCATTGAAGTAAACGGTGTTGCGGTCAGACCCCGTGATCTCTTTTTTAAGAAACTGCCGCCCACCTTGGCACCGAAAAAGTGTGTCGAGATGGTCAAGAACAAGCAGATTATGAGTCAGCTGCAGCTGGCGGTGGACGTTAAGGGGCGCAAAGGGAGCGAATACCGGCACTATAAAATGTGGACCGAAAGCCCCAATGTTGTGCAGGCCTGTGAAAAAATACCGGGAACCAATGATGTGTCCTGGATTACTTCCGTACCGGCGTCTATTCTTAGCCTGATGCTTTTGAGAAATCAGATTAAACATGTTGGCGTGTTCCCGTGCGAGGTTCTGGACAAAGAAGAACGGGAGATATTCTTTGCCGGGATTAAGGCGTGGGATGTTAAAATTCACACACAACTAACAACCGAAATCTAGCCCTGAAAGGAGGTCGTATGACTAACACAAACCATTCAACATTAATAAAGGTAACCCTGGTGCTCGTTTTAGCAGTCATGCTTCTGTTCCAGTTTACACCGGCTGCCGATGCCAAAAAAATCAGATTCAATATCGGATTTACCACCGATCAGACCCTGGAATCTCCCCGGGCCAGCGAATCCTGGCAGTACACCGAAATGGGTTGTGCCTTTTGGCCGGTGCTTTATGATCAACTATGGATGCTGGGGCCGGCCCCGGAATACAAAGCCCTGCCGGCCCTGGCCACCCGCTGGGAGACCCAGGACAGGCAGACATGGCGGTATTATCTTCGCAACGATGTTAAGTTCCAAGACGGCAAACCGCTCACAGCCCGGGACGTGGAGTTCACTTTAACTTACCTGCCCAAAAATGTACCCTCGTTCGATGTACCTGATATGTCCTTTGAGTTCATCAAGGTCATTGACGATTACACGATTGAATTTAAACTGACAGCGGTACATGGAAAGCCATTCCCCCCCATTTACTGGGTGCCGATTCTACCCAAGCACATCTGGGAACCGCATAAAGATGACTTTGCATCGTTTCCCAACAAGAAGGCCATCGGCTCCGGGCCCTACAAACTCAAAGAGTTTAAATCCAAACAGTACGTCTGGTTTGAAGCTAACAAGGGCTACTGGGGCGGCGCGCCGGCAGTCGATGAAATGGTGTTTAAGGCCTATGGCGGTCAGGAGGCCCTCAATCTGGCGGCCAAAAAGGGTGAAGTGCAGATGATGGGTTATTCCGGAATTCGTCCGGTAAACCTCCCGGATTTCGAGGGCGACAAAAATTTTAAAATCATCAAATCCGAGGGTATTGGACTTATCTGGCTGTCGTTTAATCTCCACAAAAAATCCTCCATCCAGGACCTGAATGTCCGCAAAGCCATTATGCATGGCACAAACCTGGATAAGATTATCGATCTGGTTTACCAGGGCTATGCCAAGAAAACCGACAGTTTCATCTACCCGGAGATGGACATTTATAATCCCAATTTGCCCAAGTATGATTACAATCCGGAAAAAGCCAAACAAATCCTGGACAGCGCCGGATATGCCGACAAAGACAACGATGGCATCCGCAATGATCCCAAAACCGGCCAGAACATGGTGTTGGAATTAATTGTACCCTCGGATTGGAGCACGGAGCTCAAACTGGCAACCCTGATGAAAGAACAACTCAAAGACATCGGTATTGAAATTGACTTGAAAACCCTGGATCTGGATACATACTATGCCTTTATTTACGCACCGGCGGAAGACAAATGGGATTTTGCCATTGGAGAAGAAGAGCCGGGTCCCAACGGGGACTGGATCTGGGAGTTGTCGCGCAGCTACGGAGGCGGTGGTGAAGGCTGGAATCAATCTTACTACGACAACCCCAAATTTGATGAACTGCTGGACAGTTACCTGGCCGAAACGGATATGGCCAAAAGAAAAGAATATTCGTTTAAAATGCAACAGATGATCTCGGAAGATCTGCCCTACGCAATTATGCTGCGACCGGACATCATTGACCCAGTGCGAATCGATAAGTGGCAGGGCTATGTCCAGACTATGGGTGGCGTCATCACCTGGATCAATCCCTGGACGATGTTTAACATCAAACCCAAGAAATAAACGAGCGGTGTATTAGAGTACTGGAGTGATGGAGTGTTGGAGTGATAGAGATAAAACCAAACCGAATCATAAAAATCACTCCATATCACCAGTACTCCAACACTCCAGGGCGCATTCGAAAATATGACTATTTAAAAAAATTTAATTCTGGAGCATAGCGTTGAACTTAACCGGATTTGCAGCACGCAAAGCCATCGCGGCGGTAATTACCATCTTCGCCATCCTATGCGTGAATTTTATAATATTCCGAATTGCACCGGGCGATCCGGTTCGCATGATGTTCAAAGATCCGCGTGTCAGCGCCAAAGCATTGGAGCTGCAACGGCAAAAGTTTGGCATTGACAAACCGCTGTCGGGCCAGTTTTTGGCCTATATGAAGCAGCTTTCACGCGGTGATCTGGGCATTTCTTTCTGGCAGAAGCGACCGGTGACCGAGGTAATTGCCGAGCGAATCCCGGCCACCCTGGCCCTGGTGCTGACTGCCCTAGTCATAGCGGTAGTGCTGGGTGTGGCGCTGGGTGCAATTGCCGGTTGGCGGAATGGTACGAAGCTGGACACGTTTCTTCTGACCGCATCTCTGACCATGTATTCCATACCAACCTTTGCCCTGGGGATTATCCTATTGCTCGTATTCGCTTATTTTCTCTCGATCTTTCCCCTGGGCGGCATTGCCACACCGGCTTCGGGATTTGAGGGCTTTGAGTATATTAAAGATGTGGCCTGGCACATGTTCCTGCCATGCTTTTCAATTATATTGTGGTACATCGGCGAGTATGTATTGCTGACCCGGTCCTCCATGATGGATGTCCTGGGACAGGATTACATCGCCACCGCCCGGGGCAAGGGAATAAAGGAATTCCGGGTGCTCAAAAACCATGCCCTGAGAAATGCGCTATTGCCCGTGGTGACGTTGACCGGTATCAATATCGGGTTTGCCATCGCCGGGGTTATCGAAGCTGAAACGGTTTTCTCCTGGCCCGGTGCCGGCCGGCTCGTGTATGACGCCGTCGTCAAGCGTGATTATCCCCTGCTGCAGGGCGTATTTTTGTTGTTTGCGGTTTCGGTGGTGCTGGCTAATCTGTTCATTGACCTGATCTATGGATTTATCGATCCCAGAATCAAGGTGGGCGCAAAATGAAAAAACTTTTGTCCCTCTTAAAAAACGTGCATCAGTTTTTCCATTTGCTGGTGGGGCATTCGATGGGAAGAATCGGCGCATTCCTGATCGCATTGGTTCTGATTGCAGCCGTTTTTGCACCGTATTTAGGAACCGTTGATCCCCAGGCAAGCGGTAAACGAGAAGATATTCTGAATGCGCCTTCAACTAGACACTGGCTGGGAACCGATGACCTTGGCCGTGACGTCTGGAGCCAGATCATTTTTGGTTCCCGGGTTTCACTGGCCATCGGGCTGATCACAGCCTTTGTCACCGTTGTGACCGGAACCCTCATCGGATTAATAGCCGGCTATTATGGCGGTTTGATTGAAGAGGTTCTGGTAAGAATTGTCGATTTTTTTATGATGCTTCCGGTTTTACCGCTCATGATTATTCTGGCGGCCGTGCTGGGGCCCAATTTATGGAACATTATCCTGGTAATCAGCGTTGTGAGTTGGCCGACCACTGCCCGGGTCGTGCGATCTCAAGTGCTCTCCATAAAGGAAAGGCCTTTCGTGGAAGCTGCGCGCTGTATCGGGGCCGGCAATGTCAGGCTGATGTTTGCTGAAATTATGCCGAATGTTCTGCCGTTAATGTTCGCCCAGGCCGTGTTGATGATCACATACGCCATCTACGACGAGGCAATCCTGGCCTTTCTCGGATTGGGGGATCCGACCCGCATCAGTTGGGGATCCATGCTCCACTTTGCCTTTGAGTCCGGCGTGATGGCCCGCTCGCCCTGGTGGATCGGCCCGCCAATAGCAGGTATCATTGTCCTAATTGTCGGATTCAGCCTCCTGGGCACAGCGGTTACGGATGTATTGACGCCGCAGTACAAGGAAGCCAAGGGTCTGTAGAATATTGAGATAGAAAAAATGGCACTGTTGGAAGTAGAAAACTTAAAGCTGCATTTTTTCACCCGCCAGGGCGCTGCCAAGGCGGTAGACGGGGTCAGTTTTAATATCGAGCCGAACGAGACCTTCGGACTGATCGGTGAGTCGGGCTGCGGTAAAACGACGACGGCGTTGGCGATTATTCGGTTGATCAAACCGCCAGGGCGCATTGTTTACGGGGCTATCCGCTTTGATAACAAAGATATCGTGAGTGCCTCAGATGAAGAGATGCGGCTTTTAAGGGGCAAGAAAATCGCTATTGTACGCCAGGAAGCGCAGAATGCGCTCAACCCGGTGATGACGATCGGCAAGCAAATCATTGAAGCCATATTACAACATGAAAATGTCTCCAAAGAAACCGCCTGGACCCGGGCCAGAAACCAGCTGGATTTAGTCGGGATCAACGGCAATCGCGTCAAGGCTTACCCCCATGAATTCAGCGGCGGGATGAAGCAACGGGCCATGGTAGCCATCGCTACCGCCTGCAATCCGAAGTTTTTGATATTGGACGAGCCGACAACCGGTCTGGATGTGATTGTTCAACGGCAGTTGCTGGAGCTAATCAATAATCTCAAGCAAAAGCTCAATCTGACCGCTATTCTGATATCCCACGACCTTTCGGTGGTGGCGGAGACCTGCGACAAGGTGGCGGTCATGTATGCCGGTAAAATCGTCGAACAGGGTGACACCGTATCCATGTACCAGAATCCACAACACCCTTACAGTCAGGCACTGATAGGGGCCTTCCCCAGCCTGAAAGGGGAGAAGAAAAAGCTGAAAAGTATTCCCGGAGCACCACCCCGGTTGATTCTGCCGCCGAAAGGATGTCGGTTCGAACCGCGTTGTGATTTTGCAATGAAAGCATGCAAGTCCGAGGAACCGCTGGATAGGGAGAAGGATGATCATGTTGTTGCATGTCATCTGATAAACTAGTTGATTGTGTTGTTTGGTTGAGTAGATTTATTGGGACAGATGGGATGCTGGATGCTGGATGCTTGATACTGGATACTCGATTCTGGATTCTGGATACTCGATGCTTGCCGGAAGACGGAAGAAGGCTGAAGGTAGTAAGGTGAAAGGTAAAAGGAGCAACGCATAATGGAATGGATACGATTTTATTTTTAATTTTTTTGACATGATTTACAGGATGAACAGGATAATCAACTCAGATTACGGGGATATCTTGGTTTGCTGAATTCGTTGGATAATGACTGAATTAGACAGTAGCATATTTTTTTGTTCCGCGAAGCGGTTTGTATATTTTCGGTTTCTTCGCCTCCCGCCGCGCTCCGCTTGGCTGGAGGTCGTGCGAAAACCGGAAACACAAAAATCCAGATAATCCTGTTAATCCTGTCTAATATTTTTTTGTTTTAATTTTAAGAATCCATTCCTCTATTTTTAAATATGAGCATTGGCTAAAAAAATGATAAATAACGCTCTGCTTAGAGTAGAACACCTAAAAAAATATTTTCCCGTCCGCAAGGGTATCTTTTCTTCCTTCGCTTCGGGTGCTAAGCGCTCCTACGTACGCGCGGTCGACGACATCAGTTTTACGCTCAGGGAAAAAGAAATACTCGGATTTGTCGGTGAAAGCGGTTGCGGAAAATCGACCATGAGCCGTGCCATTCTCAGACTGACCGAACCGACGGACGGCAAGGTTTTTTTCCATGACCACGAGATTATGTCTCTCGGCAAAAAGGCCTTCAAAGCGTACCGGGCCAAAATGCAAATGATTTTCCAGGATCCCTTCGGCTCGTTGAATCCGCGCCGAACAGTTGCCGATACGCTGTATCAGACCATAAAAATTCACAACCTGGCCGACAGTAAACCACGGGTGGCCGCTTTGATCCAGCGGACGCTTGAGGAAGTGGAGCTAAAGCCGGCGGATCAATTTTGGGATAAATACCCGGCATTGCTCAGCGGCGGTCAGTTGCAGCGGGTCAGCATCGGTAGGGTTTTGGTGCTGCAGCCAAGCTTTGTCATCGCCGACGAGTCGGTTTCCATGTTGGACGTGTCAGTGAGAATCGGGATTCTGGACCTCTTGCAACGCATGCGAGATAAATTCGGTATCTCATTTATATACATTACGCACGATCTGGTGACCGCCCGATACATTTGTGACCGGATCGCCATTATGTACCTGGGAAAAATTGTGGAAATCGGTCCGACCGAGGAAATCGTGCACAAGCCCCGGCACCCCTATACCCAAGCCTTGATTTCCGCTGTACCCGATCCCGACCCGACGGCCGAACTGCCGGAGCTGCCGATAAAGGGTTATGTGCCCATGGCGTTGGACGACGCCTTCAAGGGCTGCAAATTTTATATGCGTTGTCCCTGCAGCACGAATGCGTGCCGGGAACAGTATCCGCAAATGCAAGAAGTCGGGGAGGCGCATCAGGTTTCCTGTTTCCAAATCGACACCTAAATCATAACTTGTATCTAACGTCATTTATATCACCTCCCGGCCTAACCATACAAAATCTTCAACGCTGCCAGACATGATTCATGGAGAAAACTATGACTTTGATCGGTAAACTAAAAGAAATCCCGTATTGGCTCGATCCGCCGATATTAACTGAAAGTTGGGCGGGACGATCGCTGCCTCAAAAAACAGACGTCCTGGTCGTCGGCAGCGGGTACACCGGGACCACGGCTGCCATTCGTCTGCGACAGGCCGGTGTGCAGGTTGTCCTGATTGACCGCGAAAAGTTGGGAACCACCGCCAGTGCGCGCAACGGCGGTATGACGCTGACCGGTTTAACCCAGGGCGTGGCGAGCGCTGAAAAAAAGCTGGGCCGGGAAACGGTGAAGCGGCTTTTTACAGAGGCACTGGAATCTGTCGACACTGTTGAGCGTATTGTAGCGGAAGGAAAAATCGATTGCTATTTTCAGCGTTACGGCCACCTCGAAGCCGCCTTTAAACCATCCCACTTCGAGCACCTGAAGCACGAACAGGAATATCTGGCATCACACTTCAATCATGAGACGAAATTGATCCCGCCGGGAGATCTCCCGGCTGAAATCGGGTCAGCACTGTACCACGGTGCCTTGCTTGATCCGGTCAGCGCCGGGGTTCATCCGGCGAAATATATTGCCGGCCTGGTTTCGATGGCCGATCAGGCAGGCGTTGAACTTCATGAGGAGGTGACTGCCGAACGTATCGAGCGCCGGGGAAGCAAATTTACGGTTCAGACCAACCGGAAAGAAATTGTTGCCGATAATGTCATCGTTGCCACCAATGGATACACCGGCCGCTTGACACCCTGGATCCAACGGCGGCTGGTTTCGACCCGCAGCCTGATGATCGCCACCGCAGAACTGCCCGGGCATCTGGCGCAATCGTTAATCCCAAAAGGCCGCATGATATTTGATACGAAGATATTCCTGTATTACTTCCGGCTTTCACCGGACGGCAAACGCTTGCTGTTCGGAGGACGTCCCAAGTCGCCGAGTAAGTCTCTGCGGCAAAATGCCGGGTTCATGCATCGCCATTTGCTGCAGGTGTATCCGCAGCTCAAAGATATCCAAATTGAATATGGATGGTGGGGAAAACTCGGGTTTACACGGGATCGCTCGCCCCACATTGGACGGCACGAGGGCTACTACTACGCCCTGGGCTACTGCGGCCATGGGGTGGCGATGGCAACCTATTTCGGGGAAAAGCTGGCAGAGATGGCGCTGGGGCGCGAGACCCGGACGGCGTTTGCCGATCTGAAGTTCCACGCGATTCCGTTGTACAACGGGAAAGCATGGTTTCGGCCGATACTCTATTCTTATTTTGGAATTAAAGACCGCTTTTTCTGAACCGGCGGTTTTAAGAATGATCACCATCCCGTCGCCGCTCTCACGGTCAGGTTGAAGGCTCCAAACCGAAACCGGCAAATTCTTAAGATAGCTGCGACTCAGAAACAAAAAAGAGAACCTTATCAAATTGCTCAAATTCGGATTAACGCCTAAACATTTTATTAGCGTCATCACTCTCGGCGCCCCGCTGTTGGTCGGTCTGATCGCTGAATTTTTCATGTACACGGCGGATTCGGCCATGGTGGGACGTCTCGGAACGGATCATCTCGCGGCGATCGGCATCGCCACGATGTTCGCGGAGCTGCTCTGGGTGATCGTCTGGCCCTTTGCCCCCGGGACACAGGCACTGGCAGCCCGCCGCTTTGGACGTCAGAAAGCGGCATTGGATAATCATCCGGAGGCGTATCCGACGCTCCAGCACAAGACCGGTTTGGTTCTCGATAATGCCCTTATTGTGGCATTTGCCGCCGGTGTCGTCGCGATCGGAATTGCCTCCTTTTCCCACCAAATCCTGTCATTGCTGATAGACAATAAAGAACTCATCCGCAGGGCGGATTCCTATATCGGAATTATAAAATATCTGATGCCGATTGCGGGGGTCTTTTTTGCGATGTACGGGTTTCTGGCCGCCCTTAATTTAACCCGCGTGGTCATGATCGCCTCGGTGGGCCTCAACCTCCTTAATATATTATTTAATTATGCCCTTATCTTTGGCAAGTTCGGACTGCCGGCCATGGGTATTGAAGGGGCCGCCATCGGCACCCTCCTGGCACAATTCATTGGGACCGCATTTCTGACCGTGTACATCCTTCATGCCAAGCCGACGAAAAAATATCGCTGCTTCCGCTTCAACGGACTCCAGGGAATTCTCATGCGCGATATATTTCTAGCCGCCAGCCCCATGATCGCTCAGCTGTCAGTGTCCATGTCCATTTTTCTTCTTTACGAAGCATTGGTTGAGAGCCTCGGCACGGTCTATCTTGCGGTTACCCACGTGCTTTTCATGTCTTTTATCTTTGTAAGAACGATGATCGAGGGTTTCGCCGAGGGCGGTTCGATTCTGGTCGGAAATCATCTGGGTGTCGGTGACCATAAGGAGGCGGCCCGGTATGCCTATGCGGCGGAGTTGATTTCGATCGCCATCGGGGCCGTTCTGGTCACTTTGATATTTTTGTTTCCGCAACACATTGTCGGCCTGTTTAATCAAGAACCGGATACTATTGCACTCGGAATAAAGGGTCTGCGGTTTATCGCTGTTTTCTTTTTCATTGGTGCCTTTGGATTCCCGATCGAGGTCATTTTCACCCATAACGGTTGGGGGAGGTATGCACTTTTCGCTGAATTTATACCGGTGGTGACGTTTACGCTGGGTCTTACCCTTTTGCTGGTAAAGGTTTTGAACATGGGGATATATGCGGCCTGGCTATCGTGCGGATTATATATCGTATTCTACACTGTTCTGCTCATTGGCGGCTTCTTGTCGAAACGCTGGCTCGAAGTGGAAGTGGAATCCAAAGCGTCTTAGATGTATTTCCGCAAAACTAAATCGGTCAAGTGTTAAACGGTTATTGTAAATATTTATCATCAGGAGGGACAAAAATGAAAAAAATTATAGTTGTCGGTGTAGGGGCCCAGGGCAGTACAATTGCCAAACGAATGGACGAACACCCGCATGTGTCCGAAATTATTTGTGCAGATTATGACCTCACAGCGGCCGAAGCGTTGAAAAATTCGCTCGGCAAAGCCAGGGCGCTGCAGTTGGATGCGAGCGATGTGGGCAAGGTGATCGATGCCGCCCAAGGGTGTGATCTGATCGTAAACGGCCTGCCGCTTGAATTCAACCTGATTGTTATGGAAGCGGCGCTGGCGGTCAATGCCTCCTATTTCGACATGGCCGGACCGATGGAATCCATCGGTTTTGTCGAAAGCTATCAATTGATGTTTTCCGAGTGGCATCAGAAATTTAAGGAAAAGGGATTGACCGCCTTGATCGGCTGCGGTTCGTCGCCCGGCTTGGCCAATGTGATCGCCAGGGAAGCCGTGGACAAACTGGATTCTTGCGACAGCATCCGGATCTGCGTTTATGAGGGCGTTTGGACTGAACGCTTTACCCCTTTCTGGTGGTCGCCGGACGTGGCGCTCGGCGATATGGCCTATAAAACATTTCGTTTTGAAAACGGCCGACATGTGACCGATAAACCCTTCAGTCGTCCGGTAATGATGAAGTTGCAGGGCATGGACCGCGAGGTGCGACTGGTCGATCACGAGCATGATGAACCGATTACCATGGGCCTGCTGGCTGAAAAAGTGCTCAAGGGGGTTAAAAATGTCGAATTCAAATACGGTGGGTCTTCCGTCGAGCTGTCGGAATTGCTTTACAACATGCGCCTGCTCTCGACTGAACCGGTAACGGTTAAAGGCACCTCCATTGTACCTATGGATGTGGTTCTCGAGTTGTGCCCGCCGGCACCGAAATACCCTGAGGAAATCAAGGCCATCATCGATGCGGGTGTGGTCAGGGACGAAGGGGCTTTTCTGGTCCGGGTCGAGGGCCGAAAGGACGGTGCACCCGTGACAATTGACAGTTACGTCAACGCGCCGGGACTCGTCGAATCCTTTGAAAAAGCCGGTTTGAGCCACGAGGCCTTTCTAACCGGGCAATGTGCGGCGGTTTTTGTAAAAATGATGGTAGCTGATGTTTTTAATGAAAGCGGTCTATTCGTACCGGAACAACTGCCCGCCGATACCCGCCGCTACTACTTCGATGCGCTGGCAAAACTGGGCGTAACAATAGACGAAACTATTTTATGAGCTTTCTATTCAGCCAAAGTGTGGGTTTCGCAACACGTAATGCACACTCCGGATTTATCCATTTTTTTTATCGGTAAAAAATTGTGACTCCTTGATATATGCAAAAACATGATTAGAAATATAAAAGCACAAAAGCAACACAAAGTCACCAGCCGAACTTTTCAGCTGGTTGGACCGTTCGCAGGTTTTTTTGGAACGGCACGGCGATGGAGGAATAAAATGGACGCAAAAATCACAGAAGAATCAATCTTGGAATTGGCTCGCGGTTTTATGGCCAGTCGTGTACTTCTTAGCGGCGCGGAACTGGATCTTTTCACCTTGCTCGCCAGAGAACCCTTGACGGCAGAGGAAATCGCGGTGGCAGCCAAGACCAAGCTTCGCGGGACAGTGATACTACTCGATGCGTTGAGTGCCCTTGGTTTTTTGGTGAAAAAAGACGGGCGGTACCATACCGAGCCGTCGGTCGCCCCATTGCTATCAGCCCCCGCGCCCGATTCAATTCTGCCCATGGTTCTTCACATGGGAACGGTATGGCAGAACTGGTCTCAAATCACCGACATTGTGCTCGGCAAGACCACGCCGGGCCTTAAAACGAAAGGTGCCTTAGCCAAAGATAACCGCAAAGCCTTTATCGGTGCCATGCACGTGGTAGCTTCCAAAGCCGCGCCGGAGGTTGTGGATGCAATCAATCCGGGACAAGCCCGCCGACTGCTGGACGTGGGCGGCGGCTCCGGAACTTACACCTTGGCTATGCTCAGCGCGATGCCTGAAATGAAAGCGACCCTGTTCGATTTGCCACCGGTCATCGAAATGGCGCACGATCGCGTTCAAGCCGTCGATATGCTCGACCGTGTCGTGCTGGTGGCCGGCGATTTCTACAAAGACGAACTGCCTCCAGGACACGACCTTGCCCTTTTATCGGCCATCATCCATCAAAGCAGTTATGAGCAAAACGAGGTCTTATACGGCAAAATCTACCGCGCCCTGGACGTGGGAGGCCGGATTGTGGTCCGCGACCATGTCATGTCGTCGGATCGCACCCATCCTTTGGAAGGCGCCCTGTTTGCGGTGAACATGCTGGCCGGCACGGAAGGGGGCCGCACATACACCTTTGATGAAATCAAAGAAGGCCTGACGGCGGTAGGGTTCACCCGAATCAATTTGATTCAGACCAAGGGCATGTTTTCCCTGGTTGAGGGTTTCAAGCCCTGAGTTTTTCGGGAAAGAAAAGTCTTGTAGGACAGCACCGAATTTGATTCTAAACCAACCAAAGCATTTGATGCCCTGGATTGGCTTGCCCAGCTGGTGACTCAGATCCCCAATAAAGGTGAAGAGGCAGACTTCGATCGGATTAAATCTAATGATATTTGTGCGAAGAAAAGGCTCCTTTTAAGAGCCTTTTTGTTTTTTGATTTTTGTAATGTGAGACAGATTTTTCTACACGGAGTCCCGCTCAGCGATAAAGAATTCTCATGTGAATTTGTAAGCGAAATGAAATCATTTTTGGCATTTATTTAATTGTGCCCGTCAAGGTCAAATATTTCCAAACCGTTCGTCGTTAGCGGCCTGATAAAATCGTTCAAGCGGAAGACGGCGTGAGACGATTTCTCTGAAGGACGGTTACACCCGAGAAGACATTAAAGCCCTGTTGTTGGGAGAACGGGAGCGCCTGCGACCGGAAGACACCCACAGCGTCTGCGGTAGAACGGCGGACATCACCTCGAATTCCCATCACTTGCCCAGGTCGTTCGCGGAAAAGCCGCGTCGGCGCGCCCATTGCACGGTCGCCACGCCGGCGAACGTGATCGGCAAGCCCAAGAGAAACGTCATCTCGGGTGCCCTGCCAAAGGCGATCCATGCCACGACGATACCGAGCAAAGGAAGGATGTAACCATAGAGGCTCATGAATTCGGCACCCGCCCGCTGTACTAGTACGAACAAGAGCACGCCAGGCAGGGCCGAGCCCACGACTCCCAAAGCGATCAGTCCGAGCCATGCCTCCGCCGAAGGATTCATATTGGTCGGCAACTCCAGCAGGAACACCAGTCCCCACAGCAAAATGGCCGCATATAACATTGTCACGCCTCCCACCGCAACCGGCGAGAGCCCCTTGGTCATGTGTTCTGCAAGGACATTGGCGAGCGCATAGCTCGCAAAGCCGAACCCAATCATCAGGACGGCATACAGCGCGGAAGGCTCGTCGGCGATCCGCGCCGGGCCGATCACGACGACCAAACCAAGCGACGCAACCGCCGTGCCGATCCATGCGGGCCACCAAATATGCTTGGGATTGGGAGGCAGTGCTGTGATGACCAGCGTCGTGATGGGTACAATGCAGACCAGCAACATTGCAAGCTCGGGATCCACGTGCCGCTCGCCTAGCGAAACCATCGCCCACAGAGTTCCGAGGCCAAGGACTCCAATCAACGCGAGCTTCGCTGAACGACGGAACGTCGGAAGAAGCGGCTGTCGCACGATAAGACAGAAGAGGAAGATCACCATCGCGGCCAACAGGGCACGTGCGGCAGCCATCATGAGTGGCGGGAACGCGTCCTCGAGCACCTTAACCAGCTCGTAACCGCACACAAGGGAGCCGCAAAAGGTCAGCAATACAATGTAGTTAAGTCTCATGTCAACTTTGATTGGAGCCGCATTCACCCGCGCAGCGCTCAGTACAGGCGGGCGCGCAAAAAACGATTTCCTTTCAGTTCAGTAACGAACGTGGCAGCAGATTTTGCCTTTGGTGAGCGTACCGGACAATGGGATGTTGGGTACCTCTTTCCACTCGAAGATTTCATGTTAGTGGAAAAAAGTTGATTTGTCGATTAAAAATCAATACCCTCAGATTGGACAAACTAATCCACAATAACAATTTGATCAAAATGTTAAGATTTGCCAAACAAACCCACAATTCCCGGGAATTGTATGTTTCACCAATCTAATCCACATACCGAAGTGATTTTAGATTATGTGCCTGGGGTTATAATTCCAGAAAACTGCAGATTGGCTAACAAAATATACACGGGTTCTGATTTTTTCGACCAGTGGGCCACCCCAATATATAGTGGTATCGCATACTGAAGGCGAAATGAAGGATATGATTTGTATATCGTAATAAACATCTAGCTATCAAAACTTCGATTCAGACTGTTTTTTTTCCGAAGAATGCGAATGTTTGCATATGCTATATATCTTCATTAAATACAATGCCTTAACTTTAAAGATACTTAAATCATATCTTCACTTTGGCCATCATAGAAAAAACACCATTTTCCGGATAGTCGTCCGACTTGCCTTTGCTGGGCACCGTGTTGCATTACCCCATAAATGAGGTCACAGGTCTTCCGTGATTTACGTTTCGCTTCAGCCGGAAACGTTCAATCCGAGATGATTAAAAGTAGTTAACCAAGTTCGATGCGGGGCCTCTGTACTTGGCCTGCAGAACGACCTGTGAATAGTGCTGCATGTCCCGCGCAACAATTTCGAGCATCAAGTCAACTTCGCCGGACACCGCAAAGACGCTGACGACACCCTCGATTTTCGCAAGGTTTTGATAAATTTAAAAAAAGATAAATAATATTTGCAAATATTAGATGATAAGCCTAAATTGAAATACGTAACGTGGTCATTTTCCTTGGCCGCAGAAGAACCTTTGAAAATCATTTTTGTAGGAGGACTTATGCTAAACCTATTGGCTGGTGCACGTAGCAATTCGGCGTGGCATCCGATTCCGGACGACGCGATAGCAAGCCTTCGCGAGCCGGTCCCTAAAAAAGGAGGTGATTCATGATCCAGTCTAAGGCTTCCGCAAAACCTTCCGGATACCGCTGGGTGGTCTTCTGTCTCCTGGCCTTTGGCTACCTGCTGGTATATTTTCACCGGCTCTGCCCGGCGGTCGTAGCCTTGGATATGCAGGCCGACCTCCAGGCCAGCGGCGCTTTGCTGGGTTTTTTGGCTGCCGCTTATTTTTATCCTTATGCCTTAATGCAGCTTCCATCAGGCCTACTTTCCGACTCCTGGGGGCCACGAAAAACCATCACCGTCTTCTTTGCCCTGGCCGGTGTCGCTTCCATTTTTTTGGGCATGGTCGAGTCAATGGGACTAGCCATCCTGGCCCGGATACTGGTGGGGTTGGGCGTGGCCATGCTCTTTGTACCCACTATGAAAGTGATGACCAACTGGTTCAAAACTGAAGAGTTTGCCCGGATGACCGGCATACTCATGGCTGTGGGCGGACTGGGGGCGTATAGCGCCTCCCGGCCCCTGGCATGGCTTAGTGACAAGATGGGCTGGCGGGGCAGCTTTGTGGCCATCGGCGCCGCCACCCTAGTGGTGGCAACGGCCATCTGGTTCCTGGTGCGCAACACTCCCCAGGACATGGGGCTTTCCGTGGTTAACCAACCGGCTCAAGACAGCCCCGGCAAAGCCAAGACCATCGGACTGGCCCAGGGTATAAAGATGGTGCTTTCCTCGGGGCCCTTCTGGTTTCTGGCGGCTTGGTTCTTCTTCTCGTTCAGTATATTTTTCAGCTTCGGCGGGCTGTGGGGCGGTCCCTATCTGATGCACGTCTATGGTCTCAGCAAAGCTGAGGCAGGCAACATCCTTGGAATGCTGGCATTGGCTATGATCGTGGGGAGTCCTTTTTTTAGCTGGCTGTCGGACAAGATGTTTCGCTCCCGCAAGAAGGTCATCGTCCTGGCCGCGTTCATTACGCTGGGCCTCACCACCCCCCTGGCCTTCTTTCCCGCTGCAATGAACCGACCCACTCTTTATCTCCTATGCTTCCTGCTGGGCATGTTCAACAGTGCCGTGGTGGTGGTGGCCTTCACTTCGGCCAAAGAACTGTTCCCGGTGGAGATCGCCGGCACCTCGGTGGGACTGGTGAACCTGTTCCCCTTCCTTGGTGGAGCGGTGGCGCCGCCAATTTTGGGAGCCATTTTGGAGGCCCAGGGAAAAACCGCAAGTGGATACTCTGCCGAGGCGTATTCCAGCGCCTTTCTGTTATACTTTTTATTTGCGCTATTGGCTTTGGGGGCAGCGTGTTTTATCACCGAGACCATGAATAAATAAAGGCAGTTTCATGTCTCAGCAGAAAAACCAGGCCGACGGACGTTTGCCGGTAAGCGCCGGGTTCATTTTGGGTCTACTCTGCTTTTTGTGGGGCGCCCAGGCGGTGAGCATCAAGTTCAGCAACCAGGGTATGCCACCGCTCATGAGCGCTGCCTTGCGTTCTTTGGTTTCCGGGATCTTGGTATGGGCCTATGCCGGCATGAAGAGCCGGGGGGTGGCCTTTCCCCCGGGACACACTCGTCACGCTCTGGTGATCGGCTTTTTGTTCGGCCTGGAGTTTCTTTTTGTTTACTGGGGCCTGGCTTTCACCCCGGCCTCGCGTTCGGCCATCTTTCTTTACACCCATCCTTTTTGGGTAGCCTTGGGTGCGCACTTTTTCTTAAAAGGCGACCGTCTGACCCCGGCCAAGCTTTTCGGTTTGGTGCTGGCTTTCGGCGGGGTGGCGGCGGTGTTTCAGGCCCGCTCGCCGGAGCTGCCCCCCTTTTATTGGGTAGGTGATCTGATGGGGCTGTCCGCGGCCATGTTCTGGGCCGCCACCACCTTGTATGTTAAGCGCATCAGCGAGAAGGTGAGCCTGGATCATTTTCAGACGTTGTTCGCCCAGCTCATCTACTCCTTTCCCTTGCTGGCCTTGGGTTCGGTTTTGTTCGAAGTGCCTGCGGACTTGAATCTTGACCTGGTGGTATTAGCCTCACTTTTTTACCAGAGTGTCGTTGTGGCTTTTGCCTCTTATTTGGTTTGGTTTTGGTTGATTCACCGGTACACGGTGAGCCGCCTGGCGGCTTTTACCTTCATGGCGCCGCTTTTTGCGGTGATTTTGGGCGGGTTGGTTTTGGATGAGCCGATGACTTTATTGGTCTGGGTAGGGTTGGCTTGTGTGGCGGGGGGGCTTTATGTGGTGAACCGATGAGGGCTGAACCATCTCATAATCAGCCTACCGGCGGCAAATTCTATTTCTGGAATTTTAGACACCATATCCCGTTCCTAATTCCCGGTCTGAGAACTGCCGGTACTTCCTATGGCCGGTTGCCGCAAGAAGAGATAGGCCCCGAACCCTGAAAACACAAAAGAAGCCCAGAATAGAAATGGGAGTCCGGACCCAAATTTCGCCAGCCAATTCCCGCTGGGCGGTGCAAAGACACTGGCGATCCCCATAACCGACATACTCAGCCCGGTTGCTGATCCGGCAAACCGTGCGCCAACGCCTTTGACCTCGATGATTGCCGTCATGGTGATCGCCATGAATCCGTCACGCGCAAAGCCTGCTATCAGAACCGCCACCAAGATCAGGATGCCACCGGCAAATCCGAGGAGGCCGATCCCGATGCCAATGAGTAAGGCTGCCGCCATCAGGACACCGCGGCGGCTTCCAATGCGGTCGGAAAGCATCGCAACGGGAATTGCAAAGAGGTGAGGGCCCGCAAATGGCTAAAATCCGACAGCAGGCTTGCTTCGGGGATGGACAACATAGAAGATGTGCGATAGAGGATAACTGCAGTTTTTCTTTCAATGATTATTCTTCAAACAGTGAAGTCCAAATTCTTTACAATTTTTGGCGGGGCAAAAAAGGGGGTAATATGGCGATGGAAAAATATTGGGATCTAAGATTAAAAAAATGTAAAAGCGAGTTGAAAAAAAATAATTTTGACGCTTTTATTGCGCAAACCCCTTCTGATGCCAAAAAGATAATGCATTTGCGGACATCTTAACTACCACATCAAACCGGATTGCCGCTTAATTTTCTTTTTCAGCGCCGTATGCAAAGCCGGCCGTGAGCCATACAACAGCACCCGTTTTTTGGCTCTGGTTATGCCGGTGTAAACAATCTCCCGGGTGAGCAGACGATGGTTTTCATCATCGGGCAGGACAAGCAGGACGTCATCGAACTCCGAGCCCTGGCTTTTGTGCACCGTCATGGCAAAAGCAAATTCCCAGGCCGGCAAAAGATTCACCGGAAAACTGATATAGGTTCCGGAGCGATGAAAAAATGCTCTGTATGCCTCATGACCATCTTTTATGATAACGCCGACATCACCATTAAAAAGCTCCTTTGAATAATCATTGCGGGTAATAATCACTACTGCTCCGGAAAAACCATCCGACTGCCATTTTGCTGAAGGATCGCAATAATGGATCAGGTGAGCGGCAATCACATCGTTGATCTCCGTACAGCCATACATGCCGTTGCGAAGAAAAGACAATATTCTGGCCCGTTCGACAACCGTGAATATCCGGCCTAATAATGACCGGCCCGCTTCGGATGATATGATATGGTCGGCGGTCATCTCCCCTGCCCTTGTGATCAAAGCCGCATAGCTTTCCTCACCAGCGGATATCGGACTAAGATACTGAACGTTTACCCACTGATGAAGATGCTGCTGCCATTGGCCGAAATTTTCAGCCTTGACAAAAGCCCATTGGTCCGAAGCTTGCGACAGCGCCTTGTCAAAGGCAACGGCTTTAAACGGCGGGAAAGAACCCTGATTGGCTTGATTTGCCAGTACCAGCAGATTGGTTCCCGAACGGTAGACTTTTTGCAAAACAACAAATCGCTCTTCGAATCTTGCCGCACGGGCCCCATCCGGAATCATTTCCGCAAAAACAGACCCGGCCTCCACCGAAGGCAACTGATTTTTATCTCCCAGTAAAATAAGCTTTGTCTGCACCGGATCGATGGCCTGGAGAAATTTGTCCAGCATGACGACATCGACCATGGAGACTTCATCGACCACCACCACTGATGCGGGCAACGGATTCGTCTCCCGATAATAAAACTCGTGCTGATAGCTTCTGTACCCCAGGATTTTATGTAAGGTGCTGCCCTTCAGACCCAAAAGGGACGAATCGTCGCCAGAGAGCTCCTGGATGGAAACGATGTTGTTTTGAACCGTTTCGCTCATTCTTTGGGCGGCCCGCCCGGTGGGTGCTCCCAGGATGATGCGGGCCACCGGGATACCTTCTCGAACCAGGCAGCGCAGGATATTGACCATCAGCGAGGTCTTGCCGGTTCCGGGTCCGCCGGAAATGATTGAAAACTGAGATTTCAGCGCCAGCCGAATGGCCGCTAGCTGCTGCGCATCTCTTGCAATCGGGGTGTTGTTTGGCCCCACCCGGATGGCAAGCCGATCCGCATAGATTTCGTCAATGAGTATGTCAATCTTTTGGTCCGGCAGGGTTACTGAAACTGTTGCTTTTAAAAATGCTTCCATTCTAGCTTTAAGCCGCTTTTCATGCACATGATACTTTTGAAAATAGAGCAAATCACTGCCGCTTGACGCATCCAGGATCAACGGCAAATATTCTCCGCCGTTTTTCGTTATCAGTTTCTGGTACCTGCCCGCCCCAAGACCGGATAAGAAATCTTCGAAAACGGCCTTGGCAGTTTTCCGATCATCGGCCGGCAGATGCGGTAAAAACTGACTTTGATCGAGATTCAGGCAGAGACTGCCTTCCTGAAGCCCGGCGAACATGGCCATCAACACGACAACCAGCGCCAGATCCCCCCGGCAATCGTTAAATTCAACCAGGTCCCTGATGGTCATGTAATCCAGCAAGGAGAGCTCCAATCGACGGATAAACGGTTCAAGCAGTGCTATCGTTGCTTTTTCGGTTCCTTCAAAAATCTTGAAAGCGACCAGGTGTTCGATAAGCTGATCTTCGCTGGCATTGAAAACTGTCATGAGGCAGTGGTCTCCGCTAATATTGAATACTTTCGATTGAAAATTGAATATTTAACGATTTTACTTTGTGACTTTGTGACTTTATGGCCATTTTTTCTCCACCTCAGGCATATCCGGGTCAGGATTTGCTGTAGTCAACCCTGCCGGATATCTGGCCTGTAATTTCCGACTCGAGGTCCTCCACAGTGCCCACCTCAGCGGGCGAAACGAAATACACGCCGTTCCCGTGTCCGGTTCCCATGCCGCGCAGAAAAAAATAAAATACGCCGCCAAACCGGCTGTCCGCATCGAACCGATCGCCAAACGCCTGCTTCAACCAACGCAGCACGGCAATCGTGTACAGCTTGTATTGCATATGGTATCCGGCAGCGTTCATACAATCATCCAGAGCTTTGCGCTCATATCCGCCATCGAGGCGATTTGACTTCCAATCGGCAATGAAAAATTTTCCTTTATACCGGAAGACGAGATCCACGAAGCCTCGGATAAAGCAACGCCGTCCCGCCACGATGTCACAGTCCGGAATTGTCAATGATTCGCCAACCGGATAAGCAAATGGAAAAAAGAATTCCACCTCGTGAATCCGATCTTCTTGCTTGAGCCGGCCCAGGACAAACGGATCTTCCACGGCATTGATAGACGTCGTCAGTGTGTCGGCGATTATCCGGCAAACCTGCGGCCGCCAGCGTTCTTCCACCCGGTAGGCATCCATTGTTTTGACGATGACATCTCCGGTCTTTTTTCTTGCAAAAAGATCGTCGGGGTTGTCCGCAACCGCTTCAAAATCGATATACTCTAAAATATCATGAAACATGGATCCGATATCCGCCCCACCGGGAATTTCATCATCCAATCGAACCGACCGGATGTTATCCGAATCAAAAGCGGCATATTTCTCGTCGTCTTCCTTGTCTTTCTCCCGAACCACCTGAAACCCTGTCTCCTTGAGCGGTTGTCCGGGGCCGTGATAAAGCCTTCCCTGAAGGCTCGAGAACGATTCGAGCATGATTCTTCTCGATTGATAATTGTTATTGGCCGGCAAAAGAGGATGGCACTTATCGACAGCGCTTTCAGAAACCACCTCCCGGCCCCGATTCCCGTCATCGTCCGGGCCGGGTATTGTACCGGCATCCGCAGCCAGCCAGCCTAGCGCCGGATTGTCATCGACCTGAGGAAAAGCAGAAGCGATGGCCTCGGCAAGAAATCGACACACCGGACCCATCCAGGCCTGTTTGCTCGTGGCAGGAAAAAAAGGTACGTACAATTTAAACTGGGCCCGGGTCAAGGCGACATAATAGAGCCGTTTGTCTTCATCATTTTTCTCACGAACATGTTGTTCCTTGCCATAGGTCTTGGACAGGTCGATGACTTTATGGCTGCCCGCATCCGGGTTGGCCGCATCGTAATCATGGTAGACGTGGTAATCGTCGGCAAACGGCTGGGTCAGTCCACCGGCAATAAACACCACCGGGAACTGCAGCCCCTTGCTGACATGCATGGTCATAATTTGCACCTTTTGCGCTTCGGTCTCGATCTGATGAACGTCGGCATCATCTTGCGCCCCAACGGTTTGTTTGCGGTAGCTGTCCAGCAGGGCGGAAAGGCCCCTGAAGTCCAGATTATTCCGGTAGGCAACGGCTTCCAGGTGTTCGAATATCTGGCGGCAATTGGTATATTTTCTGTCCCAGTCCCGTGATTCGGCTTCGCGAAACAGGAGCCCCGAATCTTCCATCAGCGACTGAAAAAGCAGGCCCCATTTGCGGCTGCGGGCCAGATCATTCCAGTGGTACAGCAATTGTTTGAGCGGGTGAGACACCGGCAGGGTTTCATATGCGAACAAATCGTTGGGTTTGTATGCAAAAAACGGCGTCAGCAGCGCCTTTTTCACATCCGCGATGCTGTCCGGATCCAAAACGGCGTGGCATACCAGGCTCAGATAAAGGGCTTCGTCGGAAAGAAACAGGCCCGGCTTTTTATAAAACGAGTAGGGAATGCCGAGGTCCGTCAGTTCCGGTTCCAAAAAAAAGGCGTCGGGTTTTCCGCGCACCAGTATGCAAATATCGCCAAAATCGAGGGGGCGGGGCGCATCGTTTTTGGCCTGAATTTCGATACCTCCGCAATCAACCAGATACCGGACTTCCCGGGCAATAAACCGGGCCAGGATGGGTTTGGCTTGCCCGGGTGATGCCGGGCCACGAAGATCCACCACATTCAACACCGGGCGCCGGGAGCGATCGGCAGCCAGAATAGCAGGCAAATCGTTTTCATCCGGTGACCCGGCGCCTTGATAGCCGATCTCAAAAGATCCGGCCTGATCATGTCGCGGGAACCATTCGTCCCGGCCAAACAGGTCATTGAACGCCGCCACAAGTTCCGGCTTTGAACGCCAATTGGTCGCAAGGGAATACAGATTGGCCCCACCGGTCCCGGATAGGCGCTCCATCTCATTTCTGGCTTCCAGATAGGCATACACATCCGCACCGCGAAACGAGTAAATGGCCTGTTTTGGGTCACCGATAAGAAACAGCAGATTTTCGGTGAGCCCTGGGGAATGGTCCAGAAACAGCCGCTTGAAAATCCGCCATTGAACCGGGTCCGTATCCTGAAATTCATCCACAAAAGCAATCTTGTATTTGGCGCGCAGGGTTTGGATCAACCCTGAACAATGGTCGCTGTGCAGGGCGGCTGCCACCTGGCTGAGCATATCATCGTAGCTGATCCAGCCGTTTCGGCGCCTGACCCGGGCGGCGTCTGCTTGAAGCTGCTTGACGGCCTCGATCATCAAATAATACGCCAGCTGAACAAGTACTTCAGCCAGGCCCTCCAGCCCCTCCGCGATGGTCTCGAGATTCGAGCAAACCTGAATATTGTTTCCTTTTTTAGTCCACTTTTCCGGCACGAGGCATTTGACTCCCTGTCGTCCGGTAGATTTAACCGCCTGAACCTGGCCGATAAATTCCAATAGATCCGCAAAGACAAAGCTGCCCTCATCGATTTGAGACAGGTAGGTCTCAAGCGGAATCACCATCTTTCCCATCAGTGATTTCTTACTGCCGCCATGAATGTTCAACTGGTTGAACCCATCGGAAAACGCCGGCGGTGCGCCGATAAGATGTTTAAGCGCCATGACCTGGGTTATGATTTCAGATCGAATCTGCTCGATGCTCTGGTTTTCCCTGTCAGGCTTGATCTCATCCCCGACGGCAGGGCGAAAAACGCGTCTGGCGATGTTGACCACCAGCGCCAGGAATTGATCTTTGCGGGTGTTGAACCCCGCGATATGCAGCATTTCGGACAAATGCCGGCCATAGACTTCGGGCCAAACCTTGCGCATCTGCTCTTTAATCAGGGTGTCGAAAATAGGGGCGTCATCAATGACTTCATTTTGAAAAAGGCTTCCGTTCTCAAAGGCAAAATCTTTCAGGACCGTCTGGCAAAACCCGTGGATCGTATAGATGGAAGCGGTGTCAAAGGCATCCAGCGTGTCCCTGATTTTTTGAACGATGGCCCCATCGTCTTGCCCGTCACCGGCGGAACGGATCTCCTGCAGAAGCTTTGCCTGAATCCGGGTTTTCAGTTCCGAGGTTGCTTTTTCGGTGAAGGTCACCATGAGGATATTTTCAATCGCGATATCCTGCCGTTCCTTCAGCAGTCTCACAACCAGGTTTTCAAGGGTATAGGTTTTACCGGTGCCGGCGGACGCTTCGATGAGCGCGTGCCGGGTCAAATCAATGTCTGCGATGTCAGCCACAAGTGTGTAGGACATGTTCACTCCTGGTCAAAATAGATCTTAAACCGCCTGCGAACTCTGTCGAACGCATCCGCCGGAATCGTCGGTTTTGCAATTCGGATCAGGTAATCTTCTTCCTCGGTAAAGGCGTCTGCAATTTCAGCGGCAAATTGCATCCGGATGATGTCATTGACTTCGTCTTGCGGTATTTTGTGTGGCTGAATCGACCGTTTCCGGCTCGTCACGATTTCGAAAGGCAGCCAGGCCGCCTCTGACTGATTCAGGACATTCAAGACCAGTTCAGCCAGGTAGGCCGCGGCGGTTTCACGGTCGAATCTGTACGACCATTCCTTTACGATTTTCCGGTAAACGATGTGAAGCGTTAGGCCGGACGATTCGATCCAGCGGCTGCTCTCATCCCCGGTCAGACAAATCAGATAAAACAACACCGGCCCGAGAACATATTTATCGGGTTCTTTGGGATTCTTACCGGAGCCGGTTAGAACCAGCACGTGCCAGCGACCATCGGCATCCTGCCACACCCAGGGCAGTTGCCCGTGAAGTTCCACTGCCTGCGTGACCGTTTGCGAGGCACTGTTTTGAGTCTGTACCGTCAAGGATAAAGGATGAAACCGTTTCAGGGCAAGGCGGCCGTCTGAAGGGATGGGTTCTTCGGCAGGCTCCCCGATCGACACGGCCCGCAACAGCTGTTTTGCCGACTGCATCTGTTCTAAAACCGGTTTCAGGGTTTCCACGATTTGTCTGACATGGCCCATTATCTCATCCCTGTCTATTTCGGCAAAAGCCCCTTCCGGCGTTTGGCTTTTTCGCCGACAGGCGTCATACACCTGATGGTAAAACGCTTCGGGATCAGGTTCAGCGGCATCCGCATCCATCCCGGAAAAGTACGCAGCCATCCAGAGCTTGATCGGATCCATTTTCAAACGATAGTCCAGCGGGAATTCCGAGAAAAACGGTTCGTCTTCACGCAAAACCACATCTTCGATGGTTTCTTCTTCATCATAAAGGCCAAGATGCCGTTGAATCTTCAGCCGGACGGGATGCTCCAGGAATTTTGTCAATTGCCTCGCTGTTATCTTTTCAACCGGCCGATCCTCAGCATCAGGTGCCTTAATATCGAACGAAAGATCCGGATCAAACCGTGCCACCTTTGCCAAATCATCCGTCGAAGCCCGGTGCTGGAACGCTTCCCACAATCGATGGATCCGGAAATAGGCCACGCGGTCCGTCAATGAATCATTCACCAGCACATCACTCCAGGCACTGATCGCATCAGGATCCAAATAGCGATCGCTGCAGCCGGCAAGCGGTACCTCCGAAACCCGAAACGGCTGTCCATCTGATAATATCTCCAGTTCAACGTATCTTTTCAGCTGGTTTATCACGCTGCAGGGCTGCTGGAGCCGATCTTTTTGAAGGTCTCTGGCAACATAACTGATGTACAATTTCTCCTGTACGGAGAGCAGCATTTCAAGAAACAGGTAACAGTTGCGTTCAGGAAGGCTGATATCGCCGATCCGCCGCTTTGACAACCGCAGGTCCAGTGACGAAAGGTCAGCCTTGCCGGGAAAACGCCCCTCTTCCATCCCCAGGACATAAACGAACCGAAACGGGATCGGCCGCATGGGCTGCAACTCAGAAACGGTCACACCGCCGGTCAAATAATTTCCGTGCCCGCCGGAAATGGACCCGAGGTTGGCGCGTATGAATTCTCTGATCAAATCTACATCGAGGGCTGACGATGAATCACCCGCCTGCAGGCGGTCATAGAGTTCAAGGTTGTCAAACGCCTTAAACAGCGACTGTCGAACGACAGCTTCGCCTTTGAAATCTTGCGGAATTTCAATGAGCTGATCGCAGGTCTGAAAAAAACGCTGTTTCCATTGTTCACCACTGATGCCCCTGCTATTTAACCTGCTGACGACATGGTGAAGGGACTCGATGACCATGCAAAACTTTTCTACCAGGTCATCGTCACCGGTCTTTACATCACCGAAGGGGACCCGTTCCTGATAATGCCCAAAACCAGCCGGGTCGATGACATTCGGCGCTGCCATGATTCTTGACAATCGAAGCCTTTCAAGTCCCTGCTTCCAGGTAAAATTGCCGCTTGGCGGGTATCCCCGGACCGCCTTCGATTCACGGTCGAATGTGTGAAAAATGTTCAACTCACGGGCCCAGTTCACCCAGGCCTGCACCTCATCAGGCCCCATCTTCCAGCGACTCATGAAACACGGATTCAAAATCAGGTCAAAGACCTCATTTCTGGAAAATCTGCCGGTGGCCAGTTTCAAAATGGCCAAAACAGCTTTGCCATAGATGCTCTCGATTTCAGCATGCGAATCCACCAGGTTGTAAGCAAGTTGTCTGGGCCGGCGGTTGAAAACGGAATCGAACACCGGTTTATACGCTGAAATATCCGGCACCAAAATGGCAATATCGGTCAGTTGCAACGTGTCGTCCTGCCCTATATTGAACAGGATGCTGTTGTTTACGGTTTCAACCTCCCTGTATATGCTTGGGCAGGCAATGATCTGCAAGGTCCGGTCCTGGTCAAGACGTCTCGCTTCCTGTTCTGATAAAGAAAGCGTCAGGATATCGTTTTGGATGCGCTGCAGGATGCCGCCGGCTTGTTTGGAGGTTGTGAAACAGGCATTGAAGTCGTAATCGGTCAATTGGCACAACAGCCGGATATTCTCCCGACCGGGTTTTCCCCAGGCAGCCAGCAGGGCATTGTCCGCTTGCCGAAAAAGTTCGCCCTGCTCCTGTTCGGATGTTTGGATGGCCAGGGTTTTGACGTTTTTTCGCTGTATCCAACGTTTTTCCCGCGGTGTCTTGATATCCTCCCAGAATTCTTGAGAGGGGTTCATGGTGTAGATGTGAATCGTATAATAGTCTTGCAATCTGCCGATAAGCGTTAAGTGGAAGTTGGATATCTGAGACAGGCCGAAAAAATGGACACTTTGAGGATCTGCGGCCTTCCCTTCGTCCTTCCAGGAGTTGGAAAGCACTAGATCGGCATATTCCATCGTTGAAAGCAGCTGTTTGTCCGTTCGGTCCGCAAGTTCATCTCTTAAAATTTTCAGTCGGGCATACAACCGTTGTTGACACCGTTCCATGCCCTCTGTTGCAGCAGTCGCTGCCGCCCACTGTCGAATCATGTCGGTTCGGTGAAATTCGTATTCTTTGAACAGATGGGCAATCTTTTCAGCAAGCTGCCAGAGTCTGGCCGCATCATCCGGCCTTTCAGCGTCGTCTTCCCCAAACAGATATCGTGTAATCGGCAAAAAATCGGCGTCACTGCGATCCAGATTTTGCAGGATGTGAAGCAAAAGGATTTTGAGCTGGTCGTTATCCATCATTTCCGGCTTGTTCTCACCGGGGTCGAGAGCGGCGAGCATCTCCCACAGACCCGCTTCAAGGTACTGGAATGCAATGTTCATGAATATGGAATTTTTCTCGGCCAGCAATAGTTGAAGCCATTTGGCCAAATTTGAGTTGGGGACAATCACAACCGGCGGTTCCAGTATATTGCCTTTGCGCCGGATCTCATCCGTAACAACATCCGAAAACCGGTCCGCCAGTTGATCCAACTGATTGCTGAAATACAGTTCAATGGTCATTTTGTTTTCCAGGTTGATGGTTAGTCAGCTTTTCATTTTATCAATTGAATATGAGTATAGCAGACCTGATTGGCAGATAAGGACAAAATGAAACAAAAAAATTCTAAAGTTTCAGCAAAGACGCAAGCTTAAGCGACATTGGGTGCCATACGATTTTTTTCACTTTCCTCTGATATTTTGCACAAAACGTGTATGAATGACAATGGGAAAAACTTTTATAAGACAATATTTCCCATATGTTATTGTTACCACTCGGATTTATTAAGAATGCAACACGGGCTGTGAAGCGTATTTGCCAAAAAAAATTCGTCAATCAGTAAAAGATTCAGTTTTAACCGAGTTGCTGGGCATTTCGTGTTTGATAGTGACCTTGGTCAACTTCTTTATTTAGTAGAAAATCGAAGTGGCCGGTGCGTTTTCGTGCGGAGAGCCGCCCGTTGTTGCCGTTGTTTTGTCGGACCAAATTAACTTATTGAAAATCAATGAAATAAATGTTAAACGGCGGGTTGTTCAGGGGCTTAAAACCACCTTTTTGATGGCAAAAAAGGGGTTTTAAGGAAAGAGAAAACCGGCTAAAGGCCATAAGGCTCACTTAAAGACGCCCGTATCAGAACAACATTTCCTGGTTTCTTATGCACCTAAAGGAATTCTGCCTACCGAGGACTCGGCTCCGGCATCGAACGAGCAATAGGAGATAATGAATGAATAGCGCCTCTGACAAATTTATCAATTATTATAAACTGCTTGGGATAGATGCCAAGGCCGACCGGCAAACCGTAAAGCAGGCCTATTTGGCGAAGGTCAAAGAATGGCATCCGGATAAAAATCCTGACCGCGCCCATGAAGCCGAAGAAAAAACCAAAGCCCTGAATCAGGCCTACCACATACTGGGGGATCCCGAACAGCGTAAAAATTATGACCGGATGCTTCGCTATACCGAAGGGAAAGATTTCAACGAGTATATCAATGATGAGGCCATCAGGGATAAACTCGATAAAGCCTATCCGGCCTTAAAAACGGCTCTAAAAAATGTGCGAGTGCTTTATGCGCTTTTTAAAGACACCGTAAACGGAAAATACAAAATGCCAGCGGCCAGTGTGGCCATGATCGGCGGCGGATTGCTTTATTTCATCCTGCCGGCAGATTTAGTTCCGGATTTCATACCGGTTATCGGCTATTTAGATGATCTGGCCGTCTTAACCACCATAATGAATTCCTTGCAGAAAGAAATAAGCGATTATCGTATTTGGAAGGAAAAATAAAAGCCATCCCAGTATCCCCTCCCCCTGCAAAAGTACTCAATATCTTTCCGTCGTCAGTCAGCATTGTTTTTAGTTGTTTGAAAAATTTTTCAAGAATAGCTATTGAGAATAGTCCTAGAACAAAACTGTAGTTTCGAAGTCGACGAACGGAATGTCCTGGCATGCGATCCGGTAGCTGTCTCCTGGATCTCCTGATTTGAATCAACCTGCGAGCCGCTCAAGCGTGCGGTCATACCCGGCCACCACATTCTGCCACAAAAAGGGTTTCATCTCCTCAACAAGACGGTTTCGGAGCGGTTCATACCGGCTGTAGTGCGTCATGATGTCAAAAAGCTTTTCCATGAGATCAAATTTATCCCGATAAAGAAAGTGCTCATGATAAGCTGCCGGCAGTATCTCCGGGTACGAAAGCCGGCAGGGCAGGAGCGGAATACAGCCCATCAGCATGGCCTCGACTATCGACATGCCGAAGTTTTCCTGGATTGCGGTGCTGATGACCAGCGCACCCCGTTCAAGCCATTTTTCATACTCCCGTCGATCGGAGACATAACCGTACTGAAGGATTTTATCCTTGAATCGGTTCCTGGCCGACCTGAAAGCCTCCGGGATCTTGCCGAAATTCTCACCCATGAGCGCCAGCCGGAACTCAAATCCCCGATCTTCCAGTGCCCGGATTGCCTCAAAAAAGATTTCGCAGTTCTTGTCAAATCCCCAGCGGTGATTCCAGATGATAAGTGGCGGATCCATCTGTTCCTCGGCCTCAACTTGTCTGTAAGCCGGCAGTGAGATACCCGGGTAGAGGACTGTCGACTTGTCATTTATGTTTTTTGCCGTATCCACGGGCCTGAAGTCCCGCCCTTTGTTTAAAAATTCAGGTACGGCATTAAAAAAAGCATGCCGGTGCATATGGGAGTTGAATACAACCAGATCGGCCGCCAGTGCCGTGGTGATATTGATGATGCCCAGCTGAAAAGCGCCTTTGTCGCCCGGCGGCGTGGGATAGGTGATCTGGTTTTCATGGAAATAGGCCAGAACCGGCGGACATGGCTGCCCGACAAGCGCCTTGAAATCCGCCAGGTTGAATAGGTCGGTTACGATGATCCCGTCATATCCATCCAGGGGCGGAATGGCGTCGACAATGTGGAGGGCTGCACCGAGCATGCGCCAGCGCCAGTTTTCACCCGGCATTGACACGACATCGATATCGTGAGCGGAGCATGCGCAGAGCCCTTGAACGAAGTGGGCGTGCGAGCCCAGGTAATATGTTTCTATGAATAAAAATTTCATTTAAAATTCAGGTGTCGATCAAAATGTCAGTGGACCTGTTAAAGTGAACACTCCTCCTGCAGAGCAGGAGACCTCGGGAAGTTCCCTGGAAGACTTTCATGCTTTAACCCCTTTCGGTTGGTATGTTTGACTTTGGTGAACCAGCCGGGCTAAATATACGATATACATTTTATATCTGCAATAATTTTAATGATCCAAGGTAGCCGCTGCAGCATAAGCTTTGAAAGAGCTACCCTTGACAGTTTTCCTATGAGGGATGGGGTCGATTTTGCCATACTGTTTATCCTGCTAACAACGCGGAAAGCCCGGTGTAATATCTGGGTTAGATTTACGACTATAGCACAGATGGGTTAGGTTTCTCCTCCTTTCTCTAAACCATCGTTTTGTCATACCTCCTCAAATGGTGGCTCTGCGTACACCGGGTCACCCTTTTTATTTTTGTTGCCGGGCAAAACCGTCTTGTCAAGCTGTTTCGATTGGTGAACCGCCATATCTCATATAATACCAGGAGGTTGCAGTACCCATGCTGCAGGCCTTTTATTTTCAAAACCCATCGAATGTTGTGGAACTATCAGAAATTCTTGACTATTTTTATCAGATCAATTATTATTAATGATATCAATGTGATGTTAGCCAAGTTGATGCAACATCTTAAAATTATTAACAAACACAGGGAGAGATGATGAATAAGCTGGAACTTATCGACACATTGCGGGATGAATGCCAGATTTCAAAGAAAGAAGCTGCTACGATTGTTGATCTATTTTTCAGAAAAATTTCCGATGCCCTTGCGGTAGGGGACCGGGTTGAAATTCGTGGGCTTTGCTCTTTTTTTGTTAAGGAATATCAGTCCTACCAGGGCCGGAATCCCAGAACCGGTGAGTCCGTTAAAGTGGATCCTAAAAAATTGCCGTTTTTCAAATGCGGGAAAGAGTTGAAGGACCGAGTGGATTATTGAGTAACAAATATTTTGATACCGTATTTTTATGCTTTCAAAATAGAAAAAACAGAGCGACACGCGGCGCAAGCGCCTGCGCTGCGCGAGCGATACCACAAATCTTTCCGCCTTCGGCGGATCAATATTCAACTCCCCGATAAAGCGGGATTTACGCTTCGCTACAACCCCGCGAACGGGATCTCTCTCCGAGCCGTAGGGTCTCCGAGCCGGAGGCCGCTGCGCTACGACCGGCTAAGCTTGTCCGGGTCGGGTATCAACCAAGAGCCAGACAGGCAGCTCCCAGCAGAGCAGCTCTTTCATTCAGAATCACCCGCACCGGAATATTTTGCATGAACACCTCAAAGCGGCCTTTGGCGTTGAAGGCCGCCATGAAATTATCATCCAGCAGCACCGGCAAAATTTTGGGAGGAATGCCGCCGCCTAAAAACATGCCACCGGTCGTCATGCCGGTCAAAGCCAGATTGCCGGCCATCGATCCGAAAATACGACAAAACCGCTGAAGCGCAGCCCGGCACAAAGGATCATCACCTCCGATTGCATTATCGCTAATCACGCGAGCCGGATCCGATGTGCGCATCTCCTCCTTAATCCCAGATGATTCCTCAAAATCACCCAGTGATTTCAGCCAATCGTATATGTTCACCAATCCCTGGCCGGAAAGAACGCGTTCCACGCTGACGTGGCCGAAGCGCTGATGAAGAAAATACCACAGATCTGTCTCGGATTCGTCAGAGGGGGCGAAGTCAGCATGCCCGCCTTCGGAAGCCACCGGCCAATAACGGCCCCCGTCATATACAAGCAGGGCCTGGCCCAGACCGGTACCCGGGGCCACCAAACCGATGTTTTGGCCTTTTCGAACCCTGACTCCGTTGAGCGCCTCGATCTCCCTATGATTGAGCAATGGCAACGCCAGGGCGGTGGCAGCCAGATCATTGATCAAGCGTACCCACTTCCAACCGAAGCGTCGGCGAATTTTTTTTTCAGACACCACCCAGGGTAGATTGGTGGCCCGGCATTCGCCGTTGATAACGGGTCCGGCGATGCCGAAGCAGGCCGACTCGATCTTGGACGGGTATCGCTCGAGCATTTGCACAATGATTGCCTCCAGGCTGTCCGCGCTGCCGCTGGCAAACGTTGCGACCGCCTGAGCTACAGGTCGCGTCTTGCCTGGGACAAACAGACCGAGGTTGACTTTGGTGCCGCCGACATCGCAGGCCAGCACACATGCTGAATTTGTCATAACCTTCTTTTTAAGTGCTTAGATTGCTTGTAATGATTTTGGCTTTGAAATTAAAAATACAAATTGAGTAATTGATACATGGATTCCTAAAATCACCGCCGCCATTTTAACAGGGTTTTGAAAATCTTTTGCACCCTCGGTGTCAGCTTTTTCCGGTTGTAGGTATCGCCTGCCTTTTTAATGGCTTCGGCCTGGGTAGGATACGGATGAATGGTTTTAGCCATGGTACCCAAACCGGCACCGGCTACCATGGCCAGAGTAATTTCAGAAATCATATCGCCGGCATGCCGGGCTACCATCGTGGCGCCCAGTATTTTATCCGCACCTTTTTTGATATAGACATCCAGGAAACCGTCGTCATCGCTTTCCAGAATTGAACGGTCAACCGTATTCATTTCAATGGCGATTGTTTCAACCGTCAATCCTTTTTCTTCGGCTTCATGGGGGTAAAATCCCACATGGGCCACTTCCGGATCGGTGTAAGTACACCAGGGAATGGTCAAAACGTTTGCTTTGGAACGGCCGAAAAATAATGCATTTTGGATAACAACTCGCGCTGTAGCGTCGGCGGTATGCGTGAATTTGTAAGGATAGCAAATATCGCCGGCCGCATAAATACGCCGGTTGGTGGTCTGCAGTCGATCATTCACCTTGACACCTTTTTTGTCATATTCCACTCCGGCCGCTTCTAGATTCAATCCGGCCACACCCGGCGTGCGTCCACCCGCAACCAGGATTTGATCGACCGCTTCATCGTAATTGGTTCCATGGGAGTCGACGACAAGATGAATGCCGTCGTTTTGCTTTCGGACCTCAAGGTTTTTTCCACAGCATCTGAGTTTGACGCCGTCCTGTTCCATGATGTTTTCCACAATACCAGCGGCACGACGGTCCTCGTTGGGCAGAATCCCATGCATCGACTCGATAAGGATCACATCACTGCCAAACCGGGCAAAAGATTGCGCCAGCTCACAGCCGATCGGACCGGCACCGATCACGCCCAGCCGGCGGGGTAATTCGGTCAGTGAAAAAACCGTCTCGTTGGTCAGATAGCCCGCTTCCGCCAGACCGGGAATGGGCAGCTCCAGTGGCCGCGTTCCAGTGGCGATGCAGGCCCTGGCAAATTTTAAAGTTTTGCCGTCTATTTCAACCGTATCGGCAGCGGTGAATTCGGCGGATCCCTGAAACACATCAATGCCGAGTCCCTGAAACCGCCTGACAGAATCATGTTTGCTGATACCGGCCCGCAGACGTCGCATACGTTCCATGATCGCCGGAAAATCGATGCTAACACCATCGGGTACCCGCACGCCGAACTGTCCGGCTTCCTTCACATGCGCCACGGCACGCGCTGCCCGGATCAACGCTTTGGAAGGCACACAACCGACATTTAAGCAGTCGCCGCCCATCAGTTCGCGTTCAATTAAAGCGACTTTGCCTCCCAAACCGGCCGTGCCGGCTGCCGTGACCAGCCCCGCGGTGCCGGCACCAACCACGACCATGTTGTATCTACCTTCAGGCTCGGGATTGTCCCAATCAAAAGGGTGGACATTTTCCATCAAATTTTGATTGTACTCGTCATAGGGCTGCACCTGGGGAAAATCATCGGGCGTTTTCAAAGAATTTGCTTGGATTGGCATGGATAGACCCTCTCAGATCGACGTGACCGTGCCGACGATGATCTGTTGAAATAGCTGAACCCACTTTTCCAATTTGAAAGAAGATAAGAAGACAATCTGCGCGTGTCAAAAAGGACAAATGCAAATTTTAACTATACATGTCGACCCTCGAATTCAGACCTTACATATTTTTACAAATAAGTTAGTCTTCCGATTTTAATACAATCGAATCCAGTGAACGCTTGTTGACAATCTGCGATCACCGGATCCGGTCAGATGATGACTATCGGGGCGGTAGCCATCGAAATAGCCGCAGATGATATCACTCATTTTTTTCTTTATTACCGCCGATAAGACCACCGGCAACTGCGCCGGCCGCACCACCAATGGCGGCTCCGATAGCAGCGTTGCCACCGGCAATTGCTGTGATTGCGGCCCCACCCGCGGCACCAATGCCGGCTCCGCTCAAGGCACCTTTTTCTGAACTGGACATGTTTGCACATGAGACTACAACCATTAGGATGAGAATCATTGTGATGACAATTGATTTTTTCATTTTATCACCTTCAAATATGGATATTAACTTCTGAATTTAAAAACAATCTATTCGCAAACGAGCAGGGCTGTCAGCGCAGCGGTTTTCCAGCAATCCCCGTTTTGATGTTGGGCTTGATCATCGTATCCCACAGGACCCTGATCACCGAGAGATTGATCTTATCCGGGTTCTCTTTATAAAATGAGTCAACGGTGGACACAATGTCGTTTATGGTAACGTCTCCAATGCCTTCAACCGCCTTTGTGACAAAGCTTTCTCGTTTCAACTCAGGATAAATTTCCATGATTTCTTGTTCGAGATCAATAATATCACCAGCGCCCCAAATATAGGCCGTTTTCTGATCTTCTGACATATTTTCCCATGTCGTGCCTGTCAGCAGCGGCGCTTTAATTTCCTCTTTCGCTGATACATTGCTGCTCCATGCTGCTGATAAAATGCAAACTAATACGATATTTACACACCACATAATACGGTTTTCTCTCATAATGCGACCTCCTGTCCTGAAATCAGTGTATAATCCAAGTATAAATTAGATACGGGCAATTTGAATGTCAATGAAAAGAAGTTCGATAAACGGATTCTTATAAAAAAACATATTAACAAATGAGGTATTCATGTCAACCCTACAGGGCGTCGTGCAACAGGTTGTGCCCGGATGGGCCTGGGGCAAAGCCAAGCGCTTAGGGGCCACCCGCGGCTGCGGCTGTTACGATCACTGCCACACAATCGAGGGTGGCAATAAAAGTATCGTCCGCCCTGCGTTCGAGCCCATCAATTTGAATTGCATTATATGCTAATGTGGAAAGCCCGAGTTACCATTAAGCCAACTTATTTGTGGGAGCAGATTTACAACCGCGAAATTTGATCTCGTGGCTGGAAGCCGCTCCCACATCCGATATCACTTGTACATTCGTTATAACAAGATTTGATTAAAATCCATTCGCTGTCCTCTTTCTCTCATTCTCGATTTTCAACTATTGACCAATATCCTTAAACCTTTGAGCAGCCACCGTAGTTCTGATCGAACCCCATCCACTGAACCCTGCAATAGGGGCTTCGGTGGCACCTTGGCTGAGAGAATCAACTTATTATCTATGTCTGAAGAGCTAAATATCAGGCAGAATTGGATCCTTTGCTGTCGTTCATTGATCAGATCAACTCCGCGCTTTCATCGCCGCCCACAACCTCTTCCTTGACGAGACCCACGCCCGGTGCAAAATATTTGTATTCTAAGACGGCCGGGTCCAGGGGGTTCCAATCCAGGATCTGCAGGCAGTCCTCATAGGTGGTGCCGTTTTCAAGTTCAACCTTAACGCCAGTGGCCACCACCATGCCCATATCCTCGGCCTCGTCTTCGTAGTACTCCTGGTAGTAGGAGACGCCCGCTTCGGGATCGGCCCACATGACGATACCGGGCAGTGCGCCGTCCACTCCGGCCTCCCAGGCGCCATCATTGTCGGTGCCGATAAGAATATCATCATCGTCGTACTCATAGTTGGTCACCTCTTCGCCCATATACCAAACGTTACCCTCATCATCCTGGGCGAACCAGTCATTGGTATCTTCGATTAAGAGGCCGTCGAGAAATACTTGGTCGTTGAATACCACACACTCCAAGCCGTCAACAACCCGGGTGGTGTTGAGCACTTCTGTGATGATGGTCTCCACACCGTCCTCAGTCTCTGCCTCATAAGTAAGCTTAGTCCCGGGGATCAATGGCAGGTAGGTACTGTCGATGGTTGTGGGGTTGGTGAAGCCGGCTGCCTCAAAGTCAGGCACCCGGTCGATACCCGTGAGGAATATTCCTTTTTGTTCGGCGGTCTCATCGCCGTCCACGAGCTCTTCTTTAATCAGGCCGACATCCGGGGCATAATATTTGTACTCCTCATCGTCCGGCTCTAATGGGTCCCATTCCAGGGTCTGCAGACAGTCATTGTAAATGGTGCCGTCCTCGAGTTCAACCTGGACTCCGAGGGCCTCGATCTTACCCATATCCTCGGCTTCTCCTTCATAGAACTCCTGTTGGTAAGAGTCGCCGATAATGGGTGTCGCCTTCATGATGATACCGGGTATTGCACCGTCCACCCCGGCCTCCCATGCGCCATCGTGGTCGGTACTGATGATATTACCCTCGTCGTCGTACTCATAGTTTGTCACATCTTCGCCCATGTACCAGACGTTGCCCTCATCATCCTGGGCGTACCAGTCATGGGTATCCTCGATCAGCAGTTCGTTCTGGAATACTTGATCCCGAACGACAACGCAGGTCACCCCGTTAACCACTCTCGTTTCTTCCAGTACTTCGACGACAATAGTTTCAACACCGTCCTCGGTTTCCAGCTGAGAAGCTTCAACACCGTCCTCGGTTTCCAGCTGATAAAGTTGCACGGTATTCGGATTGAGGGGCAGGTATTTATTGTCGACCTGGGTAGGATTGGTAAAGGTAGCCTGTTCGAATGACGGTTCCGCAGGATCTTCATTGGTACTAGAATTATTCGAAGAAGAACCGCCGTCGCAGCCGGTCAGGATCAGCAGCGCGGTGCCGACCATAATAATACAAATAGATGCCATCATACTTTTTAATTTCATGATAATTCTCCTTTTCTTAGTTACGTTTGATTTGTATAGATCAATAAATAAAATTTAGGGTGTACCAGTCTGTTTCAAACTCCCAGGGAAAGCCGGCAAAAGGATACTTTTTTTCATTGAGTTCTGATTTAACCCTGAGTTGATAATGTTCGCCTTTTTTCAGTCTAGTAAAAGGAATGATTTTCAGGCTGCCGATCTGCGACATTAATAAACCGGCTTCATCGAAATCTTTTACCACTAACGGGCCGGTCTCTTCCCAGGATCGTGTTATCCGGTACTCATTTTTTAAGGCATCGTACTGAGTTTTATGACTAGTTGTAGTCCCCGCCACCTTTTTATCGAACCAAAAGTCATTGACTTTATATAACATGACTATAAATGTGAAACTGACGGGTATGCCGCTTAACAAGGCTTTTTTCATTTCATTCGTAAAAACACCTTGAACCGTTAGATCGATGAAAAGATTTTCTCCGTCATTTTTCACAACTATATTTGTAAGCTCGGCCCCGGATGCAAACGTCTGGCCTGCCGGAAGAAAGAGGATAAAAAATATCAAGCAAAATAAACGAAAGCTGATCCTATTTATACAGTTCATTCTTGAACAACCTGACCCGGATAAACCGGAAACCCGAATATCGAAAATCGAATTCCGAAACAAATTCGAATCACCAAAATTACAATGACTCAAAGGTTGATATTCGTCCAGACTCCTCTGAAGCCCAGATAGGTCGAGATCTACAAAGATGCTATTTTTTTTACCCACTAAAAACAACGTCTTTAGACCTAAGGGAATATTGTGAACTCTATCCACTATGGTTGCACGCATCCATTTTCTTCAAGCGTACCCACGCCCATCGCATCAAGGGTGGGTCTCCATTCGTCACCGCAAACAGCTTGATGCGCGATGCGAATGGAGCCCACGGATTTTCAGTCAACCGCTTCCGAGCACTACTCAGAGTCGGTCGTGAATGGTCCGGTTTCCGCAATAGTCCGGTTTCCGCTCTCTTCTTGTGCGATCACCTCGAGCTTGTACACGGTGTCTGGCTCGAGAAACTGCGCGGGAACATCCACCGAAGTCTTAGAGGGTGGAAGGATGACGGTAAAAGTTTGCAGGATGGGATCATCGTCCTCTTTCTCAACGACAACCACGTAAAGCACTATTTCGAGTTCTTCCCCGTCCGTATCCATGGTAACGGGGTCGAAGCTGGCCGTGAAGCCCGTATGCCTCACTACATCGCCTTCTTTGGGCGAAAGATTCTCCGGCGGCGCGGGCAAAATGTGTGTGAATTCGGTCTCGCCCACCAGCAAATCTTTCTCGATGGAAATGCCTCGAAATTTGTATTCTCCCTCCGGGAAACGGTCAAGGAACTCCTCCATCGAGAGCTCTGATGCCGGCGGCTCGACACTCTCGAAGAATCCCTCGGTTAGACCTTGTGCTTTTACGTTCTTGCTCGTCTTGACATCCAGGACTTTCTTTCCCATCGTATTTTTAACCGTCATTCTCGTGAAGCCGACGGAATCCCAGAAAAACTGAATGCCGTAATCGGTATCCGTGGAGTTCCACTCTATATACACCTCTGCTTCGTCGAGTTCTTCAATGCCATGGCCGCCTTTGGCCCAACCCTCCGGAGCTGCAACTACTAAGATAAGAGAGACCACCGGGGCCAAAAGAATAGCCAACAACCGCAGGTGTTTCTTCGTACCGTTATTCTTGCTTCGTGTGTGTTTCATTGGTTTTTCCTCCTAATTTTGTTTAATCGTCAATATTAGGTACAATGATTTGCTCCAGCCAGTTCTCCCGATAACTCAAGGGAGGAAAAATTTCTTTTTTTCACCTCCTTTCTGTATCCGGGGACAAAAAAAGCCCTCCAGATGGTTTTGGAGAGCCTATTGACACACGAAGCATTAATTCGTATACTTATGGCACTTGAGCGTGCCGCAAGGCCCTCAGGTTGTTCCGAGCCAGGCACCCCGACCCGCCAAAGTCTTGTGCCTGGCTTTTTTTATTTGTTTTTCGGCAAATTACCGTATATTGCCGACATTAATTTTTCATGCTCCAATCCTTTTAAATTCCAGATTTCCTCTTTCGCCGACCGGTCTATTCCAACTCAAAGGAGACCTTATCAGCTACCACAACGCTGAGTTCGAGATCTACTGGAACACCTTTAACCTCAATTGGCATGCCGACTTCAATTTCATCCGGTTCAACATCCTCAAATTCGGTTTCATTATTTGTTTGAAAGAGCTGATCTTCCCGCTCCTCAAACGTGAACTCGGGAAAGCCACTGTTAAAAACAACTTCATCAACAATACCTTCCACCTCAATCTGATCCGGCTTCCAGAACTCAATTTCCCAGGCAAATAGGATGCCGCCTTCAAGGCTGCCCTCCGCCTCGAGCTTTTGTCCTGTTACAATATCATCCGGGAACCCGTCCACAAAAACGGCGCTGTCCGGATCAACGTGCACTTCCTGATTGCCAACTTTGAACTTGATGATGTCAAGGTCTGAAATTATCTCGGTGGCGAAACCCATTATTTCGAACTCATCTCCATCCTCACCATCCAACTCGTCCCCGGGCTCAATTTCCGTTGCGATCATCTCTCCACTTATATCATCAAGCTCACCCTCCACTTCGACAAATAATTCATTCATAAAATCTACAGGCAGATCACCTGGTTTGATTAATGAATAGTCTACTGTGAGGTCATTGATCTTAAATTTTTGCGAGTTGGGATTAAGATATTTAACAAAACCGGTAACCTCGAACTCGAAAATATTCGTATCGGTAATATCTTCTATAAAAGTTGCCCTAATTTTTCCGTCAAAATCCCTATATCCACTCACTTCAATCACATCGTCTTCAGCGATGGTGTCAAAGCCAAACGTATCTGGTTTAAACTTCGTGATGAAATTGACAACCACGGTCTGCCCTAAAACCACAATCTCTTTTTCGTTGGTTATCGGGTCGGTGCCACTTACGCTTTCAACCGGTCCATTAACATTGGTGCTGTATACAACGCGATCAGCTACCGCACTTTCGTCTGAGTTTATTCTGCCCTCGACCGTTACCACCCGGCCGATATCCAGATTATCCCGCACAGATTCATCACCGTCGCCGATTTTTTCACCATTGACGAATATTTCGGCATTGCTTGTGTCGAACTCGGTACCGTTGACAAAAATGCTGCCGAATGCCGATACCGCTCCTTGGCTGATAATTCCGGTGCCGCCGATACCGCCACCGGCCGTCATACCCCCCCCGCCGCTGCCGCAGGAAATCAGCAGAAAAACAGAAAACAGTGCAAATAGTAATCTCCTGAAATGGTAAGATTTCATCTCATTTTTTCCCGATCGAGTATGGTTCTTCAAAATAATATATACCGATGCCGGCATTATTGCGGCCGGTGCCTTTGACCGTGGGAGTGACATCGCGATCGCGTTGCGCCAGCCAACGATCCAGGCTTTCCAAAAGCGTCTGGGCCTTTTTAGCGGAATGTTTGCGAAACCCTGGTAAAACCTCATCCGGTAAGTTGTCGTATGCGACCTTACGTTGGAAAAACGGACCGATGGGATCGGATTTCAAATTATGGTCGAAGGTCGACATGAGGTGGGCCACATCCGTTCCGAGAATGTGGAGTTTATCAGCATCACTTCTTTCAGGGATATAGGTTCGAGTGAGCAAACTTACGCTGCCGTCTTCCAGACGCTCAACCGCACCAACGCGAATCAGTTCATCGAGGGTTGCCCTCACCGGCACATCACCGCTAAACCGCTTTACCAGTTCGCTGAAGGACACATCTGCACCTGCCATGGGCAGTGGGGCCGGCCTGCCCTCGGCATCCAGAAAGTTCCTATCCCGCCGCCAGGCAGCGATCACCCGGGCGGCCCGGTTGTACCTCTCGGTGCTGGCACTGTCGTCCGGCTTCGGGAGTTTTCGAACCCGCATAACCTCCTTGCGAGATAGCCCGGTGATAACCGAAACCCTGGAAGTAGACTGCTTGCGCCCCTCGATGCCGAACTCTTTGCTGGCCACATCGACGTAGACCCACTTCACAAAATCTGAGAAAGTGCTGTAGGAAACGCCGTTTCTGAGGAGTATCCGCACCAGAGGCCGCAGCAACCTGAGGACAGCCGCGGATAAGAGTTTTAGGTGTTTGTCGTTCATGGTTTTCCGACACACTCATATAAAAAAGGCCAAATTGAAATTGCATCTTTTTGGGATAATATTCCCAAATTTAGAGCATGTCAAGTAAAAAATAAACGGGTGCGTGATATTGATAATATTTTGGTGCAGAATCCTTGGCAGCAACGTGAAAACTGCTTGATTTTTATCCCTATAAAAATGAGCTGTTTTCATAGTAAATTGCGAGGACTGCAGGTGAGAGCTAGTTTCCCGTTTCATTCTCTCTGTTTTGGTCTGAGTCCTCCTCCACTTCCCGACCATCTTCGATAAAGCCCGCTGTCTCTGTCAGGGGAGCTTCCTGCACTTCTCTGAGTTTACGTTCGATGGCCCGGGTGCGAATCTCGGCTTTATCAATGGTGTTGCCGGCCTCCAGCAGCTTTTTTTTTGTTTTGGCCAGCACGTCGCCGAATTTTCCAAATTCGGTTTTCACCACACCCAGCAATTGCCAGACTTCGCTCGAGCGTTTCTCGATGGCAAGGGTCCGAAATCCCATCTGCAGGCTGTTCAATAAAGCCGCCAGGGTGGTCGGTCCGGTGACGACAATGCGGTGCTCGCGCTGCAGCGTATCGCACAATCCCGGCCGCCGCAGCACTTCGGCATACAATCCTTCCACAGGTAAAAACATAATTCCAAAATCGGTGGTGTTGGGTGGATCGAGATACTTTTCTTTGATATGCCTGGCTTCGGCTTTGATTCGCATCTCAAGATTTTTAATGGATTTTTCCGCCAGCTCTTTATCCGCCGTCTCCTGGGCGTCCATCAGACGGTGATAATCTTCCTGGGGAAATTTGGAGTCGATGGGCATCCAGACGATCTTTTCCCTGTCGGCCTGCTGCCCGGGTAATTTAATGGCAAACTCAACCCGCTCGGTGCTGTTCTTCTTAGTAGCGACATTCACATCATATTGATCCGGGGTTAAAATTTGCTCCAGAATATGGCTCAGGCGGATTTCACCCCAGGTTCCGCGGGTTTTTACATTGGTCAGCACTTTTTTTAAATCGCCCACACCGGTCGCCAGGGTGCGCATTTCACCCAATCCTTTGTACACTTGCTCCAGACGTTCGCTAACCTGTTTAAACGATTCACCCAATCGTTTATCAAGAGTGCCCTGAAGTTTTTCATCGACGGTGGCGCGCATTTGCTCAAGCTTGCGAGTGTTGTCTTCCTGCAAGACCTGTAACTGGGTTTCCATTGTTTTGCGCATGGCCTCTAATTTTTCTTCATTCAGTTGAGTCATCGCCATTAACTGTTTTGAAAAAGAGTCGAGCTGATCTTTTTGCACCCGGATATTTTCGGTTAGACGCTGCTGCAAGGAGTCACTCGAAAGTTTCAAGGCAGCACCGAGTTCCTGTCGTGCCTGCCGGGCACTTTGAGCCGTTTCCTGCCGATTGGAGGTGATCTCATCTTTAATTACACCCTCCAGCCGCTGCTGATTTTTCGCCAGTGCGGCAAAATTGTCCTGCAGTCCGGCGATGATATCTTCCGGTTTGCGTCGAATAAGAGCAATCAATAGAGCAAGTGCGGTAAGCACCGTTAGGAAAAAAAATCCCAGGATCAGCTCCGGGGTATAAGCGGTAATAAATGCAGTAATATTATTCATCGTCTCAGCCATTGCGCATCAAATTACAGGGGAATCTTCATCGCCTCACTTGTAAACCATTAAAAATACATGAATTTTACACAACTAAACAAAGTATAGAGAAAAGCCGGATGAGCGTCAAGCCTGATCGGTCAACCGTCCAACGACGATATGAATAAAATTTTCTATTTTTTTTAAGGAACATTGATTTTAAGTCCTGATTAAGTTATAGTATTTATTTACAAATCAATAAAAATGATCACATCGGAAATTAGGCCATGGACAAGCTGTTTTCACCCTTCAGCATCAAAAAAATTTATTTAAAAAACCGAATTGTTATGCCGCCGCTGGCATCTTTTCTCATCGCCGATGACGGCAGCATCACGGATGCGACCATCGAACATTATCGGCGGCGGGCCGCCGGTGGGCCGGCGATGGTCATAATGGAGGCCTGTGCCGTTTCACCGGAGGGGATTGTATCGCCCCATCAACCTGTGATTTATAATGACCGTTATATTGACGGGCTTTCCAAAATTGCCGACGCCATTAAAGAAGAAGGATCCGTTCCCGCCCTGCAAATTCATCACGGCGGCCGCCAGACCTCAGCCAAAGTGATTCATCGCAAACCCCTGGCACCCTCACCCCTTCCCTGCCCCGCTATTCGGGGGGATGTTGAACCGTTGACGGTCGACGGCATTCAGAATCTTGTTCAAAAATTTGGCACCGCCGCCGCCCGGGCCTATCGGGCCGGTTTCGAGTTAATTGAGATTCACGGCGCTCATGGCTATCTGGTAAATCAATTTCTCTCGAAATTTTCAAACATCCGTGAAGATGAATATGGCGGGGATGTAGCCGGGAGAACCCGTTTCGCCAGGGAAATCGTTGAGGAAGTCTGCAAGCGTATTGACAATGCGCTGCCCGTCTCTTTTAAGATCAGCGCCGAAGAATATGTCGACGGCGGTCTTACAACCAAAGAAAGCATCGAAATCCTGAAAATACTGATTAAGGCAGGCATTGACGTGGTTCAGGTATCTGCCGGAAACGATGTGACACCGGAATGGATTTCCCAGCCAATGTTTATGGAGAAGGCCTGCCTGGTTGACTCGGCCTGCCAAATCAAAAAAGCTTTAGACATCCCGGTGATGGCCGTCGGAAGAATAAATGATCCGCAAATCGCCGACGAAATCATCAGGCAAGAAAAGGCAGACCTGGTTTGTATCGGCAGGGGACTGCTGGCCGACCCGGAAATGCCCCTAAAAGCCAGGAGCGGGACGATTGGATGAAATCCGAACCTGCATTGCATGCAATACCTGCATGCAGTCGATTTTTAAAAAAGGTCGCATCGAATGCCTGGTAAACCCCATGCTGGGCCGGGAAGAGGAAATGGCCTTTATCCCGACTGAAAAGCCCAAGAAAGTGATGGTGATCGGTGGCGGCCCCGGCGGATTGAATGTGGCCTGGGTAGCTGCCAAACGCGGGCATACAGTGCATGTGTACGAAAAAAAACCCGTCCTCGGTGGTCAGCTGGTTCCGGGCAGTGCGTCCGGTCACAAAGCAGAACTGCGCTCCCTGATTCGTTTCCAGGAAAAACAAGCCGAGCTATACGGCGTCAAATGCCACCTGAATCACGAAGTCACGGCGAAAGACGTTAAAGCCTTCGATCCCGATGTGGTGGTGCTGGCCACCGGCTCTTTGCCCGCAATACCACCGGTACCGGGCATCGAGAAGGACATTATGCTCACTTACGAGGATGTGCTCAATGGCGGCCCAATTCCTTCCAACAGGGTGGTTGTGGTCGGCGGTGGGCCCACCGGTCTTGAACTGGCCTTATACCTGTCTGAAAAGGGCTGTTCGGTAACGGTGATTGAAATGCTGCCCAAAATCGGCCGCGGCATGGAAGCCATAACCAAAAAAGTGATTCTTAAACACCTTAAAAAAAGCAATGTCGCCATGCTGACCGAAACCCGGCTCTCTAAAATAAAGGACAACGGAGTCGTCGTTGTCAACCAGGACAACCGGGAAAAATTCATTGAAGCCGAAAAAGTCGTGATCGCCATCGGTACGAAGCCGGACACAACGCTCTACGATAAGATAAAACCGCTGGGCTATAAAACTTACCAGATCGGTGATTGCCTGGAACCGAGGAGCGCCAAAGACGCTATTTACGAAAGTGCGGTGCTGGGCAGAGCGATATGAATAAATATTGAAGATTGTCGATTGAATATTTAAGGAAGTCACTTTGCTCAATCGTTTTTATCGCAATAATTCCAATGTAAAAAGACAGAATTCCTTCATTATTCATTCGTCATTCGTCATTCCATAGGTTCGTCATTCGACATTCGTCCTTCATCCCGGTATTGACGATACAAACCCCTGAATTGATGGTAGGTCAGGCCCAACAGTTGGGCTGCCTTTTTCTGATTGAATTTCGCTTTTTTGAGGGCATTTTCAAGCATTCGAACCTTTAATCCCCACACCGCTTCTTTCAACGGCCTGGCCATTAAATCACCTAAGTCCGATGATGCCTCATCAGCAGTTGAACCCTCCGTTTCCATTTCAGGCGTCTTTTTTTCATAAGGCGAAAAAAACGGGTCAAAAACAATTTCATTGATTCGGGTTGAATCGGATCGATATACTGCCCGTTCCACCACGTTTTTCAACTCGCGTACATTGCCGGGCCAGCGGTGTTCTTCAAGGGCCTTGGCGGCTTCAGGGCTGAATTGCGGAATTTCCGTCCAACCCAGCTCCACCGCCATTCGTCCGGCAAAATGATAGACCAGCAGCAGAATATCTTCTTTACGCTCCCGCATCGGCGGCACAGTCAAAACTTCAAAGGAAAGCCGGTCCAGCAAATCCTGTTTAAATATTTTTTTGGCGACCAGGGCCTTCACATCCGCATTGGTGGCCGCTATAATCCGCACATCCACGTCGATACTCTCGGAGCTGCCCACCCGTTCAAAGGTGCTGTATTCCACCACCCGCAAGATCTTTTCCTGCACCTCCATGGGAATGTTGCCGATTTCATCCAGAAACAAGGAACCACCGTCCGCCGCTTCAAACCGGCCGACTCGCCGTTGAGCCGCACCGGTAAATGCGCCTTTTTCATAACCGAATAATTCCGATTCGATCAGGGCCGGCGAGAGCGCAGAGCAATTAAGGGTCAGAAAAGGTCCCTGCCATCTTTTAGAGAGATAATGCAGGCGGTTGGCCGCCAGTTCTTTCCCCGAGCCGCGTTCTCCCAGCAGAAGGGTCGGGCGGTTAACCGGCGCCACCCGTGACAGGCGCTCCTGAAACTCCAAAAATATTTCGGATTGCCCCAGGGCTTCATCGGCCCTCGCAGGAGTTCCTCTGCCATAATGTCTTGGTGAGTATGTATTCACGGATTCAGAGTCCATTTTTTAATAAATACCAAAATTTGGCGTTTTATACTAATAATTAGATATTATTACCGCAACTTTTTCGCTCTGTCAACAGAAAAACTCGTGTTTTCAAGTAGTTGTCCGAATCAAAGAGATGGCATGATTCATGCTATGGCAACTCATTGAAACCATAATATAATAAGTGGAGGTACTACAATGGGCATTTTTACACGATTCCGCGATATCATCAGCTCCAACATCAATGCAATGCTCGACAAGGCAGAAGATCCGGAAAAGCTGATCCGGCTGATGATCAGGGAAATGGAAGACACGCTGGTTGAAATAAAATCGGCTTGTGCCGGTGTCATGGCCGGTGGTAAAAAGATCAAACGTCAATTGGACGGCCTTGGGACCCGAGCCCAATACTGGGAGGAAAAAGCTGAACTGGCGGTTAATAAGGGCCGTGATGATCTGGCGCGCGATGCGCTGGTCGAAAAGCGTAAATTCAATCGCAGAATGGAAACGCTTGAAGGCGATCTTGTCGAACACGACCTTCTCATTGAGCAGTACCAGGATGACATTCGCCAATTGGAGGAAAAGTTAAAATCCGCCCGTGACAAACAACGCATGCTGGTTCAGCGCCACATCCATGCCCGGAAAAAAATGCAGGCTCAAGAAGAGCTACGGCGCATTGACAGTTCTGAGACCGTGATGAAATTCGATGAAATTGAAAACCGCATCGAGCGTATGGAAGCCGAAGCCGATCTGGTCAATTATGGGAAAAAAACGTCTCTTGAAGAGGAACTGGAACGACTTTCCATCGACGAAGAAATTGAAAATGAACTGCGGGCGTTAAAAACGCCTTCAGCTGAAAAAAAAGATAAATCGCCACCATCATGATGATTCACCCATATAGGCCTCTAAGAATTATTTTTGTTGATAGATTCCAACTTTTGGCATAATTAATTGAACCGGATATACGGATCTGAAAAGTATCTGTTGGGCATTCAATTTTCACAATTCATTGACTTTAAACCAGGGTAGGCTCAATCATGAATCAAGTGTTGATCGTGGCTATCATATTCGGCAGTGTCGTACTTATTCCGGCGATTATCGGGGGAACGATCCTGCTGTCCATTAAACTCTTGAAAAGCAAAACTTCCCGCAAAGATCAGGCTGATGATTCCAAAATTATCCAGGAAATGTACCAGGGCCTTTCTCATATGGAAGAAAGGGTGGAGGCCTTGGAAACCATCTTGCTGGATCGAGAAAAAAGAGGATTCTAACGATGAGAAATCATGACAAATTGACCCGCAGTGGAATATACCGCTCACGCAAAGGAGTAATTTTCGGGGTGTGCCGGGGATTGGCCGAGCATTTTGATTTTTCAATTGTCTGGGCCAGGGTCATCGCCATCATCTTCCTTCTTGTAACCGGTTTCTGGCCCGCGATCGGCATGTATCTAATCGCCACACTGTTGATGAAACCGGCGCCGGTAGTCCCCATTAAAACCGAAGCCGAGCAAGAGTTCTATGACAGCTATGCAAACTCCAGACACCTGGCTGCCCGTCGAATAAAACGACGGTATGAAAATTTGGAACGTAGAATCCGACGCATGGAGCATATCGTCACCGCCCGGGAGTTTGACTGGGATGAGAAGCTGAATACCTGAGTTCCGTTATCAATTCCGCCGACGCGGCTAATTTCAACAAAGGATAAAGCGGATTGCGCCGGTAGCAATTCAGGGTTTGTTCATGAACTTCTCTGGAAAACGCAGCAGAGCAATCTTCGAGCAGCACTGCCTTAAAATCATGGCAAATGGCGTCCATGACCGTCGTCAAGACGCAAAAATGAGTGGAGATGCCACCGACCGCACACAGCGTAACCTCTTTCTCCCTCAGCCATTTTTCAAGATCGGTTTTAAAAAAGGCGGAAAATTTGGGTTTCGGAAGCCACAAATCATCATCCGTTTTATCCAGTTCATCAACGACCTCGGCGCCTTCAGTACCGGCGAGGGAATGCGGATGCATCCGACCTTTGAAGATAAAGTCCTCCCGGTCAAAAGCATCGGTTGAGAACACAATCGGCCATTGATGTTTCCTGAATTGACGGATCAAACGGTTCAATGGTGCAATAATATTCAGGGCAAAGGGTGTGATGGGCAGTTTTTTGCTTTCAATGAAATTGTCCTTCACCATATCGATAATTATAAGGGCGGGCTTTTCGTATTTTTGATTCCCCATAAGTTATCCTTAATTTTGACCATTTTTGGCAACTCCACTCACTGTAGGCCTGCGTTTATGCCGCTATATCAGTTTGTTTTAACAAGGCAAGATAAATATGTCAAAATCGATTTAATTAATCCAGAACTTAAAATCAAGTCATCGTATGAAACTTCATAAAGTTCAAAGTCATTTAGGTTGTGATTAATGCTTGGTGGGAGTGGCCTCCGGCCACGATTACCCGGGTAATCGCTGGTTACCCCGCTTGAAAAGCAGCGGGATGCAAGCAAAAACCGCTCCCACAATCTAAAAACAGGGAAGGGTTGACCAGAGAAAATAAGGACATGAATCCGGAAGGTATCAGCGCAGGATCGACTTTAAGAATCGATGCTGAGATGGAGATACTTGGTATCAGCCGTCAGGAAGGTTTTGCCTGACCTCGCCCATACAGATCAGGCAACAACCTTTAATTGACTATTAAATTAAATGATAGCGAACATGGCATCAATGTGATGATTGATTTTTTAACATCAGCATCGATCTTCTAATATTTTCAAATGGCCCCGGTGCTGCATCAGAAATCGGCTGCAGGCCGGATCCGGTTAGATCTGCTCCAGTATATCAGATGGAACATCATAGGTATCAACCGGTGATATACTTGTTTCACTGGGGATGGAATCCGCCAGAACGGTTTGTATTTGATCTAATATTTCGCAACCCTCGACACAAGTGGGCAGAACTTCTCTGTTGCCGCAATCTCTGCACGGACTTTTTACAAGATAACCGATGTCAAAATCGAAGCTGTTAGTTTCGCTCAGTCGTTGATCCATTTTTAGCACCTCATGTGAATGTGATCTGGTTTCGATGTCATGATTGCGATACGGTATTCGCTAGAGCTTAGATTGTCACCTTACGCAACGAGCAAATTGAAATTCCATCTTAACAATTTTGCTATATACCCATACAACTATCATGCCAATTTTGTTTTCTAAATTAAATAAACATATATTTCAGTAGGTTATACTTTATTTTAGCAAATTAGCCAAAAATTTCTTGACAAAAGAAATGAATTAAGCGTCAAAAAATTGTCATCTTAGACATCTACAAGTGTCAGAAACAATTAAAAATGTTTGTCATTTGCCCATTTAAGATGGCCAAAAGGCGGACTCAAATACGGTTGAACTAAAAGAGAGTACATCCTATTTTTTCGTTCTTGAAATGTATCGGCTCGATCACCGATTGAGTTTAGCTTTTTTTTGACTTATCGGTGATACGATAATAAGATTGACAAAACAGAAGTTTAGGTTGATTTTAATCCTTTAAAATAACACAGGCATAAACACGATATCAGTCGCTCCAAAATATTCCCAACGCGCCATGCAGGTTTCCGGAAGACAACGCCAATAGTTTCCGACCACGACCTCGAGGTTTTTGATATGCAACCGCTGCAATCCACACCTTTGCCGGGAGGTAACGATGAATGACTTTAGTCTAAAGGCAGATATTTTAGATCGTTATAAACCATTTCTCGATATTGTCTTAAAGCAACACCAGGACAAAATGCACTCAGTTCATCTTGTCGGCAGTGCGCTGACCGAGGACTATGATCCGAAGATATCCGACATTAACTCGGTTCTGGTTTTGCAAAAGATGGATTTGAAATTTCTTGAAATACTGGCACCCCTTGGAAAAAAATTCGGGAAAAAGGGGGTGGCCGCACCACTGATCATGACCCCGACTTACATTTATAAATCTCTGGATGTCTTTCCCATTGAATTTTTAAATATGAAATTGCTTCATCAAACTGTCTTCGGGGAAGATATTTTTCAGGATGTCAACATCGAAAATGCAAATTTACGGCGCCAGTGTGAGCAGGAGTTGAAAGTTAAACTCATCGGTCTCAGGCAGGGATATATATCGGCAGCAGGCGATAGAAATATCCTTACCCGGGGCTTTATCGACTCCATCGCCGGATACATGCCGCTGTTCAAAGGCATCGTTTTTCTACTCGGCAAAGAAGTCCCCCGGAACAATAGGGAGCTTCTGTCCGTGCTGGAAGAAGTTTCCGGGGTGTCAACAAGTGTCTTCAAATGGGTAGTCGATCAAAAAAAAATAAAAACGAGGCCATCTATCGATCAACTCAACACCGTCTTTGAGGACTATTACGAGGCCATTGAGAAACTGGGAGAGATAGCCGATGCTCTTGAAGTGTAAATCGATTATTTTTTTAGTCTTTGTGCTCTTTTTTTTCACCACGATACAAGCCGGATTGGCCGATAAAATTCCGGCGAAACCCGCCAATCCTGTGGTCGACCTAGCCGGTATCATCGATGATGCCGTTGAAACCAAAGTTAACCGCTTCTTGAGGGAACTCGAAGGGAAAACTTCCGCCCAGATGGCAATTTTGACCGTCAAAAGCCTTGGAGGGCAAACCATTGAAGATTTTTCACTGGCCGTTGCCCACGACCAATGGAAACTCGGGCAAAAGGGCAAGGATAACGGCGTGCTGCTGGTGGTGGCATTAAATCCGCGAAAATACCGGATTGAAGTCGGCTACGGTCTCGAGGGTGCACTGCCGGACAGCCTGGTGGGCGGCATTGGCAGAGAGTACCTAGTGCCCTACTTCAAAAAAGGAGACTATTCCACCGGAATCTATTCCGCGACGATAGTCATCGCCAATGAAATCGCTTCAGACGCAGGTGTAAAGATCAGCGGAATGCCGGCGGTGCAAAAAACCTCCCCGATAAAAAAAGGGAACCGTGCCGGCGGCCCTTTCGGTAAAATAATCTCACTGGTTTTTTTTCTGATAATGCTCATCATATTCATTAAAAATCCCAGGTCTTTTTTGGCCCTTTTATTACTTTCATCCATGGGTGGGAGAAGAGGCCCTTGGAGCGGCTCGGGCGGCGGATTCGGTGGCGGCGGTGGCGGCTTCGGTGGCGGCGGTGGCGGCTTCGGTGGTGGTGGTGCATCCGGCGGATGGTAGCAAGGGAATGACTATTGACAAATGCAGAATGAAGAATGAATGAAATACATCTAATCTCTATTGAATCGAATCCAAAAGGATTATAAAAAAATCCTCTCAATTTTTAAAATCCTAAAATTGATGGAGCGCAGCGACTTCAAGAATTTGTCATTCGTCAATCGACATTCGTCATTCATTAGTATTCAAATGGAGGAATCTATGTCAAACACGTTAAAAATAGTGCTCGTTATTCTAGGTGTTACCCTGGTACTGCTGTTCATGGTGGTTGGAAAGCTGATCGGCGGTTACAATCAGGTAATTGCCATGGATGAAAATGTCAAGGGCAAATGGGCCCAGGTTGAAAACCAGCTTAAGCGCCGGTATGACCTCATCCCGAATCTGGTTGAATCGGTTAAAGGATATGCTAAACATGAAAAAGAAATATTTGAAAATATCGCCCAGGCCCGGACCCAGTATTTTCAGGCCAACGATGTAAAAAGCCAGATCAAAAGTGCCAACATGCTGGAAGGCGCCCTTTCAAGACTGCTGCTTCTCCAGGAGCGATATCCGGACCTCAAGGCCAATCAATCCTTTCTCAAACTTCAGGACAGTCTGGAAGGAACCGAGAACAGAATCGCCGTGGAACGAAAACGCTACAACGATTCCGTCCAGATTTTAAACACCTATATCCGGACAATTTTCGGAAGACTTTATGCAATGCTGGCCGGTGTTTCAGCGGCAGAGTATTATGAAATCCCGGAGGCCGAAAAAGCAGCACCTAAGGTAAAATTCTAAAATTTCTAAAACTCATTTTCCAACGAAATGATCTATTCATTCTTCAGAAGTGGAAGCAGATTCTTCAGAACTGGCGGCATTATTTTTTGGTGGACGAGCCTCTGGGAAGGGGTTCGGTTACCCTGCTGGATCGGGATTTATAGGCCTGGGTGTGGACAAACACTCCGATGAAAAGCATGAAGAAATGAATTGCAAAAAAGAAAAATAAAGCGCCGTCCCCGGTGTTGAATCCCAGGGCTAAGAACAAAACGGCACTCCAGAAAAGTAACTTTGTTTTCATTCGATGGGTTCTGTCCTCATGGGTTAAAAAAAGGTTTTTTGAAAAGCCAACCAGCAGTGAACTTTACGTTTTTTCTATAAAATCTATATCGGAAAAAACAAAAAAAACTTGAATTTCTATCCGCCCAAGGGAACCCGGAAGCTGGGTTTTTGGGTATCGAGGCGAGCGGGGGATTGAATCTCAGCCTGGTTAAGGGAAAATTTCACCACCCAGGCAGTCAGGAATTCTGGAGCGGGCAATCAACAAGGGCATCAAAATCGGCGTTCATTATCCTATGGATCATGTTTTGTCGATCTTGTGCCTAACCCGGATAAACCGGGAAAAATGAGCTAAAATGAGCTAAAATATATTTCTAAGCACCTAAACAGATTGAGTAAATAATCACCCATTTAGGTTTTGGTATGCTTCAGCATACTGGGGGCTGCACAAAGGATTAAAAAATCTCCCAGGGGTCCGTTACAAAGCAAGGTAATGAGGGACAAAATAATTGAGTAAATACGAACTTCCGATACAACTAAAACAGCATTTAAAGTCTGCGGGTTGACAATAAAAAATATCAAATTGCCAATGGCTAAGGCAATCAAGCCCCAAACAGCCCATTTTCTTAGATTCCAAACCCCGATGGCTAAAATGACCAGAGGAAGGGTATTCAACAAAAACTTGGTGCCTAAAAGGCTGAGTACAGGCTGGGCCTGAACCGGTTCATACGCCAGCCAGAGAAAAGCTTTAAACAAAGCAAGCCAGCCCGCAGCCCAGATCGTCCAGGGATATTCAAGGCCCATTCGCTCGGGCGGAAAAATTTTAAATTGGCTCATGTTCACAATCCACTCCTAAGTATTTCCTAAGTTGAGAGATTTTTCGATAATTCTTCAAAAATAGGCGATTTGTTCATTATTGTCAACGATGCTGAACTTGGGCAAATCTGGACGTGATTTGCACTGATTCCTTGCGCGTCTTTTATGCCATAGCCAGATTGAATATTTTAGCCTCCGGCTCGTAGATCCTGCGGCTCGGAGAGAAAGGCCATCGATTTAAACAGAAAAGACAAAGCGACACGCGGCGCAAGCGCCTGCGCTGCGCGAGCGATACCACAAATCTTCAATCTTCATTCGTCAATATTCAATTCCCCGATAAATCGGGATTTACGCTTCGCTACAACCGACTTGTCCAGCTTGGGTTATAATATCTTTATATGCTGGATTCGGCAAGATAAATGGTATCAATCAATACAATCATAGTCGTTTTGGCATAGTTTCACATGCGCGGCACCTCTGGCCGCGAGCGTCCATTCTGATCGAGAAAGAAACTATGGTCTTGTGTTACAAATCAATGTTGTCATATTCGTATAAAAAAGCGAATATCGAATCATGAATATCGAATGTCGAATATCGAAGGAAGGCATTCTATCGATTTTTAATTAAAAAGGCAGGGTGCAGCGAAACCATCCTTCCGCATTCCCTCCGGGGCGTAGGCCCCTATGACCCCTAGAGGCCGGAGGCCACATTCCGATTTCCGCATTCGTCAAATGTAGTTTCACAAGAGGACCGCCCATCTCCGGCCTTCCCGCAGGGTTAACAACATCGGGGTTTATTCCCGGTACACCCTTTGCCGGGCCATGGCTGCTTTGGTTAAGGTATCAACATGGATATCTACATAGTCAAAAACCCGGGCAACATTTTTACCGGGCGCCGGGCGCAAAACCCGACCAAGATACTGTATAACCCGCCCGCTGAAGCGTATGGGGGTGGCAAGAAACAGAGTTGACAAATTGCGGCAGTCAAAACCTTCGCCGACGAGCTGGCCGGTGGCAATCACGACGTCGGCCTCGCTTTGGTTTAAGCGCTCGATGACATTGCGGCGTTCATCCATATTCAGGTCGCCGGTCAGAAGTTCGGAGTCGATTTTATATCGGTACTTCAATAAGGCTCGGATATTTTCACAGTGAGCTTTACGATCGGATAAAACCAGACAGATCCCGGCCTTGCGTTCAGTCTCGCAGGCGACATCCGATGCAATCAGAACATTCCTCTCCGTGTCGGCTGTAAGTTCGGAGAGCATTTTGCTGTACTCATTCACCGGATCATAATACGGTTTAAAGTTGGTATTCCGTATGATGATTTCCGCGGGCAGGACGTCTCCGGCTTCAACCAGTAGGTTTTTGTCCACCTCATGATGCACATCACCAAGGTGCCAGAATATCAGTTTGGACAGCTTATCCCGCCGCCATGGAGTGGCCGACAAGCCCAGCATGTATTTGGCATCAAAACCGGTGACTGCTTCAGTAAACGTGCGGCTGGGACATCGGTGGCATTCATCCACCACCAAGAAGCCAATGTGCGCGGCAACGTCTTCCACACATTTATAAAGGGATTGCACCAGGGCAATGGTAATTTCTTTTCCCACCACTTTTTTCCCGCCGCCGATCAGACCCACTTTTTCGGCGGCAATGCCGAGAAATGCTTCGATCCGCTGAGTCCACTGGGCGGCCAAATCTTTTGTGTGAACAACAATTAATGCCGGTTGTCGGCGCCGGGCGACCATGTACAAGGCCATTATGGTTTTCCCTGAACCGGTGGCCGAACTGAGGGTGCCGAAATCCCGGGCCAACATCCCATCCACAGCAACCTGTTGAAAGGGCCTTAGCTTCCCTTGAAAGAAGAAGTTGGCGGGCGGAAGACTCCTGCGAAGGTCTTCAATCTCATATTTAATTTCATGCCGCCGGCACAGTAAAATCAGCTGCCGCATATAACCCCGTGGGATCCATAAGCCCGCAGCTCCCACCTTATCGTAAAAACGCAGTTCTTTGGGGGTATCCCGGTTCCAGCGCCCCATTTTTTCATTTTCCAGCCATTTAGGATTTAAAAATTTCAGCTTTTCGGTCAGGGTTGTGAAAAGGTCGGATGGGACATTCTTTAGCCGGAGGTTATCGGTAATGGTGATAATAAGCGGCGGCATAAGCTGTTTTCAATGGTCTCCTTTTTATCTGTCTTCTTCAATCAGTGCCAACGCCATTTGCAGGTCATAGGCTTGTCCGGGATCGAATTTCTTGCCCTGGTAGATGCTCGCGGCCCTTTTGACGGCTTCGGCAGGGACCCAGCCGTGCTCATCCCAGAGCCGGGGTTCATCGGTGTTCCAGAGTCTGAACCAGATGATGCCGTCTTTTTCACGAACGTACATACGAATGTGTTTGTTCTGAAGAAAAGGATAGTAATATAATCCTCTTTTGTCTTTCATATTTTGATCCTTATTATAGGAGCACTAATCTTTCTGCGTTGTCTTATCGAGCATCGAGTATCCGGGATCCCTTGAGCTTTCAGATTTGAGTTCAGGCCTATTGCCCTTTGCTCTCCACTTCACACAAACTCGTAACCCGCAACTCGCAACCCGCAACCCGCAACTCGCAACCCGTATCCCGCAACCCTTAAATCTTCCCTCTTTCCTGCATAATCCGTATGTAGGTTTCCGCGCCGGTTTTCGGCGGCTCGTACAGCTGATCCTCCGGCTTTTTGATTAAGTCGATAGCTTCGGTGGGACAGGTCGTCACGCACAATCCACAACCGATACAACGCTCCAGGTCAATTGCGGCAATACCGTCGGTTACATCGATGGCTTCTATCTGGCAACGATCGAGACAGGTCTCACAGCCCGTACATTCTGCTTCGTCAACCCGGGCAAAATAGTTGCTCTGCACCATTTTTGCCGGAGTGGGATGCATCTTCAAAGATCTCAGGACACCGCAGCAGTCGCCGCAGCAGCTGCACATCCCGCCTATTTTCCGGGAATTAAAGGGCTGCATAACCAGGCCGTCTTCTTCATTTTTTTTGACAATCGCTTTGGCCTCATCAATGGAGATATACTGACCCATGCCATTTTCAACATAATACTCGGCGTGGGATCCGAAAGAAAAACAATTCTCCTGGAGTTTGTCACAGCCTTTCCCAACCAGATGAGCTGTCGTACGACAAACACAGGGAGAGACGGCAATTTTCTCCTGACTTTCGATAACCTGGATAACATCCTCAAACGGCGCCACCGGATAGTTCGCAACCAGCTGACGGTTGATCGGAACCGTTCTCAGGACGGGTGTTTTATAGGATTGAATGGTACGGCCGAAGGCGGCCTCAAAATACTCTTCATGGTCCCGGGCAAACTCTTCATCCATTCGGTTCAGCTGAAATTCAAAAATTCCAACCACATACGGCACGGCCGAGTAGCGAACCGAATTGCCTTTGCGTTTTCGAAACAGCAGGCCTTTTAGAGCCATTTGTTCCATCAGGGTGGCCAGTTCGTCCGCGTCACGATTCAGACGTTTGGCCACATCTTTGGGGTTTTGCAAAAAGGGCGACAGCTGCAGATACAGTTCCGCTTCCTCCTCGGTAAACAGCCGTTCCAATAGGCGAATTTCAACCTTACTTTCGGTTTCCGGATAACCGGTTGCCAGTTCGTCAAGTCGTGCTCGCAGTTTTTCATAGATATTGTCCATCAATCAATCTCCTGGTTCAATAGATTCGCTTCAATAAAAAATTGCCCTTATTATTGCATATTTTCTTTGAAGTCTAAAATGAAGCTTGCCACAAATTGTAGAATGAAACGTCCGTATTGGTCCACGGAAATTTTTCTTCCGGCATACTTACTGCGCTTTAGATACCAATCCTGCACCATGGCTTTAATAACGCTGGCCGTCAGCTGAGGGTCGCGCTGCAAAAAAGATCCGCTGGCCTGCCCCTGAATGAGAATATCCGCAAATATTTGTTCCGTGTATCGCTCACTTGCAACCGCTGCCCCCTGTTCCTCTTTGGAAAGGTTTTTGGCCTCCATGTAGGAAAAATAAAACCAGGGTTGCATGGCTTCACTTAAATAAAGATGGGTTAAGATCGCCGCTCGAAGTCTGGCAGCAGGATCCGATTCTTTGTCAATATGCTCTTGCAGGATACGTTTGGTAATCGTCCGCCGCTGATGCTGGAGGAGGGCCAGCAGCTCTTCCTTGCTTGAAAAATAGGAGTACAACGCGCCCATACTCAGATTGGTTTCCCGCCCGAGGTCCCGCATGCTCATGGCCTGAAAACCTTTTTTATTGCCGATCTTCAGCGTCGCGCTGAAAATGCGTTCAAGGTTTTTAACAACGGTGTTTTCTTTCTTAACCCGGATGGATTTACGGTTGTCGGCATAAACTTCCCGGCATATATCCTGCTTGGAAAGGCGGACCCGTTTTTGAAATTCAGCGTAGTTCATGTTTGTATTTATTCAATCAACTAGAAGATACCAATACTCCGAAATATATTTTGTTATACCTAACCGGCAACATGCATGGGGCAGAGGGCTTAGGGCATAGGGCAAAGGGGAAAACCTGAATATACCTTCACTTTTTTAAGGACCGCTCTATACTCCAGACTTTAGGCCCCATGCCCCAAGCTCTATACCCTACGCTCCAAGCTCTATCCTCCATGCCCGATGCTCGAAACTCTACCCTCTATGCTCCATGCGCTATGCTCGAAATTCCGCTAAAATTAATCCAACAACAAGCTTAACGGGAAAATTGCCATCTATGAGTCGCAACTACCTTACTTGCCGGCCTTCGTACTCCTTCAAGATCCGTTTCGCCACCGAGACCTTGTGAACCTCGTCCGCACCATCGTAAATGCGGGAAGCTCGCTCGTGGCGGTAATACCAGGCAATAATTGTGTCATCGGTCATCCCCAGGCCGCCGTGAACCTGCAGGGCCCGGTCGACGACCTTCATCATGGTGTTGGCAACCACGTACTTGATCATGGAAATCTCCTTGCGGGCTGCTTTGGCCCCCACCTTGTCAATCCTGTCGGCGGCATAGAGCACCATGAGCCGGGCCGCCTGGATATCGGCCGCACATTCGGCAATCCACATCTGGATGATCTCTTTGCCGGCCAGCATTTTTCCCGGAGCGATGGGCCGGGTGGCGGCCCGCGAACATAAAAGATCAAAGCAGCGGTTGCAAATGCCGATCCAGCGCATGCAGTGATGGATTCTACCGGGTCCAAGCCGTTCCTGGGCAATAGCAAACCCGCCCCCTTCGGGCCCCAGCAGATTCTTCTGCGGTACCCGGCAGTTCTGATATAGGATCTCACCATGGCCGAAGTAATCGGCTCCGGCTTCACCCATCACCGGAATATTCCTGACATGGTTAAAACCCGGGGTGTCGGTGGGGACAATGATCATGCTGGCTTGCTGATACCGCGAAGCTTCCGGATTAGTTACGGCCATGACGATTGCAAAACGGGCTCCGTCCGACGATGAGGTATACCATTTCTGGCCGTTGATGACATAATCGTCCCCGTCTTTGACCGCCGTTGTGTCCATCATTACCGGGTTGGAGCCCGGCAGCTCCACCTCGGTCATGGAAAAGCAGCTACGGATCTTACCCTCCACCAGGGGCCGCAACCATTTTTCCTTCTGCTCTTCGGTGCCGAACATGTGCAGGATTTCAATGTTGCCGGCATCCGGGGCCTGGCATCCGAAGATATAATGACCAATTGGCGTGCGGCCCAAGCACTCGGAAACCAGAGAATGCTCCTTCAGGTTAAGCCCCATGCCGCCGTATTCCGTGGGGTGGTTCGGCGCCCAAAGCTCCATCTGTCTGACCATCCGACGCTTTTCTTCGAGCTCGGGAAGAAGCTCTTTAAAGGACCGGGTCAATAGCGCCGGTTCCATGGGAATAAGCTCTTTGTCCACAAACTCATCGATCATCTTGGTGATGGTTTCCATTTTATCCGATACGCTAAAATCCATTGGGACCTCCTATTAATGTTACGCTGCATGTTTTTAGGTTATGTAAATTTAACCCCGAACAGGGGCGATATTGTGGAATGACGAATGTCGAATGAATAATGCATAATGAAGGATTTCTGTCTTTTTAGATTGAAATTTTTGCTATAAAAACAATGGAGCGAAGCGACTTCCACAATTCGTCATTCCAAACGTTCGTCAATCGTCATTCCAATTCACCGATAAGTTATAAATCCTTCAGCGCCCTCCAATTCCAGATGGGCCACCTCGTTAAACCCGGCCAGCATCATCCCGTGGCTGTTATATTTGATGCGGGTGATTGAGGCATTTAGGAGCTGCCATGAAATCTCAAGCGCTTTTTTATCGGACAAACCGAGTGCAATCTGCACCGCCACTGAGATGGGCCCCCCCGAGGTAAACACCACCAGCCGTTTGTCGACACCGTGGCGGGCCGCTAATTCTTCAATTCCCTGTCTGACACGCCGGGTAAAGTCGTCCCATCGCGGAATGCCGCCGGCCTTGTACTTTCCTGTAATCCAGCGGGTCATCAGCGGTGCAAAAACCCTTTGAAATGCTTTTTGATCACCGGGAAGTTTATCCAGGTCTTTGGCAATAGAGGATTCATCTGCAAGCATCTCTGGAATCAAGGCATGCCAAACGGCGAAAGAATCGTATTCGTTGAAGGCCTTGGAAACAACGGGCGCAAGCACGGCAAGCCCCTTGCTTGAGTAATGGTTGATAAATTCTCGGGCTGTATTCTGCTGACGCTCCATTTCGCCGTAGTACACGGCGTCAAATAATTTGTCGGTTTTGGCCAGATGCTTTGCCAGGCACTGTGCCTGTCTGACACCGAGGGGAGACAGCCGGTCGTAGTTGTCTGCACCGAAGGAAGCTTGACCGTGTCTGATAAAATAAATTTCACTCATAAAAAGATACCTTGACTTAGTGCTCCTATTTATAATTGCGGTAATATATTGGCCGTAATAATTTTTCCTACAAGGCCACTGAGTGTTGAATGGATTCGATTTTTAATTTCTTTTATTCATATTATTCTATGTTCGCAGAGTCAAGAAAAAAGAGCGAACGTTCGTTTTTTTTATTGACACGCTTTGCAGCACTTTATATTGTTGCTCATCATGAAAATTCTGGTGTGCATCAAACAGGTATGTGAATCTGAAAGCCCGATTCAAATCGACGATCATGGCCGCTGGATTCAGACGGATGTCATAACCGGTTACCAAATGAACCGGTTGGATGAATTTGCCGTTGAAGAAGCCGTGTTGTTGAAAGAAGCATATCCCGGTTCCAGCATCGATGCCATCAGTATAGGGCCGGAGCGTTCGGCCGAGGTGATTAAACGGGCCATCGGCATGGGTGCGGATCATGGCGTCCATATGCTCACGGAATCCGAAGGCTATCTAAACCCCTTTACCATTGCATCCGGTATTGCAGATTATGCCCGCGACAAACATTATACCCTCATTCTTACCGGTGTCATGTCTGAAGACCAGATGCAGGGACAAGTCGGCCCCATGATCGCAGCCTGTCTATCCCTGCCCTGGGCTACAGCCGTCATTCGGCAGCAGATGGCACCGGACACGAAATCCGTTTTTGTAGAGCGGGAGATTGAAGGCGGCAGCAGGGATACATTGCAGCTGCAACTGCCGGCAGTTTTAACCATTCAGTCGGGTATCAACACACCGCGTTATCCCTCTCTCTCAAACCTGCTGCGAGCCAATAAACAGAAATTGGAAACGTTTCAAGCCGGTGACTCAACCCAACCGCAGTTACGGGAAAATGTCGTGCGGGTGGCATATCCCGAAAAATCGCGTTCTGGAACCGTTTTAACAGGCACTCAGCATGAAAAAGCGACCCGACTCTTAAGCATGCTTCGCGAAAAAGCCCTGCTCCAGTGAAGATGGAATTACTAATGCGGCAATATTTAGTTAGCCATTGTCCAATGAGATTTGATATCATGTCAAATCTATAATGAACGTATTCGTATGAAACAAACCATTTTCGTCATCGTCGAGCATTTTGCCGGTCAAATCAAACCCGTCACCCACGAGCTTGTAACCTGTGCCAAAAGGCTGCAACTAATCACAGGATCAGCAATCAAGGCGGTCATTCTTGACGCCCACCCGGCAATGCTCGCCCGGGAGATGGCCGATACCTGGGGGCTTGAAGTCACCGCAGCGAGGATTCCGCAGTTGACCGGTTACAATGGAGAAATATACAAAAGTGTTCTGGCGGATCTGCTGCGGGACTTAAAAACTGCCTATGTTTGCACCGCTCACAGTTCCCAGGGGATGGACTTTGCCCCGGCGCTAGCGGTAGAATTAAATGCCGCCTGCATTACCGGTGTTGAAGATATTCTTGAAGTCGAAAATCAAACCTGCTTTGCAAGATCGATTTTCGGCGCTAAAGCCGTGGCCCATGTCCGCCCGGAAAAGGACGTCTCCATTCTCACCATCCAGCCCGGTATGTTCAGGCCGCAAAAGCCGGAAATAGCCGTACCCGGCAGCGTTACCCATCGATCCTTCAATTGTGAATCCCTGAAGACTCGTTCTAGGGGTATAAAACAGGCTGAGGCGGACATGACGGGCATCACCGAAGCCGCTGTCATCGTCTCTGCCGGCCAGGGCCTTGGCGATAAAGAAAACCTGGATCTCATTTATCAGCTGGCCGCATTGTTCACCAAATCGGCGGTTGCCGGTTCCCGCATCGTTTGTGATTTAGGCTGGCTGGAATACAGGTGTCAGGTGGGGGTCACTGGTGCAACCGTTTCACCAAAGCTTTACATTGCTTGCGGTATATCCGGGGCGGTGCAGCATGCAATGGGCATGCGCAATTCCGAATATATTGTGGCCATCAACAAAGATCCAGCTGCCGCTATTTTTCAGGTCGCCGATATATGTATTGTAGAAGATTTGACTAGTTTTATCCCCGCATTTATCAAGGTGTATGAAAAAACGAAAAGCGACGGTCTATGAGAGGCCTTCGAATGGTTATCATTTTAACTGAGAATATGAGCTGAGAATGAGGAGGCCGGCATGGTTAATTTTTCACTGGAAAACAAAATCGCCCTGATAACCGGTGCCAGCAGGGGAATTGGGGAAGCGATCGCTTTGACATTGGCAGAATATGGTGCCCGCTGCATTCTGGTCAGCCGCAAGCTGGACAGCCTGCAGGCTGTCAAAGATAAAATAGAGCGAAAGGGCGGCCAGGCTGAAGCCATTGCCTGCCATACCGGAAATCTGAATGAGATAAAGGAGTTATTCGAAAAAGTTAAAAACACCTCCGGCCGGCTGGACATTCTTATTAACAACGCGGCTACCAATCCCTATTTCGGAGATATGCTCGATGCCGATGAGAGAGCTTGGGACAAAACCAATGAGGTCAACCTCAAAGGCCCTTTTTTCATCACCCAGCACGCAGCCCGGCTGATGGAAGCATCCCAGGGAGGTGCCATCGTCAATGTGGCCTCCATCAATGGTGTCCGGCCGATACCGATGCAGGGAATATATTCCATTACCAAGGCTGGATTGATTTCCATGACCAAAGCCTTCGCCAAAGAACTTGCCGTTAAAAATATTCGGGTCAATGCCTTGCTCCCGGGTTTGACGCAAACGCATTTTTCGGAAGCCCTCATTAAAAATGAATCAATCTACAAAACTGCAATTCGACAAATCCCGTTGGGCAGACACGCGCAGCCTGGTGAAATGGCCGGCGCTGTTCTCTATCTTGTTTCCGATGCGGCTTCATACACGACCGGCACCTGTATCGTCTGTGACGGGGGCAAGCTGGTTTAACGGTACTGGTGTTTATCTAAAATTGCCGTAAATTTTTTATATCTTTGTATAGTGAAATATAGAAATCGGAAAAAATTCCCTAAGCCAGTACCTGTTACCCAATACCAAATACCTCATCAATTGAGTTTTACTCAATTGGGGTACCAATTTCAGAAAAAGGAGGCCACCATGACGGTATATGTCGAAAAAGACGGACCGCTGACCACAATCGTCTTAAGTCGGCCCGAGGTCCGCAATGCGGTTGACCGTCAAACCGCAAATGAACTGGCGGATGCTTTTCGTTCCTTTGAGAATGATAAAGCAGCAAGGGTGGCGGTATTTTCCGGAGATCAGGGCCAGTTCTGCGCCGGAGCGGATTTAAAAAAAATCGCGGAGGGTAAACCCAACCGAGTGGAACCTGCAGGTGACGGCCCCATGGGCCCTACCCGCATGCGGCTGAGCAAACCGGTCATCGCCGCCATCACCGGCTATGCAGTGGCCGGCGGTCTCGAACTGGCGCTCTGGTGTGATCTGAGAGTCATGGAAGAAGATGCGGTGCTGGGAGTGTTTTGCAGACGCTGGGGTGTTCCCTTGATTGACGGCGGTACGGTTCGTCTTCCAAGGCTGATCGGTTTGAGTCGTGCGCTCGATCTCATTTTGACCGGCAGACCGGTTGAAGCACACGAAGCGTTGCAGATGGGGTTGGTCAATCGGGTTGTCCCAAAAGGTAAAGCCAGGCAATCCGCCGTAAAGCTTGCCCATCAGATAGCCGCCTTTCCCCAGATATGCCTGCGGGGAGACCGTATGTCGGCCATCGAGCAATTCGACCTGCCGTTTGAGAAGGCCATGGCCAATGAATTTAGCCACGGTCTGCGGTCTCTGGAAAAAGAGGCCGGTTCCGGCGCTGGCCGATTTGCAAAAGGAGCCGGCCGCCATGGTCATTTTGAAAAGCCTGAAACAGGCAAATGAAGCCGGATGTAGTTGTGGAGAGTTTTATATCCTCTGCATGATTGAAAGTTCAACTTTATTACTGGTTTTTCATTCCCGCCTTCTGTCAATTGTATATTTGTAAGTGGATCCTATAACAAGCTGAATTAAATCGTCATTGTATATTGATAGCCGTAATGTCCACTTTTGGACTGGCTTAAAATTATGGATTGGGTATGGCTAATATATACTTTCCGTGCCACCG
>CAVXXE010000063.1:0-56901 GCA_963765595.1 uncultured delta proteobacterium
CAGTCTCCAACCGTCCAAGATAGCATACAGTCATCAACCATCCCAGATAGTTCAGCGCCTTCAGCCATCGCAAAAATCGATGACGTCAAGGGTGAAGAAGTGCATTTTATTGAATTCGAATTTGGCCTTTCAGAGTTAAGTGAGCAGGCGACGAAAAAGCTTGCTGCGCTGGCTAAATTCCTCAACGAAAGAACTGCTTTAACACTCAGTATCGAAGGTACTGCTGACCGACAGATGGACCGGACCAAAATGTCAGGAGAGCAGGCCAACAAAGAAAAGGAAGGCAGCAACCAAAAGGCTGTCAAAGCGCAGCAGAAAGATCCGGCCAAAGATCAAGCTATCGATGATAACCAATTAAAAATGCTCGCACTGACGCGTGCAAACAAAGTCAAAGATTATCTGACCCGAAAAGGCAAGGTCGCTGCAAAGCGTGTCCAATTAAAACCCGCTAAAATTATATCCACAACCGATAAAGAGTATGGCCGTGTGGAATTGCACCGGGCTGCGCAATAAAAAACCATGTCTTCAGGATTAAATGGGGAATGGATCATCTTATACTATCTGTACGATACCATTAACGGCAGGCGAAGTCGGCAATGACTTTGCTGATATTTCGACGATAACCATCCGTAATGTGGTCAAAGGGATTTTAGGGGTGGCCATTATCCAGGGTTCATTGGTAGGCGCAGGTTTTATGGTAGCCGGGGTGCAGGGGTATGGGCCTTTTTATGCGTTTTTTAGCAATCATTCAAATTGGAATTGCACCGGATGCTTTTTCCAGCGAGAATTTCGAAGCCGGAGGTCATTAGATTATTTCACAACTGGACCTTTGGATTGGCATGGTGAAAATAAAACGTAAAACAGAATCTATGGAGGTACAATGAAATACAGGTGTCTATATTTGTTACATGTTGCATTTATATTCACCATAGCTGTTTATGGATGTACGATTTATCAAAAGCCCCGCCCAAGTTTTGATGTTCCTTTCCGGGAAAGATCTCAGTCGAAGATCGATGGGGATGTCAGGGCAACGGTTGCGGTGCTCAGCGCTGAAGAAAGCCGCCAACTCTTCGGGGTAAACCTGGCCGGCAAAGATATCCAGCCGGTCTGGATTAGAGTTCAAAATGCTGATACGGTTGCCTATTGGCTCATGTCTGCAGGCCTGGATCCGGACTATTTCTCACCACTGGAAGCCGCCTATGCTTTCCATGGCAAAATTGGAAGTTCCGTAAATAAAAAAATAGACGACCATTTCAGGGTGATGAATTTCAGGAATCCAATTGCCCCGGGGACTTCTGTTTCCGGCTTTATTTTTGCCAACCGCGATGAGGGAACCAAGGTGGTTGACATTGATTTAATCGGTTACAATAAAATAAAATTTTTTACTTTTTTTGTTCAGGTCCCGGGCATTAGAGCTGATCATCACGAGGTAGATTTTGAAAATCTCTATGCGGAAGAAGAAATTGTCAATCTTGATGAAAAAGAATTGAGAATAGAATTGGAAAATCTGCCCTGCTGTGCTACCAACGAAGATGGCACTGAAAACGGCGATCCCCTGAACCTGGTTTTAATTGGAAGCCGCGAAGATCTCTCGTCGGCCTTTGTTCGCAGAGGATGGCTTCCGGCCGAGCAAACCTATGGTACAGCAGTCTGGAAGACAATCAAATCTTTTCTGTTCGGCTCAAGATACAGATACTCGCCCGTCAGTCCTCTCTATTTTAGTAAACGGCAACAGGATTTAGCCGGACAAAAGCCCCGCCACACAGTCCATGAGCGTAACCACCTGCGGATGTGGCTAAGCCCCATGCGTTATCAGGGCAAACCGGTTTGGATCGCTCAAATCAGCCGTGATATCGGCGTGCGTTTTACCTTTAAGACCTGGCCGCCCGTGACCCACAAAATTGACCCGGATATTGACGAGGCTATGTATGCCCTCATGGAGGATCTTATCTATTCCCAGCAGCTTGCAAAAATCGGATGGGTTAAAGGGGTTGGCGTGGCAACCCGCTCTGAACCCCGGCACAACCTTACGGGAGACCCTTACTTTACTGCCGGCCTGCGCGCCGTTTTAGTGTTTGACCGCAGACCATATTCGTTTGAGGAAATTCAGAGGTTTGATTGGGAGGAGAGTGCTGTCTCTAGCAAACTAAAGCGACTTACGCTTGATCAGCAACAGGATTTCGATGAATTATGGTAATATTTAACGGATTAGGCCCCTATCAAAACAATCAGTCTCACGATTAACATTAAATTACTCAATATCAATTATTTGAGCAGTAACGTAACTGCTATATAGCGAAGCATTTGGCACTAACGCCATTTGTGTGATACACGTATGGTATCTGTAAAAGTAGCAAGGTTGTAATATTGGCAAAATCTGTAGTCGAAACTCCGACAAATTAGGAGCTGATTTTAGAGCATATCACAATTTCAAACGAAGTCCGGATACTCTGTATCTGCATTCGGTTGATTTGTAATTCTTTTGAACATTGTTTTGAAAGGAATGACATGTTGCACCTCGAGTTCAAGCTCAGATTCTCACTGACTGCCCTCTTCGTAATCGCCCTATTATTATTGGGCCCTTCTCCGTTTTGCGCTCAGTCAGCGGAGCGTCCGATACGTGTTGCAGCGAGGATTTGTCCACCCTTCGTCATGAACGACGCCGGCGAGTTTTCAGGATTAAGCATTTTTCTTTGGGATAATATTGCTATAGAACTCGGCCTTGAGTACAGTATTGAGGAATATGGTCTCAATGAGATGTTGGAGTCAATTGCCCAGGGCAAGGCAGATGTAGGAGTTTCGTGCCTCTCCAAAACCCATGAACGCGAAAAAATTATAGATTTTTCACATTCCTTTTACGAGACTCATCTTGCCATCGCAGTGAAGCAGCATGGATTTATGCACGCGATCCAAACGATTTTTTCAATAAAAAATTGTATGTGGTCGTAGGAATCATTGTCGGCCTGGCAGCTTTGATTGGTGGTATCCTTTTTTTATTGGAGCACAAGATCAACACGAAACTCTATTCGATGAAAAACCGAGGCGGCAAGCTGGTGGAAGGCTTCATTACAGGACTGCTGTTCGTAACATCCTGGCCCATCCGGTATTACGAATTTCGAACGCTGGGCGGGCGGACGCTATCGGCGGTTCTGGCGGTCGGCAGCACAATTATGATTGCCAGCGTTACCGCCCTTCTCGCCAGCGCCTTTACGCTTGATCAAATACGTTCAGAGATTACAGGACCGCAGGCCCTGGCTAAAGTCAAGGTAGCTGCCATTGAAGGATCGACATCGTTAGAGTACTTACAGGAGCAAGGCATCAACAGCCGTACTTTCAACGACAGACAAAAACTGCTTGCGGCCCTCGATGCTGGTAGTCTGGGTGCGGTGGTCGCTGACGGGGCAGTCTTGAAATACATGATCAAAAAGGCCCAAGCGGAAGGAAGGTATGAGTCGCTCTCGGTGCTTCCCTTCGAATTCGAGAAACAGAGCTACGCGTTCGCTCTACCAGATAATAGTCCATACGTGGAAAAGTTTAATCAAGCTTTGTTGTCTGTACTGGAAAGCCCTGTGTGGAGAAAGGAGCTTGTCAAATATCTCGGGAAATGATGGCCAGATATTGTGATCTTATGCCTTTGGCGAAATCTGTATATCCAACGCACCGGCATCCCACGGTATATATAATTCATTGTGATATTGTTTTTATTTCGCAGGTGCAACGTTCCGCCACCTGCGTTTCTTACCGAGATTGTATATTAGGCATACGAAACCCACACTTTGGCTCAATTGTGCAACGGCTATTAGTCCATCACCCAGTTTAGAGCTCAGCAGTTATTGATTGTGCTACTGATCTGAAATGTTAGGTAGTTTCCATCCATAAATGGTCTTTTTCAACTATTTATTAGGTTCCAATAAAGTTACATTTTGATCAAACCGGCCGCCTTTCAGGCCAATGGCGGCGCTGAAACCTTAAGTTCCTAAATTATTTTACGAAAATGCATCAGGTAATTGACATGGGTATTGCCGCCGAGGGAATATTTGCGTAAAAACGGGTTATAGTGCAGCCCGGTCAGGTCCTGAAAAGTCAAACCGGCGGTTGTCGCCCATTGTTCAAGCTCAGATGGCTTGATAAACTTTTTGTACGTATGTGTGCCTTTACGCACCAAACTCAGAATGTATTCGGCCGCGATGATGGCAAATAGAAATGATTTCGGGTTGCGGTTAAGGGTGGCGAAAAACACATGCCCGCCGGATTTGACCAATTTTTTACAGGCCGACACCACTGAATACGGATCAGGAACATGTTCCAGCAACTCCAGGCAGGTGACCACATCAAAGCCCGCCGGATGGACTTCGGAAAATTCTTCCGCCGTCGCACGCTGATACGCCACCGACAGACCGGATTGCTCCAGGTGTAATTTTGCCACCGCCAGCGGTGCTTCCCCCATGTCGATTCCCGTCACTTCGGCCCCCAACGCCGCCATGGCCTCGGAGAGGATCCCGCCACCGCAACCCACATCCAATACCCGCTTGCCGGACACCGAAGCACGCCCGTCGATATAGTCCAGCCTCAGCACATTAATATCGTGCAGGGCTTTAAAGGCACCTTTTTTATCCCACCAGATCGGAGCCATGGCCTCGAATTTGGCAATCTCGGCGGTATCGATATTTGGCGTTTGCTTGTTGCTGGAATTTTCAGTCACTGGATCAACTTTGATATGGCCGCAAAAAGGCGCAAAAGCCGCAAAACCAAAATTTCAGTGCTTGTAATTTCAATGTGTTACAATGCACAAAAATCGAGATTCTGACATTTTACGAATTTATATAGTTTAAACATTAAGAATTATTTTATCGCATTCTAAGGGGAAAAAACCAAAACACAAGTACCAATTTTTTTACCCTATTGAAAAGGCCGGAGCGACACGCGGCGCAAGCGCCTGCGCTGCGCGAGCAACACCCACAAATGTTCAATTTGCAATCTTCAATTTTCAATTTCGACTCGTCCGGGTCTTGTAATATTTGCTTTTAAATTATCAGAAAAAAGTAATTATTGACAGCCGGACTTTTTTTTGAAAATTACCGAGTATCAAAAACGAGGCATTTTTTCGATTTTACAAATAAAAGAAGAGCGAGCCGGCTCCGTCATATCAGCCAATGGCTACGACATCCAGGAGCGACTCCTCTTTCCAGCATCCAGCAACCATTATCCAGCAACCAGTAACCAGTAACCAGTAACCAGTAACCAGTATCCAGTATCCAGCAACCAGTATCCAGATCCAACCAGTACCAGTATCCAGCAACCAGTATCCACTAACCAACAAAAGGAGGATGTGATGAAAAAATTATTAAGCTTAGGAATAACCGTCGTCATGGCAGCGACCCTTCTGGCCGTCCCGGTGCTGGCCGACAAAACCATGGACCAGATCGAAAAAACCGGCAAAATCAAGCTGGGCTTCAGGGAGGGATCGATTCCCTTTGCCTTCGTCGATCCCAAAGTCGGCAAACACGTCGGATTTTCAGTGGACATGGCCAATGAACTGGCCAAATATCTGGGAATGCGATTTGGTAAAACAATTGAAATCGAGCCATTTACCGTGACACCCAAAACCCGCATCCCCATGGTGGTCAACGGGACCATTGATGTTGAAATGGGGTCGACAACCTATACCCAGAAACGCGAAGAACAGGCCGACTTCAGTATGACCTTTTTCTTTTCCGAAACAACCTTTCTGGTGGCCAAAGACAGCGGCATCAGCACCCTTGAGGACCTCAACGGCAAGCGGGTCGGCGCCGCCAGGGGGACCACCAACCTCAGAGCAGTTGAAAAACTGGCCAGTGACGGGAAGTTCAGCCCCAAGGATATCGTCGTCACCGAAACCCACCCCCAGGGCATGCTGGCGTTAAAGAGCGGTAAAATTGAAGCTTACTCCACCGATCGCAGTCTGCTGGAAGGATTGCGCATGAAGGACAAGAATCCGGATAATTGGATGACGGTCGCCTTTGCCATCGCCTACGAGCCCTATGCCTACATCATGAGAGAAGGCAACTCCGACTTCAGGGACTTCGTCAACAACACCATCATCTGGTCCATTCATAACGGTAAATTCTACGAGCTGTACGAAAAATGGATGGGGCCCGAGGGTCTGGTTCCCATTCCCATGTCTGAAGCCTATAAAGCTTATCTTGAAATGATGGTATACCCTATCTCGGACGAATGGTGGAAGAAGTAAAAGAAATATATATTTTAGCACCATTTAAGCAGGGATAAACAGACAGGTTAATAATTTTTACATTTTAATTTATTTTTTAAATTCGATATTCGGATTTGTTTGAGAATAGGAGATGGGCTTCGCATACGATTTCGACTGGGGGGTTTTGTGGCGGCAGCCCTACGGGATGTGGTTGCTCCAGGGCCTCTGGTTAACAATCAAAATAGGATTTCTAGGCTGGATCATTGCGTTTTTTTGGGGCATTTGTATCGGTACCTTGCGTGTAACCCCCTGGCGCTGGTTGCGCTTTTTTTCCAGCGCCTATACCGAAATTTTTCGCAATATCCCCTTCCTGGTCCAGCTGTTTTTCTGGTATTACGCCGGACCGATGCTCTTCGGTGAAACCTTCGGACGTCAGATCAACCAGATTTCGGGGCTCAACGTTTATGTGGCCGTCATTGCCCTCGGGCTGTATACCGCTTCGCGGGTGGCGGAACATATGCGGGCCGGATTCGCATCGATCAGTCCCGATCAGTACCAGGCGGTTTTGTCCACCGGCCTGACCCAATACCAGATGTACCGCCATGTGATCATCCCCTATGCCTTGAGGATCATCACGCCGCCTTTGACCACCGAATTTTTGACCATTTTCAAGAACTCATCGGTGGCCATGACCATCGGCGTGGCCGAGCTGACCTTCATGAGTTACCGCATCGATGCCGAAACTTTCCACGGCCTGGAGGCAACTACCGGAGCCATGGCCATCTATCTGGTTCTGGGACTTACCGTGGTGCGGGTGATGAACATTATCGAAAACAGATTCAAAATACCCGGCATGGTGGGGAGGTAACCATGTTTGATGCGGTCGCTGACAACATCACCTTTTTGTTGGGCGGTTTCGGCGTGACCCTGCAGTTGAGTTTCTTTGCCCTGACCGGCGGCATCGCTCTGGGGGCCCTGGTCGGCCTGGGCCGCATCTCCAAAAATAAATGGGTTTACCAGCCGATCACCCTATATGTTAATTTTATCCGCAACTTGCCGCTGCTGCTGGTTATTTTCTGGTTTTACTTTGTAATGCCCATCATCGCCGGAAGACCGCTGAACCCTTTTCTTTCGGCGGTGATTGCCTTTATTATCTTCGAGGCGACCTATTTTGGTGAAATCTTTCGTGCCGGATACCAATCCATCAGCAAGGACCTGTCCGCCGCCGCCTACTCCACCGGCATGACCTATGCCCAGACGGCCCGTTACATTCTGGTTCCCATAGCCTTCCGGCGCATGTTGCCCAGTTTGATTACCCAATCCATCGTCACCTTCCAGGACACCAGCCTGGCCTTTGTCATCGGGTTGCAGGAATTTGTCCGACGAACCTCCATTGTCGACAACCTGGAAGTGCGCTCCATTCAGCTCTACGGCTTTGTGGCCGTTGTCTTTTTCATCTTTTGTTTTATCGGATCGAAGATTTCCAGGCATTTCGAAGAAAAAGGCCGAAAGACAGGTTTACTATGATTGAAATCAAAAATGTCAGCAAAAGGTTTGGCGATTTTAAGGTGTTGTCCGATATCAACGAGACTGTCGAACGGGGCCAAACCATGGTTATTTGCGGACCGAGCGGTTCCGGTAAAAGTACTTTGCTGCGCTGCGTCAACGGATTGGAGCCCTATCAGGAAGGAGAAATCATTGTCGACGGGGTCTCGCTCAGCGACCCCAAAACAAATCTTTATAAACTGAGGGAAAATATCGGCATGGTATTTCAGCGTTTTGAACTTTACCCGCACATGACGGTTCTCCAAAACATCTCCCTGGCCCCCATGAAAGTTCGCAAGTGGTCGAAAGAAAAAGCCCAAAAAAAAGCCGTGGAACTGTTGGAGCGTGTCGGCATTCCCGAAAAAGCGCAGTCTTATCCGGCCAACCTCTCCGGTGGTCAACAGCAACGGGTGGCCATCGCCCGCTCCCTGGCCATGGAGCCCAATTACATGATGTTTGACGAGCCCACCTCGGCACTGGATCCCGAGATGATCAAAGAGGTCCTGGATGTCATGATTAATCTGGCCAAAGAGGGGATGACCATGCTCTGTGTCACCCATGAGATGGGCTTCGCCCGGGAAGTCGCCGATGAAATTATTTTCATGGATTTTGGCCGCATCGTCGAACGGGGCACCTATGAAGAGTTCTTCAACAATCCCCAAAGCGAAAGAGCCAAGGAATTTTTAAAACAAATCCTGTAGACAATATGCTTTTGGGATAATTAATTGTACTTACAATTTTATATAGGGGCTTTAAAATTCGAAATCTGAATCTCGAAATTCGAAACAAATCCGAATGACCAAAAGAAAAAAATTCAAAACAAAAGGCCAATATAAATTAAAGGGCCTTTACATTTGGAACATTTGAAAATTAAAATTTTGATATTGTTTCGTGCTTCGATATTCGTGCTTCGGATTTCCTGTTATTACGAATTAGATAACTGCTCAACCATAAACCGTTAATAAGTTTAATGGCAATCATATGAACAAACAGGTAATTGGTATCCTCGGCGGCATGGGACCGGAAGCAACCCTGGAATGCTTCGGTAAGATTATTAAGAACACGCCGGCGCAAAGGGACCAGGACCACTTCAGGGTGGTCATTGACTCCAATCCCGCGGTGCCGGATCGAACCGCGGCCATCGTCGGCGACGGCCAATCACCGGTACCGGCTATCGTGGCGGGGTGTCACGTTCTGGAGAAAGCCGATGCCAATTTTATAATTATTCCCTGTGTTTCGGCTCACTTTTTCGTAGATGAGATCCAACGCCGGGTCAATTTGCCCATCCTGTCTATTTTTGATGCCGTGGTTGAAACCATTACCCGGGATTATCCCACCATAAAAACCGTCGGACTTCTGGGTACGACCGGTACGGTTAAGGGCGGACTGTTTCAAAAACGCCTGGCTCAGGAAAAAATAAAAACCGTGGTTCCCGCTGAAGCCGTGCAGTCCACGATAATGGAAGCAATTTATGACATCAAAAATACCGCCCCCACGCGCACCAGATCCGAAATCACGGCTGATCTGGTCACAGCCGCCGAAGACCTTATCGCAAATAAGCCTGACGGCGCCCGGGCCATCATTGCCGGATGCACCGAGATACCGCTGGCCCTCGGTCAGCAGCATCTATCGGTTCCCTATTTCGATTCCTTGACGATTCTCGCCCGCGCAGCCATTCGCCGTGCCGGAGTGACTCCGGTTGCTTTATTATAATCCTTTTTCCAGCAGCCCAAGGATCTATAAAAACTTGAAATTCTTTTAGCGTATAGCTCGGCCTCTCAGTCTAAAATTGGCAACGTATTACCACCATGCAGGATAAAGACATTGATCTGTCTGATATTCCTGAAGTTACAGAAGATCAGATGGCACGGGCTAAACTGCGAATTGGCGGCAAACCTGTAGCGAAAGGCAAAGTACGGGTTAACATTTTTCTTGATGCCGAAGTTGTGGCCTATTTCAAGGCAAAAGCCGGTGGGCGGGGTTATCAAACGCTTATTAATGAGGCGCTGAAAGCTAAAATTCGCAATCACGAACTAGAAACTATCCTGCGCCGAGTGATACGTGAGGAGCTGCAAGCGGATGGCCACCAGGTCAAAATAACCCGCATCGATGCAAAATCACCATTCAGAACGGAAATCGGAACGGCATTTGAACTCAATCGCCTATTATCAAAAGAGGTTAAAGCCGCAGTCGGCGATGGTATGTTTCCGATGGTACTCTCCGGCAATTGCAACAGCTGTCTGGGGACTATTGCCGGGATCAATTCCAGCCAACAGGGCGTTGTCTGGTTTGACGCCCACGGAGAATTTAACACGCCGGAAACGACCCAAAGCGGCTTTTTAGACGGGATGCCCCTTGCCATGGCAACCGGGCGCTGTTGGAAAGCGATCCTAAAAACGATTCCGGGTTTTGTGCCCGTCAAAGAATCCAATGTCATTTCGGTGCTTCCGGGGGATTGAAACCGGAATTTGTCAAAGCGTCCATTGCAGTGGTTAAAAAGTATTTTAAATTACAGGCAGGTACGCTGGCCTCCTTTGATCCGACCTGTGATTCAACCGGCGGGTTTTTAGCAGCCGGCATACGATGTATCCGCCAAATCGTGTCGGAGTGAAAATAGCCGATAAATCTTATGGAAGAGGTCGTGCATTCACTTTTCCTGGATTTTCATTCTCGTCTTCGGCAAATTGTATATTTGTAAGTTCAATCTATAAATTATTGAATTGAAATGACATTGTGTATTGATTGCCGCAATATAAAATGTTTCCTGGAATCGGCACAAAAATCAGTTTTTCTTTTAATCTTTGGACGCGGCCGGAAATTTGTAGACTGTATTCTATTAACAAAATATAGGTCGGAAGACCCAAGATATAGGGCCACTTATTCCAGAAATTGGCTTGCGCTTCACTGGTCGACAAATGCAGCAGACCGACTGCTCCGACGGATAGGGCCGGATTCAGACAAAGTGCGAACAAAAGTTGATTGCTTTTATCCCGTGGATTCTGAAAAACCACGGCCAGACTCAACACCAGCAGGAGTGCAAAAGCAATAATATTGGGGAGAGCATATGGATTCATGCCGGCCACTCCTAACTTTCCAATTTGGCAATTGCTTTTTTCATCAGTTGCGCTATGGGCATTTTTTGAGGGCAACACTGCTCTGCTTTAGAATAAAGGATTTGACTACTCTCTGCATTTTCAGCCAGTTTTTCATTAATGGATTGCATCCTCACCGGGAGCCGCATACACCATACAAGCCGGTATGCACCATGGCCCGGGCCAGGTTTTCGGAGGGGATGCCGATGTTCGGATAGACCCGTCGCAGCACCGGGTACAGAAAACGGGAGATCCGATAGCTGAAATTGGGCTCCTTTCTGGGGGTAACCGGATAAATATAGCCCGGCCGGAAGATGTGGACCCGGGGAAAGCCGATTTTCAGCAACACCTTTTCGGCCGCGCCTTTGTAGCGGGCAAAGGCCATGCGGCTTTTTAGCGACACATCCCATAATTTTGACGCGACCTCGGTGTTTTGGGAATATTCCGACCGCTTTGCAGGATCTGGCGGCCCTTTCGGGTCCATTAGACCTTGGGGCCCAATATATTTGGTGATAATGGATGTTTCATGCTTCGCTGTGTGCGTCAGGGCATGAAAAATTATTCCATATTGAGCATCTTTTTGCCTATGGCGATTCTTTTCTCCAGGTCCGCATCTTCGAATTCCTCGGCGACTATTTCCAGGATATCCGGAATTTCGATGTGTTGGGGGCACTTTTCCAGACATTCTTCACATCGAACGCATTGGGATGCAAAGGAAGGGATTCCGCTGAAAGCACCTCCCATGCTTAAGGCATAGCTGAATTTTGCCTCTACCTCATTACCGAACATGTGCATTTTGTTGTACACCTCGAAACATCGCGGTATGGCAACATCCGAGGGGCAGGGCATGCAATAACCGCATCCGGTGCAGGCGACTTTCATCAGTGTCCTGTATTTCCGGCCTGCTTCTTCGATCAGTTTTAATTCATCTTCTGTCAGGGAATTGGGAAGGGCAGCTTGAACGATAGCCAGGTTCTCCTGGATGTGGTCTTCCTCGTTCATCCCGGAAAGCACCACCGTGACTTCAGGGTGGTTCCATACCCAGCGCAGGGCCCATTCCACAGGTGTCCTCTTTTTGTCCGCTTTCTGCCAGATGGCGTCCACCTCCGGCGGCGGTGTGGGCAGCCCCAGGTTGCCGCCGCGCAGCGGTTCCATGATCACCACTCCCAGATCCCTGGACGCGGCATATTCAAGGCCTTCGGTTCCGGCCTGATTTTTCTCATCGAGATAATTGTACTGTATCTGGCAGAATATCCAGGGATAGACATCCACGATCCTTTTGAAATCGCCAAGCACGCCGTGGAAGGAAAAACCGGGATTGACAATACGGCCGTCCCCCTTGGCCTTGTCCAGGAAATCGGTCACACCGAGGGAATCAAGGTGATCCCACTGGTCCCCCGCCAGTCCGTGAAGCAGATAGTAGTCAATGTGGTCCGTTTGAAGCTTTTCCAACTGGGCGTTGAGATAGGTGTCCATATCCTCCCGGTTTTTGATCATCCAGGAGGGCAGTTTGGTGGCAATTTTAACCTTGTCGCGGTAGCCGTCGGTAAGGGCGCGTCCCAGGAAGTTTTCGCTTTCCCCTGCGTGGTAGGGCCAGGCCGTGTCCAGATAATTGACCCCACGGTCGATGGCATCTCTCACTTGCCGGGTCGCCCGGGGCTCGTCGATCTGCCTCTCCTTGGTCATGGGCAGACGCATGCAACCGAACCCCAGGATGGACAGTTCGTCGCCGTTTTTAGGCACTGTTCTGTAAAGCATGTTGGTCTCCTTTTGCCACAAGTTCTCAATCGTTTGCTAACAACCAGTGGCCTTAAAGTTATTTAAGCTGCCAACCCCAAGGTTTTCAATTTCTCCGGTTTGGGTGCCGACGTTTCCAGATCCCAACCACGTTGGGTATAGAACTCATCCATCATGGTTTTGAATTGGTCGTGGGTTAATACCGCGCCTTTCTTGTCGCCGACAGTCAGGGGTTCCTCGAAAAACCGTTCCGGGATGACATCATCGGCCCGGGTGAACCCTTCACGAAAGTTGAACAATTTTTCCAGGTTGTAGATGCGCTCACCAATTTGCATGGGGTTGCCACTGGGGACAGCACCGGTGATAGCGCTCAGCATTTTACCCATGAGCTTGCCGTCCATTCCGTATCCACGTATGGCAAAGAGGCACAGGCCGGTAGCGTCGGCCAGGGCAATCAAGTTTTGTTGGACAATATCGGTTCCATTCAGATGGCAGGCACCCCGATTGGCGGTGGCATAGCACAGCGCGCGGGGTGGATTGGCATGACAATTATGGGCGGCCAATTCATGTCCTTTGACATGCATGGCAAACTTGTGGGAATCCTGTCCGATTTCTTCCGCCAGCGCTTTGACACCTTTTGATGCCAGGTCGCCGATTCCTTTCCTGGCCGCAATTCTGTGAATCATCTCGATGGTGGCTTCCACGCTGCCCCATTTTAAATCGATGCCGTCCAGAAATTTTTTATCGATCAGCTTTTTGTCATAGGCCTCCATGAGAAAACCGATGACATTTCCCAACGAGATGATGTCAAGGCCATAGTCGTCGGCAATATAGATGGCCTTCATCATACCCGCGTGGTCTGAGATCATGAGATTGGCGCCCAGCATGGTACCGGTTTCGTATTCCGGCCCGTCGTGGATCAGGCCGGCAAACGGACTGTCGGTGGTCTTGCCGCTTTTTTTGCAGGCCAGGGGACAGCAGTAGCAGGCAAATGACCGCACCCAGGTTTTAAAGGAAGCCCCGGCGCCTATCTTGTCAATCTCGGTGAATGTGCCTTCCCGGAAGTTTTTTACCGCCTGAATCCCCTGACCTGACAGGTATTCAAGGCCCGCAGCCGTGCCGGCCTTGCGCCAGCGTCCATATATTTTTGGATCCTTGAACTTTTGACGGGTTTCTTCCAAAGACTCTATGAACAGCTTGTGGTTACCCACTTCGGGCTGACCGGTTCCCTTTACCGCAATCGCCTTGAGCTTTTTACTGCCCATGACGCAGCCGGTGCCGCCCCGTCCGGCAGCCCGAGCGGCGGTATTCAAGATACAAGCATATCGAATCAGATTTTCACCGCCAGGCCCGATGTAACAAGTGCGAAACCTTGGGTCATCCAATTCCTCAATAATCTCTTTGTCAAACTGGTCGGTTCCCATACCCCAGAACTTCTCGGCGTCCCGGATCTCGACCTTGTCATCGTTGATATATAGGTACACCGGTGAAGCTGCTTTCCCGGTAATCATCAGCCCGTCATATCCCGCGAACCTGAGTTCCGGCCCAAAAAAACCACCCATATTCGCATAGCTCACAGTCGATGCATGGGCATACTTCGGCTTTTGGGGCGAGGTCATAGGCGATTTCGTCACCACACAGGTCCGGGATGAAGACGGAGCGGGGAATCCCGAGAACGGTCCCGGCATGAACATGAGCGGGTTGTCCGGGCCCAGCGGGTCGGTCCCGGGTTTATCCTGTAGATGGTCCCATAGCAGCTTGACGCCTAGGCCCCTGCCCCCCAGATAGTTGGCCAAATCCTGGGGATTAACCGCTTTTTTTTCAATCTTTCCCGAACTTAAATCTACATGCAGAATAGTGCCGTTATATCCGTATATTTTCTTACTCATGATTTCGTCCTTTCCCGGCTGGTTTAACCAGCGGCCCCATACCAGTCTTCAATCAGCTTATGGGCGATTTGCTCTGGTTTCATGGCGTAAAATTTTTGCTTGGTATCAACCTTGACATGCGACAGCGCCCCGAAAGGGCAATCCTTCACACACTGGGGATCGCCATTGCAGAGGGTGCACATCCGCTCAGGTATATCTGTTTCCGGATTCGGATGTATTACACCGACCCGGCAGGCTTCGGCGCAGCTTCCGCACTGTTGACAGCGGTTCGGATCGTTTGCAATCGCCCCTGTCTCGGGATTCCTATAAAAAGCCCGGCGGCCGGTGGTCGGATCAGGATCCACCGGGCAGGCATCAATACACGGGCTGTCCGGACACATGGCGCAAACCGCGGGAACATCCACATCCGGGTTGTAGCCGTATACCCGGATATTGGCCAAATCAGGATTTCCCAAACCATTTAGGGTTTCACCGTTGACGGTCTGCCGATGATTGTACGCCGAACAGACCGTTTCACACGTGCGGCAGCCCGTGCATTTGGCATAATCAACCAGGATCATAGTAAGGGTGTTTTCTCCTTCTTGTTGGGCGCTTGCCAATCGAAAGACGCCGAACTGACCCAGCAGTACCATGGCACCGCTACCAAAAGCGGCTTTCATAAATTTCCTGCGAGACCATTGCGGCAATTCACGGTTTGGAATCATCTTTTTTCTCCTTTCATCGGGGCTTGGTTTATTGTTCAGACTTGTATCAATAATCGAACGTTCGTTATTGTTATTTGTAAAATTTTTGGGTTTTTTTAAAGTTTTATGGCATCCCAGGCCATGGTAAAAGCCAACTCAAGGTTTTCTTCATCCATATCCAGACCGTGGCACAAACGCGGATTTGCCAGACGGGAAATCGGATTAAACAGAAAAGCGGAGAGAATATTCATATCTACATTTTTTATGATCTTCTGCTCGATTCCCTTTTGCAATTAAATGTGTCATATACTCTAAAACTGGTATGCCATAAAAAGGGAGGCAAAATGAGAGTGCCACTTGAGGTTGAAAAAGCGATAGAGCAGCAAAAGATACCCCGAAAAATAAATGAATGCAAATCAGACAGTAATCTTTTTATTTTTTTGAGTGAGTACTCACTTTTTTATTGACAACCCCTATATCTTTCCTTTAATAACTAAAATTAATGAATACAATTTATCTTTTGGGCTTTTGCCCAAAGAAGCCGCTGCATGTCAATAGATTAGCGAACCAACAATCCTTTTTTACAAACAACCCAGAGACAATGCCAGGTCACAAACTAACTGAGAAGGGAGGTGGAAAGAACCGAGAAAAGTAAAATTTCGATATGGGCCGTCTACTCATTGGAATAACGCTATGGAAAAGGGGGAATCATGAAAAAATTTTCAATCATTGTATTAGTTTTGACGATAGTGTTGGGTTTATCTTTATCTAATCAAGCTACGGCCGAAGACAAAGTCATCACCTGGAAAATGCAGGCTTCCTATCCTGTAGGCACCACGGTAATGATGAACGGCGTTGAGTGGGCCAAGGCTATCGAAAAGTTGACCAACGGCAGATTGAAGGTGCAAATTCTGCCGCCCGGCGCCATGTGCGGTGTTAAGGATATTGTCACTTATCTCGAAAAAGGTGTCTTTGATTGCGCTGTGACTTACGGGGGGTTTTACACCGGCCTGATCCCCGAAACCGATCTGGAAATAGGCTTGCCACAGGGGCACCGATCCTGGGACGAGGTCTGGGATGTCATGTACAACCGGGGACTGGGTGAAATCATTCAGGAAGCCTATAGCGAACACAACATCAAATGGTATCCCTGTGCTGCCGATCCCTATTATCATTTCAATACCAACTTTAAGGTTACTTCCCTTGATGATTTGAAAGGCAAAAAAATCAGAGCGTTGGGCGTATACGGCAAGTATGTCCAGAAGCTGGGAGCTTCCGCAGTTGTGGTGCCCGGTGCTGAAATGTACATGGCGATGAAACTTGGCACCATCGACGGTGCCATCTACGGCGCTACCGGTCTTCAGGATGTTAAACTCCACGAAGTCGTCAAATACTATACCCTTCCCACTTCCGCTCAGATTGCTCTGTCACTGCTGATTAACAAAGATTCACTTGCCAAACTGCCGGAGGATATCCGGGTGCTTGTTGAGGTCGGCACGCGTTACATTCTGAACGATACCAGCAACCGATACATTACCCAGTGCAAAGATTCATTGGCAAAATCGGTAAACTCGGGATCCGTTGAAATTTGCTATTTATCGGAAGAAGAGATGACCAAAATGAGAACACTGGTAAAACCTTTATGGAATGAGCTGGCGGCCAAAAGCCCACGCATGCAAAAAGGCGTTGATATTCTAAAACAACAGATGCGGGACCTGGGACGTCCGATGGATTAAAGAGTAGCTAGGTTGGGCGGTTCAGGGTTCAACGTTCCAGCTTCAAAAAACCCCTAAGGGCTCTTATCAAAAGGCTTCTGTCTGTATGGTGTTTATAAAGCTGTTTCAACCAATGGGGTACGTCGGGTATTCCAAGTTACTTTTTTGATTAAACCGGCCGCTTTTCAGGCCAACGGCGACGTTTAACCTTGAACCCTGAACCTTGAGCCCTTGTATGAAACTACGCCAAAATGGCACGGTTTCTTGATGATCAGACTGAACGCTCGCGGCCAGAAGCAGCGCTTGTATGAAACTTCAGTTTCATTTTCGATTAGACCGGCCGTTTTTTTGGCTGGCGGCGGGCTGAACCCTGAACTTGGAACCCTAAACCCGGTTACCCTGAGGAGTCGATGATGAATTACGTCATTCGTGTCATTGACAAAACAAATGAATGGGTAGGTAAGGCCGTCAGCTTCCTGCTGATACCGCTGGTGCTGATTACCGCCTATGAGGTCGTCATGCGCTACATCGTTCAGCGGCCGACCATTTGGTCCTGGGATCTGAATATCCAGATTTTTGCAGCGATCATCATGCTCGGCGGCGGTTACGCCCTGCTGAATAAAAATCACGTGGTCGTTGATGTCTTGGTCATGAATATGGGTGCCAGAAAGCGGGCGATCCTGGATCTGATTACATCTATCTTCTTTTTTATGGGCATGATTGTCCTGCTGGCAGGCGGATGGGAGATGGCCTGGATATCCTTTAAAGCCCGGGAAACCATGCCGACCATCTGGGCGCCGCCATATTATCCCATGAAGATGTTGATTCCAGTCGGCACGTTTTTGGTCATTTTGCAGGGTATTTCCGAATTATTAAAAAACATCATTACCGTATTTTCCCTCAAAAGGGTTGAATAATATGGAACCATGGTTGGTAGCCGTCATCATTATCGGCGCTTTGTTGATCCTTTTACTGACCGGACTGCCGGTAGCATTCGCTCTGACCGGGCTTTCGGCGCTGCTTCTGTATATATTTTTAGGTCCCACAGCCCTATTCATGATTGTCGGGGCCGCTTTCAAGCAAATTGGAACCGAGGTTTTTCTCGCCATTCCCCTGTTCGTGCTGATGGCAGCCGTGCTTCAGTTTTCAGGGATTGCCAGTTCGCTTTACCGAACCATGCATATGTGGATGGGACCTCTACGGGGCGGGCTGGCCATCGGGACGATATTTATTTGTACCATTATCGATGCCCTGAGCGGTATCGGTGCCACCGCTACGAGTACCATGGGGCTGATCGCGCTGCCGGAAATGCGCAAAAGAGGCTACAACAAAAATATGATCGTTGGGGCGATCACCGTCGGGGGCGCCCTAGGCCCTCTGATTCCACCCAGTGTGTTGATGATCATTGTCGGCGGATATGCCCAGCTTTCCGTTGGCAAGCTGTTTATGGGCGGCGTTTTTCCGGGCCTCATGATTTCTCTGGGGTACTGCATTTACATTGGTATCCGGTGTGCTTTTCGCCCCCAGGATGGTCCGGCCATGGAAAAAGAGGATCAGGGAACCACCCTCGAGAAAATTAAGAATCTACGATATGTCGTCATGCCCCTGGGCCTGATTGCCTTCATTATGGGTGGCATTTATGCCGGTGCATTTACACCGACCGAGGCCGCCGGTTTCGGCGCGCTGGGTGCCATGTTGATTTCAATTCTATACGGCAAGTTCACGATCCCCAACATTATGGGTGCCCTGCAACTTTCTCTGCGGGTGTCTTGCATGATCATGTGGCTGGTCATTGGCGGCGGATGCTATTCAACCCTGGTTACCGTAACCGGCACCGGCAACCTGGTGCTCACCATACTGGGCAGCCTACCATTCGGGGCAACCGGCATCATCCTGGTCATGCTGATCATTGCCTTAATCATGGGGATGTTTATCGATCCGGTCGCGATTTCCATGATCTGTATCCCGATTTTCATTCCGGTTTTAAATGTCTTTGGCATCGACCCCTTGTGGTTCATGCTGCTGTTCGTTATCGCGGTGGTGATCGGCTATATTACGCCGCCATTCGGCTTGAATATTTTTTACATGAAAGGCGTCGCGCCGGACGATGTCACTATCATGGACATCTATCGAGGAACAATTCCATTCACCATTATTAAGGTCATGTGTCTGGGCTTGTGCATCATCTTTCCCTGGATTCTGACCTATCTGCCAAGTCTGGTTCGATGAGTAGATGTTACGGAAGGATTCCGAGCATTATGACAGACCTAAATAAAAAAGTAGCTATCATCACCGGGGGCGGAGCCGGAATCGGCAAGGCCATTTGCCTGGCGTTTGCCGCAGCCGGGGCATCAATCGCTGTGGCCGACATTGACGCTCAAAGCGCGGAAGAAACGGCCCGGCAGATACAAAATCTTGGCCGGGAATCTTTTGCCATAGCCGCTGATGTATCAAAAGAACAAGATGTGGACCTAATATTCGATAAAAGCCTGGAAAGGTTTGCAAAAGCGGACATTCTTGTCAATAACGCCGGTATCTCCCATCCAGCCGTATCGATACTGGACCTGGACCCGGCTTATATCGATAAGGTTTTTTCGATTGACTATAAAGGGGTCTACCTTTGCAGTCGCAGGGCCGGCCTTGAAATGCTCCGTCAAAAAGCGGGATGCATTCTCAATATATCTTCCATTGCGGGTATAACGCCATTGCCCTTGGCCATGTATGGTCCGATGAAAAGTGCGGTCAACATGCTGACCCGGATTCTGGCCCGGGAATGGGCCCAGAACAACATCAGGGTGAATGCGATTGCGCCGGGCTATGTATTGACCCCCCTGATTAAAGACATGATCGAAAGCGGGCAACGCAATCCGGATCTGATTATCGACCGGACACCCATGAAAAAAATGCTGGATCCGGCCGACGTTGCCGAAGCGGCTTTATATCTTGCTTCCGACAGCGCCCGGCACATTACAGGAATCGTCCTGCCGGTTGATGGGGGCTGGCTATCTGACGGCGGTTGGTCGGCCTACAACCGGTAATGGTGTGATTCGATAGGAAGTCTCTACTAATGAAAGCTCCGATTAGCGGACCCATTGATTTAGAAGGAAAAGTGGCGCTGGTCACCGGCGCAGCCCAGGGAATCGGCCGGGCGAGCTGCCTGGCGCTTTGCCGGGAAGGCGCACGGATTGCGGCCTGTGACATACAATCAAGCAGACAAACAGCGCATGCCGTAAAATCTCTTGATCGTGAGGTGCTGGAAATTGCCTGCGACATCCGCGACCAAGAGAGCATCGAAAAAACGGTGGCTAAGGTAATTGACACCTGGGGACGTCTGGACATCCTGGTCAACAATGCAGGCATCCTGGGAAACTCGGCCCAACGGTTTAAAGACTATACCGGTGAAGATTGGGATTTTGTATTACAGACAAACCTGCGGGGCACCTTTCTGATGTCCCAATCCGTATGGCCCCATATGCAAAAACAGCAATCAGGTAAAATTATTTGTATGGGCTCTATTGCCGGAAGAATCGGCGGTATTTTGGCCGGCGCTCACTACAGTGCTTCAAAAGGCGGGATCCATAGTTTTGTAAAATGGGCTGCCAAACGGGGTGCCCAATACGGTATTTATGTCAACGGCATCGCTCCGGGTCCCATCGCAACGCCGATGACGGTTGGCGAACCGTATAAAGATGAGATGGTTCCCCTGGGGCGCCTGGGGCAACCGGGAGATATTGCCGAAGTCGTTGTTTTTCTGGCATCGCAAGCTTCCAATTTTATAACCGGCAGCATCATCGATGCGAATGGCGGAATATTCATGAACTGACAACCACCTAGTCCGACGAAGCCGGAATTGAAAATTGAATATTGGTGGATGTCGCCTCGCTTCGTCTTTTTTAAATTCGATCCGCCGGTTTCCGGCTCGCAGAGCCTGCAGCTCGAAGAGAGGCGAGCTTAAAGACTCAATATTCCTTCAGGAGACACCCGGCGCGGGAATATGAAAAAGAAGAAAAATGCCTCAAAAATTAAAAAAAGTCGAAACAAAGATTAAAAATCCAAAACGTGTCAACTTCAGGCGCAAACAGATCATCGAAGGGGCCATAAAAGTATTTGTCGAAAAAGGTTTCCACAACGCGACGACCCGAGAGATTGCCGAGGCCTCGGGAATTACCGAAGGCACGCTTTATAATTATGTTCGCAGCAAAGAGGATATTGTTTACATCGTATATGACTATATTACCGGCATCTTGAGACAAGAAGTCAGTGACGCGATTGAGGATATCGATGATCCGCAAGAAAGGCTGATGACGGCCTTGAAGCAAAATTTGACTTCCATCCATAACTATCAAGATGTGGTAATGTTCATCTACAAAGCGTCATCCCACCTCGACAAAGAACGTCTTTACGAGGTTTTGGCAAGAGAAACGGAATACATTGAGTCATTTGAAGACCTGCTGAAAAATTATTACAAAGGACGTCAAGTCAGTGAAGCCAAAGTTAAGCTTGCTGCTGATCTGCTGGCCTATATACCGGTAATTGTAACCTTCAGGCGCTGGAGCCTGCGACGTCGATTTGACTCTATGGAAAAAATCATGCAGGGCATTCTGGAATTTGTATTACATGGCATCGAATTTATTCCGGAAAACGGGCAGATGGATATCAGCGCTTCGCGGAAGGAGAACTAAGATGAAAACGCCCGGCAAACAGAAAATTGGCGCCCTTTACAGCGCGATGTTGAAAATTCGAATGGTGGAAGAAACATTAATGGAGGTATTTGCTAACGGCGAAATTCCGGGATTTATTCATGTCTGCATCGGTCAGGAAGCAGCTCCGGCTGCGGTTTGCAGTCATTTGAAAAATTCGGATTATGTGGCCAGTACGCATCGCGGTCATGGTCATGCGTTGGCCAAAGGCATGGATTTGAGACTTTTCATGGCCGAACTTTTCGGTCGGCGCAACGGCCCCTGCCGGGGTCGGTCCGGTTCGATGCATCTATCCGATAAGAACCTGGGAATATTGGGTGCCAACGGTATCGTCGGCGGCGGCCTACCGATTGCCAACGGTGCCGCCTTTGCGTCCAAATATAAAAAAACCCGTCAGGTGACGGTGTGTTTTTTCGGTGAAGGTGCAACCAACGAAGGCACCTTTCATGAATCTCTTAATATCGCATCGAACATGAAACTGCCTATCATTTTTGTCTGTGAAAATAACGGCTGGGCGGAGTTTACGCCCCAAAAGGTTCATATGGCGATAACCGATGTGGCCCAACGGGCCGACGCCTATAAAATCCCGGGCATCATTGTGCCCAATGACTGCCTTGAAATTTATGAAGCGGCAGGTCGGGCGGTGCAAAGAGCCCGCAAGGGTCAGGGGCCCACCTTGCTCGAAGTCAAAAGTATGCGCTGGCACGGTCATTATGTCGGTGATGCCCAGAAATACCGCCCTGCTAAAGATATCGAACAGGCCATGAAATTCGACTGTATTGCCCGGTTCGAAGATAAAATACTGAAAGACAAAATTATAAGTCACAGCCAAATTCAGAAAATACGTCAACGCATTCAAAATGAGATTGAGTCCGCCGTTAAATTTGCCAGACAGAGCCCTTTTCCTGAAGCTTCGGAACTCTTGGCGGATTTGTATGCGTAATCCGGACAAGCCGGTCTTAGCGCAGCGGTGCTCCCGCTTGCGGGGTTGCAGCGAAGCGTAAATCCCGTTACCGGGGAAATGACTATTGAATATTGGAATTTGAGATTTATTTGGAATTTGGAGCGTGAGATTTGGATTTTACCAGGTTTCTCAGACCTGAAGCGATGAACGTAGGAGGTAAAACCTGAAAACCGAAACTTGAACACTAACACCGGGAAGTTTGGGAAAAATTACCAACGGCCTTGATTTAGACTTAGCGCCGTGCAGAGGTAAACAATGAAAGAAATACGATATATATGGGCAATTAATGAGGCCTTGAGTGAAGAAATGGCGCGCGATGAAAATGTCGTCCTGTTCGGAGAAGATGTGGGGGCGCCCGGTGGATCGTTTGGCGCCAGCCGGGGTTTGCTGGGGCGTTTTGGCTCTGATCGGGTTGTCGATACTCCCATCAGTGAGGCCGGTATCATGGGGCTGGCTGCCGGCGCTGCGACATGCGGCCTCAGACCTATCGTCGAAATTATGTTTATGGATTTCATGACGGTTTGCATGGATGGTATCGTCAACCAGATCGCCAAGATGCGCTACATGTTCGGCAGCCAGTACACGGTGCCGCTTGTTATTCGAACCCCGGCCGGCGGTGGTTTGAATGCCGGTCCCCAGCACTCACAATGCCTGGAAGCCTGGTTTGCTCATGTTCCCGGTTTAAAAGTCGTCATGCCGGCGACCCCCTATGATGTCAAGGGTATCCTCAAAGCGGCCGTACGGGATGATAATCCGGTGATTGTTGTCGAAAATAAGGCCCTGCATGCGCTCAAAGGTCAGATTCCGGAAGACGAGTATGTGATCCCGATCGGCAAAGCCGATTGCAAAAAAAGTGGCACCGACGTGACGGTTGTTGCGACTTCCAGAATGGTTCATGAATCCCTGAAAGCCGCACAAATTCTTGCCGAGGAAAATATCGATCTCGAGGTAATTGATCTGGTATCGATTTCACCCTGGGATAAAGACGCCGTGTTTGCATCTGTCGCAAAAACTCATCGACTGGTGGTGGCCCATGAAGCCGTCAAACAATGCGGCATGGGCGCTGAAATCTCCGCTGCCGTCAGCGAAGAGATAATGGATGAGTTGGATGCTCCCATCGAAAGGGTTGGCGCGCCGTTTGTACCGGTGCCTTTCAGCCTGGAGAAGGCCTACCTGCCAAAGGCCGATGATGTTGTGGCAGCCGCCAAACGCACGCTTGCGCGAACTTTTTAACGGAAGGACGGTCAGAGTGAAAGCAGCTTTATGGTATGAAAAAGAAGATATTCGCATCGAAGAAGTGCCGGAACCGTCTGCGGGGGCCGGTGAAGTAAAGCTGAGAATTAAGGCCTGCGGCATCTGCGGGTCGGACTTGCACGAGTATCGCAGCGGACCCTTTATCATACCACGCAGACCGCACCCGTTAACGCAAAGATTCGGCGGACCCGTTATTCTCGGCCATGAGTTTACCGCCGAAGTGGTTGCGCCGGGTGACGGGGCCGGCAACTTCCAGATCCACGACCGGGTCGTTGCCAATCCCCTCATATATTGTGGCAAATGCCACTACTGTCAAAGTGGTCGACACATCATGTGCACCAAACTCGGTACCTTCGGTTTTGCCGCCGACGGTGCTTTTGCTGAATACGCTGTCTTTCCGGAACACGCCCTGCTGAGGTTGCCGGATTCGGTTAGCGATGAAATGGGGGCTTTTGTTGAACCACTGGCAGTTGCCTTGCATGCCGTCAAAAGAAGCGGTCTTAAATTGGGCGACACCGCTGTCGTTATCGGAGCCGGCCCGATCGGGCTGCTGGTAATGCAGGCTTGCCGGGCAGCAGGCGCCGGCCAGGTGTTTGTGATCGAGCCGATAAAAGCCCGCCGCCGCCTGGCTGAAACCCTCCACGCATCAGCGGTGTTCAACCCTGAAGAAAATGATCCTGGCAAATTAATCGCCGAGTATACCCATGATCTGCGAGCAGACATCGCCTTTGACTGTGTCGGCAGCCAGCCGGCTTTTGATACGACTGTCAAAGTTACCGGCAGAAGGGGAACCATTTGTGTCGTCGGACTTTCACTAAAGCCGATTGAGGTGCCGTTTATCAGGCTGTGGGGTCATGAAAAGACGATCACTTTCAGCAGCGGATACGAGGATGAATTCCCAGCAGCGATTTCCCTGCTGGCAGATAGACGCGTCGAGGTCGATGCAATGATTTCTGATCGGATCAAACTCGATGATTTGGTTGCAAAGGGCATGCAGCCGCTTATTGAAGCGGCTGACAAGCACATCAAGATCCTGGTTTACCCCAATGTTTCAACGTTAGCGTCTTAGACTTTAGTTTAGTGCGTGGTGAGTAAAAAAAAGTGTATTAAGATAGTTTCACTGATTTGTGATGATAGAATATTGAATATTTAGGGTTTACCCACTGAAATCCGAGGTGCGGATATGGAGTTACCAGCCTATTTCAATTTGCAGGGCCAGGTGGCAATCATAACCGGCGGCGCCACCGGCATCGGCCGCGGTATTGCCGAAGGGCTGGCTGATGCCGGAGCCCATATTGTTATTGCTGCCAGACGATTAAAAAAGTGCGAACAGGCCTGCCAAAGCATCGCTGCCAGAACCGGTGCCAAAACATTGCCCGTTCGCTGCGACATTTCCGATCCGGCTCAAATTGATGCGCTGGTTAACAGAGTCATGGCGCAATTCGGCCAAATCGATATCCTGGTAAATAATTCCGGTGTCGGTGGTAGTGAAAAGCCGATCCTGAAGATGGATGAAAAAGACTGGGATCAAGTCATCGATATCAATTTGAAAGGTGTGTTTATGCTGTCAAAGGCGGTTGCCGCGGAAATGGTCGCGCGCCCCCAGGGCGGCAAGATCATCAACGTCGCTTCCATCGGCGGACTTATCGGGTGGCCGAATATGTCGGCCTATTGCGCCAGTAAAGGCGGATGCCTGCAGTTAACCAAAGTAATGGCTTTGGAATGGGCCCGCCACAACATCCAGGTTAATGCTATCCTGCCGGGTTACTTTGAAACCCCTATGAATAAGGATTTTTTCTCAAGTGACGTGGGTCTAAGCGTTATCAAAACCAGCATACCGGTGCGCAGAATCGCCCAAATCAATGAGATTAGGGGAGTTGCCATATTGCTGGCATCCCAGGCTTCAAGCTTTATGACCGGCTCGACCCTGGTGATCGACGGCGGTCAGACCGCTTTTTGAATGATCGCAAAGAAAGGATGTCGCTAGTGTCCAACTATCAAACCATACGGGTGGAAAAAAAAGCAGGAATCGGATTTTTGACATTAAATCGCCCGGAAGTGCGCAATGCATTTAGCCGGGACATGATTCACGAGCTGCAGCAGGCCCTGGCAGGTATCGACAAAGACAGTGAAATTCGGGTGCTGATTATCACCGGTGCCGGTCAAGCTTTTCAGGCCGGAGCAGACATTTCAGAACTGCGCAGCATGCAGCCCATGGATATCCTGCGCTGGAATGAAGGTATTGTCCGGATCAATGCCGGCCTGGAAAAACTTCGCCAGCCGGTTATCGCCGCTATCAACGGTGCCGCCTTGGGTGGCGGGCTGGAACTCGCCATTTCATGTACGTTAAGAGTTGCAGCTGCGTCGGCGGTTATGGGACTGCCTGAGGTTAAACTCGGCATCATCCCCGGCACCGGCGGCACCCAGCGCCTGCCGCGTCTGATTGGAAAAGGACGTGCCGCGGAGCTACTGCTTACAGGTAAAATCATCGACGCCCAGGAAGCCTTTCACATCGGTCTGGTCAATCAGGTAACAGAAGATGAGCAGCTCATGCAGGCCGCTGAGAGTTTGACGGCCAAAATCCTGGTAAATGCACCGATTGCAGTTGAGATGACCAAAGACGCGCTTGAAGTCGGCAAGGATCTGCCACTGGAGCAAGCGGTCCAATATTCTCAGAAGAATTGTATCACCTGCTTCAGCACGCAAGACATGCAGGAGGGCATGACCGCTTTCTTGGAAAAACGCAAACCCAGGTTCACCGGAAAATAAAGAAGGAAATTGCAAATGCCGCTGGAGATCGTTATGCCAAAGCTCGGTCTTACCATGACCGAGGGCCTTATCGTGGAGTGGAAGTTTAAAGAAGGAGATAAAGTCAAAAAAGGCGACATCCTGTTTCTTTTGGAAACGGAAAAGGTCACCTACGAAGTCGAGGCAGCTGCAGATAGTGTGCTGGCTAAAATTGTGATACCGGAAAATGATACGGTTGCGGTGGGTGCAGTGGTCGGATATCTCGCGTTGGCCGGCGAAGATCCTGCTCTTTTGGATATCGGCGTGGTGGCGCCTGAATCGACACCATCTACGGCCGGCAGTACCGTCAGCGAATCGATACCGGATTTGGAATTATCTGTTTCCCGTCCCGAAACCGAAGCGCCCCAAACCAACGACCGTCCCAGCTCGACACCGTTGGCAAAAAAAATGGCCCGGGAATATGATGTCGATCTGCAAACACTTGCAGGCACCGGAATGCGCGGAAGAATTATTGCCGCAGATGTTACAAAAGCTTATGAAGCCAAAAATCAAATCAAATCCCAGGTCACGCCGCCGGCGGGTGAGGCGGATGCCGATAAGCTGGTTCCATTCACTGGGATGCGACGGGCGATTGCCAAAAAAATGCTGGCCAGCAAGGTTGACACCGCCCAGACCTACATGACCCTTACCGCGGATGCGATGAAAATAAAGGCTTACCGGGAAGATCTGCTGCCCTATATCCAGGAAAAATGCAATGTGCGGATTTCCCTAACCGACATATTAATGAAAATCACGGCGGCCGCCATTTTGGAGCATCCCGTCATTAACACGCGATGGACGGATGAAGGGATTCTGTATCTGAAAAAGGTTCACATGGGGATGGCGATGGCCCTTGGTGAAGGACTCATTGTTCCGGTCATCCGCAACATTAACGCCAAGACGTTTTCACAAATTGCAATGGACCGCATTGAGCTCATTCGCAAAGGCCGTGAAAACAGTTTCCTGCCGGATGATATCAGCGGCAGCACTTTTACCTTATCTTCCATGGGAATGTTCGGTATTGAGGAATTTACCTCCAATATTAACCTGCCGGAGAGCGCAATTTTGGCGGTTGGCGCCATTATCGACAAACCGGTAGCACTAGGCAGGCAAGGTCGTCATACGACCGATGATGAAAATGACCCTTTCATATGACCACCGGATTATCGACGGCGCGGAAGCCGGCAAATTTATGCGGACACTTCATTCTTTCGTCGAAAACCCGATTAGAATAGATGCTTGAAAAGTCCGGAGGAGGCGGATGGCTGATAAAAGAAAAGTCACGGTTATTGGGGGCGGCGTCGGCGGGTATCCGGCAGCCATCAAGGCTGCCCGGATGGGTGCGGCCGTCACGCTGATCGAGAGAGATTTGTTGGGAGGCACCTGCCTGAATCGAGGGTGTATCCCGACCAAAGCGTTGCTCCAGGCCGCTGAAGTTGTGCAGACAATCGGGGAAGCGCCGCTGTTCGGGATCAGGTGTGATAATTACAGCATAGATTTCAAGGCCGTTGCCAACCGCAAAGATGCGGTGGTCCAACAATTGCGGGAGGGGGTCGGAACCCTGCTTAAACGGCGGCGGATCAAAGTAGTTTGTGGGACGGCCTTCTTCAAGGACTCAGCCACCGTTGAAATCAAAGAAACCGGAGAGAAAATACAATCCGATAATATCATCATCACCAGCGGATCAAAACCGGGGCGTATATCTTTTGAGGGCAGTGATGGTCCTGATGTTCTGAACAGCGATCAGGTGCTCGCGTTAACTAAACTACCCCAAAGCCTGGTTATCATCGGCGGTGGCGTGGTGGGCGTTGAATTCGCTCAAATATTTAGCCGACTGGGAGCCGACGTCACCCTGCTCGAAATTATGGAAACGCTGATCCCGGGTGCCGACCGGGAAATTGCGCTGGCCCTGGAGAAGAGCATCTCAGAAGCCGGCGTCAAGGTCATCACAAGGGCCTCAATAAAGAAGATAAGTCGCCAAAAGGGTCAAAATACGGTGACTTTTGAACATGCAAATGATTTCAAAAGTGTCTCCGCTGAAAAGGTGGTTCTGGCGGTGGGACGCAAACCGGATATCGCTGCCCTGGAATTGGACCGGATTGGATTGGGCCACAAAAACGGTGCGCTGACGGTAAACGAACAAATGCAAACCAATATCCCGCACATTTATGCGGCCGGTGATGTCGTCGGCGGTTTAATGCTGGCGCATAAAGCCATGGCCGAAGGCGAATTTGCGGCAGCCGGTGTCATGGGCGGCAAAACCGATCTCAAGCCTAAACAGATCCCGAACTGCATTTACACGTCGCCGGAAGTCGCCAGCGTAGGAATGACCGAAGCGCAGGCCGCCCAATATCAAGACGTTGAAGCGGTTCGCTTTCCCTTCTCTGCCTGTGCCAAAGCGTTGTTGATGAATCGGACATTCGGGATGGTAAAAATTGTTGCCGAGAAAAAATTCGGTCATGTGCTGGGTGTGCATATCATCGGTCCGCATGCCACCGATATGATTGCCGAAGCGGTTCTGGGGATGTTGTTGGAGATGACCGTCGATGAGCTGGCCCATGCGGTGCATCCGCACCCCACCCTTTCAGAAGCGGTGATGGAGGCCGGCCAGATGTTTTGCGGCGGCGCTACGCATCTGCCGTAATGACCAATCCGGACACACCGGCATTGAAGATTGAAGATTTGTGGTATCGCTCGCGCAGCGCAGCCGCTTGCGCCGCGTGTCGCTCTGTCTGTTGTCAGAAAAAGCCCGATAAGGGCCTAAATGAGCGGAGTGAACTGTGTAGCAAGCAATTTAGTGATGAAAGGAACAACATGGATTTTCGTTATACTGAAGGTCAAATCGCGTTTAAAAAAAGATTGAATGAATTTTTGGACAAGGAAATGACCGAAGAAATTGCGCGTCAGAACTGGGAGGATTTAGGTGTCAAGGAACAGGCACGTGAGTTCAGCATCAAGCTTGCGGTCAATGGCTTTCTCGGAATGAGCTGGCCTAAAACCTATGGCGGCCGGGGGCTGGATCCAACCTATGATTTTATCCTGCTGGATGAACTCGGTAAAAGATGGGGTGCCCACGTTCCTCTGGATGTTGGCTACACCATGGTTGGGCCGACCATTCTGCGCCGGGGAAGCGAGGCGCTAAAAAAAGAGTTTATACCTCAAATTATCACCGGCGAAATCGAATTTTGCCTGGGGTACACCGAACCCGACGCCGGATCAGATCTGGCCGCTTTACGCATGGAAGCGGTTGAAGATGAAAACCACTATATTGTCAACGGCCAGAAGACCTTTAATACCGAATGTCATTATTCCGAATACCACTGGCTGGCGGCCAGAACGGACCTGGATCCCGCTGCGCCCAAGCACCGCAGTATCAGTTTGTTTGTCGTGGATATGGGCAGTCCCGGTATCACTGTTCGGCCCATGATGACCATGTCCGGCGAACAAACAAATGAGGTGTTTTATGACAATGTAAGGGTACCCAAGAATCGGATGGTGGGCGAGAAAAACAAAGGCTTTTACTATGTCATGGAAGCCATCGGCTCTGAGCGCAATCAGGTGTTTATTCCTGCCCGTCTGCTGCCGCTGCTCGATGAAATGGTCAACTATGTCAAAGAGACCGAATACCGCGGTAAACCGTTGTCGGAAGATCCCCTGATTAGAGCTCAACTGGCTCAGATTGCCATTGAACTGGAAGTCGCCAAAGTTCTGGCCGACCACTCCAGATGGCTCGAAAGCAATAATCTGCCCATGACTTATGAACCGGAGGTTACCAAGATCTTCATATCGGAAACCGAACAAAGACTGGCCAACACGGCCATGCAGGTTCTCGGCCTATACGGTCAGTTGATGGAAGGTTCCAGGCGGGTGCCGATTAGAGGACGAATAGCCTGGGAGTATTTGCACTCTTTTATGACGACGCTTGGGGGCGGCACGAGTGAAGTCGGCCGCAGCGTGATTGCGCAACGCGGTCTGGGCTTGCCGAGATCTTATTGATACTCAAACTGATCGGTTCCAGGTTCAGGGTTCAAGGTTCAAAGGCTGCAACTGTTTAAACCTGCTTGCTATATTGATCTAGATCCGGAATACCCGACTTCACCCATTGGGTGAAAAGGCGTTATTAACACATAACGGTTGATTCCCTTTGATAGGAGCTGGTAGGGAGATTTTCAACCCGGAACGTTGAACCCTGAACCGCACAACCTTGGTGATAGTGGAATAAAAGAAGGATAAAAATGAAGGAGTGCGTTCATGGATTTTATTTTGACCCGCGAACAGAAAAGCATGCAGAAAGCCGCTCGTGAATTCTTAAAGGCCGAATGCACCAGTGAATTTGTACGAGCAATGGAAGCCGACGAAACCGGCTGCACGCCGGAATTCTGGCGCAAAATGGTAAAATTGGATTGGATGGCATTGACCATCCCCGAGGAATATGAGGGCGTCGGCGGATCCCTGATTGATCTGGTATTGATGTTGGAGGAAATGGGACGGGCCTGTGCGCCGGGCCCCTTTTTTTCAACCATTGTCCCGGGGATTACATCTATTGTGGAGTACGGATCGGGTACTCACAAGCGGGAATTGCTCCCCAAAATTGCCGATGGCCAAGTTGTGATGACCCTGGCTTTGGCCGAAGTTGCGACGACTCGCTGGGAGCCGAATATGATCTCCGTTGACGCAGCTGCGGCTTCGGATGGCCATATTATCAATGGGACCAAGCTGTTTGTGGCCGATGCCCATGTTGCCGATTACATTATTTGCGTTGCCCGGACATCCGGGGGCAGCGCGGATCCGACCGGGATTTCCCTGTTTCTGGTTGATGCAAAGACACCGGGCATCGAGATGAGGCCGTTGAAGACCATCGGCGGGGATAAACAATTCGAGATTTGTTTTAAAGACGTGCAGGTCCAGGGGGAAGATCTCCTCGGCAAACTCAATGAGGGTGGTGGACATTTAAAGAGAATTCTTCAGGTCGCTGCGGTCTGTAAATGTGCTGAGATGGTCGGCGGTGCTGAAAGAGTGCTGGAAATGTCGTCGGCCTACGCCAAAGAAAGGCAGCAATTCGGCAAACCGATCGGCAGTTTCCAGGCCGTGCAGCATCATTGTGCCAACATGTTGATCGATCTTGAGGGCAGTCGCTATATTACTTACAAGGCCGCCTGGATGCTGGACAACCGCATGGCCTGTGACAAGGAAGTTGCGATCGCCAAAGCCTGGGTTTCCGAGGCTTATAAAAGGATCGCCGCCCTGGGACACCAGGTTCAAGGGGGTGCGGCGTTTATGGCTGAACACGACATGACGTTGTATTCAAGAAGAGCGGCCGCAGCCGCCGTGACATTCGGCGACGGGGGCTACTATCGTGAGGTGATCGCCGGGTCAATCGGGCTGTAATAATGCGGTATCATTCAATTCCGGTTTATCCGGGTTCGGTGAAAGGAAAGCAAAACGATGAAGCTGGATAATTTGCGCAAATACCAAAATAAAGAGCAGTTCCTGAGTGAAATCAGAGCAAAAACATTTGAGACCGAGATGAAGTGCCATGGATGTGCCCAAGTGATTGTCCAGACTTTTCTGGATATTCTGGAAGAGGACAACCAGCAGGCATCTATGGCTGCCAGTCCGTTTGCCGCCGGTCTGGCACTGACCGGTAACAACTGCGGCGCTGCAATCGGTGCTCTGATGGTTTTGGGTCTGGTTTACGGCCGCCGGGATGTGAACGAAGGCATGGAAGGCATCCTCAAGGGTATTCGACCCATGCGAAAATTTATGAAATATTTTGAAAATAAATATGCTCACCTGAATTGCCGGGATCTAACCGGGACCGATCTGGCAAACCCTCAAAAGGCAACCGCTTACTTGGAGGCCGGGGGGCTGGAAAAATGCGCCACGATGATGGCCGATGCCGCCGCCTTTGTTGCCGAATTGATCTATGATGAAAGCATGCAATCATAAACATCGATCAGGGAGACCGCTTTATGGATATTCTAAACACAAAAAATGCCTCGATTATCGGTCGCAACATGAATCTTCGCAAACTTCTGGAGCGCAAGGTCCGTCAGCATGGCGCCAAACCATTTATCTTCTTTGTCGATAAGGAAAATGAGGAAGAAATCCTTAGCTTCAATCAGTTTGATGAGACGGTCAACCGGCTGGCCAACTGGTTTTTGAGCCGCGGGATCCAGAAGGGCGACTTTGTCCTGACACATCTGCCCAATTCAACCGGTTTTATAGTGGCCATGCATGCCTGTACCAAAATCGGGGCCATTATGATCCCTTCCATTATTTTTGATGTGGCCGACGACCTCGAATACAAGCTGAATTTTTCGGAAGCAAAAATAGTCATCACTGACGGTGAATACTATCCCATGTTCGATAGCATTCTTGCCAAGTGCCCCAGTGTTAAAGATGTGGTCATCTACCGGGCCGAGCAGAAAATCAGCGGGACCCACCGGTGGGCGGACATTCTAGCGGAATCTTCACCGACACTGGATCCGGTCGAATTAGATCCCCTGGATACCGCCCTGATGCTCTTTACTTCCGGCACCACGGCCCGGCCCAAAGGCGTTATCCTGACCCATGCAAATTTTCTATATATCGGTGAGATATGCGCCCGCAGCTTTGCAGTTACGCCGGAGGATCGTTACCTGCTGGTTCTGCCGCTTTTCCACGTCAATGCACAATGCATATCCTATTTTGCCTGTTTGACAGCCGGTGCCAGCATGGTGGTGTGTGAAGCATTCAGCGCCAGCCGCTTCAGTTCAATGCTTCGACAGTACAACTGTACGATCTGCTCTCTGGTGTCCGCTACGGTAAGAATGATTCTGGCCCAACCCGAGCATCCTTTGGACGCCGAGAACAAGATGTGGCGCTGCCCATATGCCATTGCCATCACCGATGAGGAATGGGACGGCTTCGAGAAACGGTTCGGCACAAAATTGATTGATTTGTATGGGTTGACGGAAACCTTGGCACCCTGTACAATCATGCCGATCTGGGGAGAACATCGACGGGGATCGGTCGGTTGGCCGAATTTCGCAATGGAAGTTAAAATTGTCGATGATCAACGCCAAGAAGTGCCGATCGGTGACGTCGGCGAAATCGCCATTAAGGGCGAACCGGGCATTTCCTTGTTCATGGCGTATTACAAGAATCCGTCTGCAACATCCGAAGCCCTCGACGGGCAGTGGTTTTTTTCGGGAGATTTCGGCAAGATTGATGAAGATGGATATGTTTATTTCCTGGATCGTAAAAAAGATGTGATCCAGCGGGCAGGTGAAAATATAGCCGCAGCAGAAGTCGAGCGGGTGTTAAGTGAACACCCGGGCATCGAAGAGGCAGCCGTCATTGCGGTGCCGGATCCGATTCGCGATGAAGCTGTCATGGCCATAATTCGGCCTCTGCCCGGCACGACGCTTTCTGAAAATGAGGTTAAAGAATTTTGTCAAAAGCGGATGGCAAAATTTAAGACCCCCCAGTTTTGCATTTTTCAGGATGAGGATTTTCCGAAAACCTCCATCGGCAAAATTCGCAAAAATATCATTCGTGATGACGTGCTAAAAAATTGGGACAAATCATAGGTGCTGATATGCTGAAACTTATTCATATGGAAAAATTGGGGCGTCTGATCCGGGCGGATGATTGGAGCGACCTGGGAACGCCCACCCAGGAAATGGTGGCCAGGGCCGTTGATCAGGGTCTCGATGACCAGGCGAAAGCCCTGGCCCGTTACGTTATTCCTGAAGGCAAAGCCTTGCACGATCTGTTTTGTGACTGGATCTGGGACATATTTACCAAAACGGGCCAGCTCCATGGAGAAGAGGCTGTTTATAACCTCTGCCGTTCAACCCAGGAAACCTGGATGATGAAGCGAACCTGGAAAGGCCTGATGAAAATGACCGTCGCAGAACGGGTGCATCTGAATGCCGAAGTGATGCGTTCGCACCGCTGCGGCCCCAACCAGGACGGCGAGATTGAAATCATCGAGGATGAAAAGCGAATATCGATCAAGATGGACCCTTGCGGCAGCGGCGGAAGAATGCGGCGGGGGGACCCGGTCGACAACACCCCCTCCAGGCTGGGACCGCCCTATAATTTCGGCGTTACCCGCAAGCCCTATCCCTGGAGTTGGAATCGCAAGGACGTGCCCTATTACTGCATTCACTGTGCCATTAATGAGATCCTGCCCATTGAATGGGGGGGGTACCCCCTCTGGGTCACCGGCTACACGGATGATGCATCCAAACCCTGCTACTGGCATTTTTACAAGGAACCGCGATTCATACCGGCAAAATACTTCCAGCGTCTGGGGTTTGAAAAGCCGGAATTTTAATCGCTAATTGCGTTTGATATAAGTTCTTCCGCCTGCTGAATAAACTCGAAGTTATATCGATCGGCAAGAGACATTTGTTTCAAAAACAACGATAAATTACAATTGCCTTTCCTGGCGCCCACACCGCATAGCGTCATTTCAACTTGATGAACGCCTAACCTGGCTGCTCTGACCGAATTTTCAACAGCAAAACCAAGATCGTCATGGCAGTGCACTGAAAAATTGGTGCCTTTATCGTCCCAATCGCTGAATATCCCGGTAAGTATCGTTTCAAATTCTTCCGGATTATTGACGCCAAAGCTATCCGGAATAGAAATGATCTTGGCGCCGGATGCAGTGGCCTGCAACATTTGTGCTTTCAATATTTTATGCTCAGCTCTATTGCCGTCAAAGCCTGTCCATCGAACCGTCTCGACATGATCTTTGACTAGTTTGATGGCATCATCGATTTCCTTTTCCCGAAGACCGACTTCATGCTCCTTAATATTGGCCATCGAATAGACGTGAACTATATTGGCATGCGTTGCCTGAATAAAATCTAAGGCTCGCTGAAGATTATCCGGTTTCGTATCCACCAGCACACATATTTTACCGGGATTGATGGCCTTCCCGATCTCTATTTCATCGGCATTATCTTTTTTTAGAATATGAGCGATCTCGATCACGTCAATTCCCGCCCGGTCGAGTAGCTGAGCTATTTTTATTTTTTCTTTTAAGTTTAGCTGAACTTTCTTAGACAGCATTCCATCCCTTAAGGTCGTATCAAATATTTGCATGATTTAAGCCTTCTTCTCAAATTCCGGTTTTTTTTGTTCCAAAAAGGCCGCGACACCTTTCCCGGCCGCATCCGTACAGGCGATTTCGCCAAATCCTATGCAATAGATTTCGAGCGGCGCTTCGGCCAGGCAATTCTGATCATCACGGCAGCATCGCTTCTAAAAATCTTTGCGCCATTATTCTGTATCCGTCTCCGTTCGGATGAATGGGATCACGCATTAATTTGCGATTGCCCATGATATCCTTGAAAATATTGGGAATCAACACCGCCCCGGTCTGATCGGCCAAGTCTTTATATCCCCTTGCGAAACCGCGATCCCTCAAGGGGAATTTGAGCCCGCCGATAATGACTCGAGCGCCCTGCCCTTGAATCGATTCTACGATATGCTCCAAATTTTTAAAGGCGGTGTCTTTGGCAACACCGTTTTTCAGATCATTACCCCCCAGTGTAATCAGAACCAGGTCGGGTGATCTGGCTAATACATCCTGCTGAAGCCTTTTCAAGGCCCTGGCAGTCGTATCGCCGGGCACCCCGGCATTAATCACCTGTTTTGCAATCATTTTCGACAGCTGCGACGGATAATCCATGCCCGCTTCGGCACCCGTTCCAAAGGTCAGGCTGTCACCGAAACAGATGATGCAGGTATAGGGAACAGATCCCTCTTTGACCTGCGGCGGCGCGAGGACCATCCGGTAGCCCGCAAAAAGAGCAACAGCAGCAAGAAGGACAAGCAGGGCTTTCTTCATCATAGGTTCCAGGATATTACGATGTTATAGAAATAAAAAATGGGTAAATGCCATTTTCCAACAACGAGCTATGAGGTCTGTGTAGATCTGTGTGGGACTGCCTGCCCGGTTAAAGGCCCCGTCGGACCGGATATGCCGGCGCTTCCCTTTTGGGATGCCAGTGAACCACTATAATTCCCGACACGATGAAACCAAGGGCAGACAAAATCTTGATCGTAATCGGTTCTCCTAAAACCAGTCCCCCCATCGCAACGCCGGCAATGGGCATGATAAACACAAATGAATGCAATGATACCGCCCCGTATTTCTTGAGCAGGGTGTTCCAGGCTACAAAACCGAAGGATGCCGAGATCAGGCTCTGGTAGAGCAAAGAGCCGACGACCGGGGCATCCAGCCGGGTAACCATGGCGCCGTCCCACAGCAGGGCTTCGAGAAAAAAGATTGGAACCGAAAACAGGGTTGAGTATAACACCACCTGAAAAGGCAGAAAGGTGCTGATAATTCGTTTTAAATAGACCGTGGAAGAGGACCAGATGATGACGGCCAGCAGGATGATCAAATCACCCGTACGATATCCGGCGGTAATTCCTTTCTTTTCCATAAACATGAACACCACTCCGGCAAAGCCCAGCAGGATGCCAAAAAACTTGCGTCTGGTGATTCGATCGCCGGGGATGAAGAAATGCGCCAGGAACAGAATAAAAAAAGGGAGCAAATTTGAAAGCAAAGTCCCGCGGGAGGCATTGGATTTGCTGAGTCCCAGATAAAACAAGGATAGCTGGACTGTAAAAAGCGAGGAGAAAACCAATATCTGATGCATCTGTCCTTTTTTCAATGCAATGGTCCGTCCGGTGAATCTGGCCCACAGAAAAATCACGCTGGCCGCAACAGCAAACCGGATGGACGCCGTGGTAAAGACCCCCATCCCAGAAAAAGCAAGCTTAACGGCAACAGCGTTAGACCCAAATATCATGCACAAAAATACCGTAAACACCCCGGAGGCAAACGAAATTTCCTGGTTGGATGGCTGTGTCTCCGTCATTGGGCACCGAATCATTAAAGGTAATAGTCGTCGATGGTGGGAGTTGCCCACCCTGCATGGCAAATACCGATATCAGCGAATGTTGATTTTCCGAGTTGGTAATTACACCACTGGTGAAGGTTTGGCAAGGCACTACCATCCAGAAGACCAGGATTTTGCCCCGGGCGCTCGCCGGGTGTTGGAACGTCATCAATGCCAGGGAATCCAAAATAAGTCCTCAGGAGCATTTTCAGGTTTCAACGCTGCCGCTGGCCAGAATAGTTTACCCGCCTTAGGAGAGCGGCCAGTCTAATCGAGAAAGAAACTCTATTGGACGTTCGATGTTCGACGTTCAATCTGTTCACTGCATCAAAAAACCGTTCCATTGGGGGGTAGTTTCATATGGATCATCGTGGCTGCCCCGCTTGAAAAGCAGCGGGATGCAAGCAGAAGCCACCCCCACCCTCCATTAACCTTGGTTTAAAATGACAATCATATTCCCGAAGTTTCATACAAAGAATATAGGATGTTCGTCTATTTTATTTTGACAAAAAAATCTGATTGTGAAAAAGTTTAAAACGATTCACCCGCCAACCTAAAGTCTTTGTGAAGCCACAATTTTCAAGAAAGGAATTGAAAAATGAATTACGGCAACCGGGATTTGGGAATTAACCACATCAAAACACGCAAGAACCACACGTGCTATGGGATGGGGCTGGGCATCATCATTCTCGACGACGCCTACCCCGGTTTTCCCGGCGATGTCAGAAATGCAAGTGCCTTTCCCTATCCGATCCAGTATGAGATTGCGGAAGGTGTGGACAATTATACGCTCGTTTGGGAAGAGGACAAGAGTCCCTGCCGTCAACCAATCAAGTTGGCGGCCAAAAAGCTCGAGCGGATGGGATGCCGCGCCATCGCCGCTGAATGCGGCTATTTTGCCTATTTTCAGAAAGACATTGCCGGCTACGTGGAAATTCCCGTATTTATGTCAAGTTTGCTCCAGGTACCATTTGTCCAGCAGGTCATCGGCCCCGAGCGAGCAGTTGGAATTGTCTGCGCCCAAAAACGGTTTTTGACGGACACCCACCTGGAGAATGTCGGTATCAACCTCGACTCCAATTACATCATCGCCGGGGCGCTGGATGAGTACGGCTGCCCGGAGTTCACCAATTTGTGGGATCACGAAAAACGACCCGAATGCCCGCAAAGCTTTTATGATAAGGCGGAAAAGGACATGATCAGGATTTGTTCGGAATTTTGCGACGAAAATCCTCATGTCGGCGCCCTTATGCTGGAGTGCACCGGCATGCAGCCATTTGCGCGGGCCGTCCAGCGTGTCGTGGATCTACCGGTATTCAGCTGGGGCACCCTATTGGATTATGCCTACTCCGTCGTCGCTCACCGTGACTACTATGGACATGTATAGCCTCTCAACCTTGATTACATAAAACCCGGTATTTCGAAATGAAAAAATTTCCTGCAATTACGATCACCTTTATTCTTTTTTTTCTTTTATTTTCTCCAGCACCCGCCCAGGTCAAAAATATCAAAGAATTAACCATTGTGGTTCCGGCAGAAAGCATCGCTAAATTCATTCAGCCGCTGTTGCCTTACCGCATAGATATGGGCAAAAATTTTTCCGGATCATTTTGGGTTAAATCTATTGAGAACATAAAAATTACCAAAGACAGGATTTCATTCTCGGCCCATATTTACGGCGAAGACATCGGATACTCAGCAAAGATCGGCAAACAGACCGCCAGTTTTAAGGTGGGCAAGGTGAATTTGCGCAATCACTGGGAGGCGTCATTGCGCTTTGATAAAAGCCAAAAAACGCTTTACATAAAACCGCACGTTGAAGGCCCGCAGAATAAAGATGATTTTAGTCAGGGGGATATCCTGGTCGATACACTGTTTAATGCCCTCAGTGATATCGAATATCCAATTGACCTCAACAGGATCAAACCGATTACAACCGAACTTTACCATACGGAACTGACCATAAACACGGATATCTCTGATGTTTATACCGACAACAACAAGCTGTTTATAGAAATTATACCGACCGCTCAAAAAAAATTGATGAAGCGGAAGGACCAGGCCGAATAATTGCAGCCGAAATTAATATAGCAGGCTAGTGTGGTTTTTTTAGGCAATCCGGTTGACAAGCAATCCGAAAATTGTTAAACAAGATTCCAATGGGGGGGGGGAGAATCATAATACCCGCGCTTAAATCAAGCAAAGATCCGTATTTCACGTCTAACCCAAACCTGTAAATATTCATAAATAAGGCGGACTGGTTTGCGAATAAAACTTGAAAAATTCAAATTTCTTATACTGTCAGTCTTTTTAATAACGGGGGTGTCTATATCAGGATGGGCGCTTGCTTCTGACTTTGATAATAAGGGAAAAAGTGTTGAATCACAAAAAGAGCTGAAAAATGATATCCAAGCAGCAAATGTAACGCCGTTGGCACTCGACCATAACAACATAATATGGGTGTTGGTTTGTGCTGGATTGGTCGGTATATTTGGTGTGCGAAGGCAAAGTAAAACATTCGTTAAAGCGGATTACCGAGCTGTATTAGAAAAACCGGTGTCGATTCATCCAAGTAGTCGGGTTGAATCACAGGCCAGCCCAATCCAACCCGAAAAGACGAGAGCTTGCCCCATCCGATCTCCATGGAGGTAATCAGTTCAAATCCCGCACCGACGAGAGTGTCATCAAATGATATGTTTTGGCCGGCGGCACCGGCGTCGACAAATGTGCCTAAGCGCAGGCGGTGTAAAAAAACCGGCAGCGTTTTATAGCCTCGTTGGAAATTGAATAGCGGCCAGTAAACCTCTATCCCGGTTGTAACTGCTTCCGGGGCCTCCAGGATATCCGACTCAAAGCCTCTGAGGGGAAAAAGCCTTGTCGGTCTCTGGGTGAAGTATCCTTCAGTCAGATTGCCGCCAATGCGAAACGTATTGTGTCCCGGGCTGATATCTCCCCAGGTTTTACCCCCCAGGAAATGAAGGGAAGTATAAATTCTCTCACCAAACAGGAGATCGAAACCACCAAATATAGATTGACTGTTTGCGGTGAAGACATCCAGGTTAATCCATCCCCAATGACGCCCGAAATTATGTCCCAGACTCAAGGACCCCCAAAACTTGTCGGTATGGTCTCCCGAACCGGTCAACGGCTCATACCAGCCAGCATTGGCTGCAATTTCAATTCCCCGGATACCGAAGGGTTGCCAAGAAGCCCTGACTTCATGGCGTGACTCTTCCACGTTTTTTGTATTTTTGGGCGAATAAGAGATGGGATATCGATTAAAGCGCAGACCAAAATCTTCAGCATTGCCACCTGCAACCACGGAAATGTAATCCAGATCAAAAGAATAACGCATTCCGGCGTCGATTCTATATTTTTTGCTGACGTCTTGACCGGCAGTGACGAGTCCTAACTGAAAATCGGTCGTGGACAGAAAGCCATCCGGACGAAAATAATCCGGCCAGATGCTTTTAAGTGGTGTGTAAGGTTTGGACGGCGGCGACACGGCATTTCGGGAAAGCGTAACCGGTGCGACCGCGTACGATAACGGATAGGCTTCGGGCCAACCGCTGGGGTCATAGTCCGTGACCTGCCAACCATTAGATGATAGGCATAAAAATTTGTTCTTGCGGGGCAGAACTGCGACAGTCGGGCAATCGGTAAGCTGACGCATGTCGGCCCCATGGATTTGAAACCGACCTGAGGTGTTGGAAGAAAATACCAGGCGACCCTTATCATACCAGGGGTCCAATTCAATCGAAGGCGCAGCAGTCCGCCGGTACCATTGGCCGTGGTATTCCCAGATGTCCCAGTTGCCTTGAAAATTGGCTGCGACAGCGATACGGCCGTCATCTGCTTTCACCGGTCCTGACATGCCCAAAACACCGGGGGGTGCCGGTATAAAGACTGCATCGGTTTTTTTACTCCTGTAAAATTGCTGCAGCCATAGCGATTTTTGTTTGGGCAACATGATCAGACCGGTCCGGTGTCCCCGACGGCTAACGGCTATATCTCCGGCTCCCGGGTCCCAGATGTGATTGGCACCGAATACCAGAGGCGTCGTATTTCGGTATTCATACAAACGCGCGCGGCCGCTGGCGCTGTACTCCGATAGGCGCAAGGCATTGTCTTTCGTTAAATACCCATAGCGGCCTCTTGAACGTCTTCTTTCTAAACCTGGATAGATACCATTGATGTTCCAGTATACAAACGGCTCCGGCCAGTAGCCGGTGATGGTCAAACCCGGTGCGGTTTGTTTTTTTCGAATGAGCTCTGTGCGATACAATTCCCATAGCTCGGTGTAGGATTTTCCGTACGTTTCACGAGCTTTCAAGTCAATTTCAATCGGAACAAGGCCTTTTCCGTGCAGTCGGATAAAATTGAGAATACGGTTCCACCCATACCGCTGATAGACCCAATTGATAAAAGGAATACCATAAATGCGATAGCTATCCTGCCCGGGCCATTTTTCGGGATGATGGCTGACATCGTCTATGTCGGGTAGCTCCGTAGCTTCGAACAGCGCGGTATCGTATGGGTCTCGCTGCGGGTCGCCGGTGTAGATTCGGTATAGCAGATGGCAGATGCCCTCCTTGATCCATTCAGGAAGAATTTTGTTCGGTGAAATCAATTCTCCAAAAATTTTATGGGCCGCACCGAGGATACCGGAGCGTTCACTGTAGATTCCCTGAAGACACAATCCTTTAAAAAAGAAATAGGCCCAGGGGTCGGTTTCCAGGTAGCCGTCCTCCAACACACCCGGCGCTCGCATAGGGATACGAATTTCACGATGGGGAATCATTTTAACTTCTGCGGCCGGCCGGTCCAGCATATTGTCGAGAATCACATGCAGCGGAAAGGTCAGCATGAGCCCCTGCCGTTCGAAAAAATTTTTCATCGAGGGAAATTTTTCGAGCAGGCCGGTTGCGATTTGGTGTTCGTTTTCCGAATAGTACAAAAACAAACCGTCAATTTCCGTGTAAACAACTGACGAGGCCGGACGTTCGGATTCAGCAGCGTCGGCAACTAGCGTCGGAACCAGCAGTGACAGTACCAGTAAAAGCAGGTAAAATCGTATCTTACTGTAACTGAAATGGTCCATAAGTTATTTGGTGGAAAGTAAATCGATAATAGAACGGCACCCTTTCAGTTCTCCTAAAGGGCTTGGCGGCACGCCGGGGATTGAAATCAGTTCTTGTGATGATATAGGTTGAGGGGATAAGGGTTGACCGTTATGGGTTGAAGAGCCCTTAAAAAGCTAATATCCAAATTCGACATTCGCTTTTTTTACCAATTGGCGAATCCGCAGTTGCCCATTTCCTTAGCGACCTCTAGTTTTCTTCATCAAAGTTACAGCTGAGTATCAACATGCCACTTTCAATTTTAGTTTTGATCTTGTAGGGTAATTTCTTAAAGAGCTTAATCATTCCGGTATTTCTCGGCAGCACGTATGCTACCAGGCTGAGCAAACCGTTTTCGCGGGCGGCCTCTGCCAGTTTGTTCAGGAGTATACCGGCAATTCCTTTGCCCTGCCATTCTTTGGCGGTGGAAAATGCGACCTCGGCCACCGCACCGTGATCAAGCGCATACATGCCCAGACCGATTATTTTTTCAAACCCAACTTCTCCGGTTACGGCAACAATTGAGAGGTTTTTAATGTAGTCAACCTGGGACATGGTTTCCATATCTTCGCGATAGAAACTGCGACGGATACTGAAAAATCTGGTTTGGACATCCTTTTCATCCATGCTGTAAAAATGTTCCTGGATCAAGCGGCCATCGACCGGCTTGGCCGGCCGAAACATTACCCGTTGGCCATCATACACACGGGTTTCCTCCATTCTGGCGGGATAAACGCCGAATAAGGTTTCATTGAGTGTTCGATTGCGATCAATTACTCCGGCTTCCTGTGCGTTGTGAAAGAGTTCATCGCGAAAATCCGGATGCGCCAGGCTGATCATCGCCATGGACCGCTCCTCGATGTTTTTCCCCAAAAGGTTGACCATGCCGAATTCACTGACCACATAAGAAACATAAGCTTTAGGTATAACGATGGCGCCTCCGTCGGCTTTTGGAATAATTCTGCTGGTTTTACCATCGATGCTTCTGGCAGGAATCACAATAATGGATTTGCCGCCGGGAGACATCGATGTTCCCAGAATGAAATCAAACATACCGGTTACCCCGGAAAAATGATTATGTAAAAAAAAAAAAAAAAAAAAAAAAAAAAAAAAAAAAAAAAAAAAAAAAAAAAAAAAAAAAAAAAAAAAAAAAAAAAAAAAAAAAAAAAAAAAAAAAAAAAAAAAAAAAAAAAAAAAAAAAAAAAAAAAAAAAAAAAAAAAAAAAAAAAAAAAAAAAAAAAAAAAAAAAAAAAAAAAAAAAAAAAAAAAAAAAAAAAAAAAAAAAAAAAAAAAAAAAAAAAAAAAAAAAAAAAAAAAAAAAAAAAAAAAAAAAAAAAAAAAAAAAAAAAATTTTTTTTTTTTTTTTTTTTTTTTTTTTTTTTTTTTTTTTTTTTTTTTTTTTTTTTTTTTTTTTTTTTTTTTTTTTTTTTTTTTTTTTTTTTTTTTTTTTTTTTTTTTTTTTTTTTTTTTTTTTTTTTTTTTTTTTTTTTTTTTTTTTTTTTTTTTTTTTTTTTTTTTTTTTTTTTTTTTTTTTTTTTTTTTTTTTTTTTTTTTTTTTTTTTTTTTTTTTTTTTTTTTTTTTTTTTTTTTTTTTTTTTTTTTTTTTTTTTTTTTTTTTTTTTTTTTTTTTTTTTTTTTTTTTTTTTTTTTTTTTTTTTTTTTTTTTTTTTTTTTTTTTTTTTTTTTTTTTTTTTTTTTTTTTTTTTTTTTTTTTTTTTTTTTTTTTTTTTTTTTTTTTTTTTTTTTTTTTTTTTTTTTTTTTTTTTTTTTTTTTTTTTTTTTTTTTTTTTTTTTTTTTTTTTTTTTTTTTTTTTTTTTTTTTTTTTTTTTTTTTTTTTTTTTTTTTTTTTTTTTTTTTTTTTTTTTTTTTTTTTTTTTTTTTTTTTTTTTTTTTTTTTTTTTTTTTTTTTTTTTTTTTTTTTTTTTTTTTTTTTTTTTTTTTTTTTTTTTTTTTTTTTTTTTTTTTTTTTTTTTTTTTTTTTTTTTTTTTTTTTTTTTTTTTTTTTTTTTTTTTTTTTTTTTTTTTTTTTTTTTTTTTTTTTTTTTTTTTTTTTTTTTTTTTTTTTTTTTTTTTTTTTTTTTTTTTTTTTTTTTTTTTTTTTTTTTTTTTTTTTTTTTTTTTTTTTTTTTTTTTTTTTTTTTTTTTTTTTTTTTTTTTTTTTTTTTTTTTTTTTTTTTTATTATTTACAATTTTTATGGATATTGTTATATATCCCTTCTTGAGCAAATCGGTTCGGCATGCTTATATCCAGCAGCCCGCTGAAAAGCAAACCAACTTCTCCATCTTAAGGTATGGATCGCCCGCAATCAAAACAAGTCTTGCTAATTGCAGACGCTAACCCGCAAAACATTAACGCCATGAAGGCGATGCTGTTTCCTGACTACGACATCAAAATGGCCGCTGACGGAGAAGAAGCGATCAGGCTTGCCTTAGCTCCGGATCCCCCCGCATTAATCCTGCTAAACAACATGCTGCCGGCCGCAGATAAGTACGAGGTCTGCCGCAAGCTAAAAGCCGACAAAACCACGAAGGATATCCCGATCATCCTGCTTTAGGAAGCGACCACCGAAGACACGGAAGCAAAGGGATTTGAACTGGGGCGCCGCAGATTATATAACGACAGCCTTTTAAGAAATCCGTGGTCACCGCCGCGGATTCGGACCCACTAAGAGCTGAAGCGTTATCGCGACAATCTTGAAAATAGCCTGAATAAACCGGTAAATGAGCTACACGAGGAAATTCAAGAACGCCGAGATGTTGAAGATACATATCGTGCTCTGGTCGAGCGCGCCAAGGACGGAATTGCACTCATCCACGATTATAAAGTTAGATATGTAAACCCCGCATTTAGCAAGATTGATTGGCTTTTCTGAGAAAGAACTTATCGGTGCGGCACCTCAAAAAATTCATTTCCGAAGAAGAATTTATCAAAAACACGAAACGTTATTCCAACAGGATCGCAGGCATCAATTTACCCCGTATTTATAAATCTCAAATTATCCATTCAGACGGGTCCAACAATTGATGTCGAACTCAATGTTTGCGTAGTACCGTATGGTAAAGCATCCCTGGCCGCTTTGGTAATTGTTCGTGATATACGCGAAGAGCAAGCTTGGAAATATTGTCTATGACGGGGCGCAAAGAATCCAGGCCCATCGTAGATCCCGCGTTAGTTTGCGGGGAAGGACCTGGATTTGTAAGTATGATTAAATTTTGTAAAGAAAGCTCGAATACCGTTTTCATAAATGCGTCCATAACGCCCTTTACGGGGATGTTGGCGGACATTCACAAGCAATTGACTGAGACCTTCGGTTTCTTAAATGGGATTCGCTTTCACCCATGCCACCGCTGATTTTAAATCCTCTATAATTTTTTCGGCCAGACCGGCCTGCGAGTGCCGGTGGGTGAGGCAGATATGCAATCTGCCCCGGCGGCATTTGCAGACCATTCAGGCTCCATTTTTTCTCACCCATATAATCCATGATTTTATAAATATCCACTGATTCTGAGCTAAATGCGATATCCCAAAGCGGATCCCCCAGGATATAAAGCTCGGGTATCTCTGCTATGCCCTTCTTAATTTTAGCACCTGTTTCCAAAATATTCTTGGCAATTTTCATGTATCCCTCTTCACCAATGGCCAACATGGCTGCCCAGGCGGTAGCGCTCAACGCGCCGGGACGACTGCCGGCAAATGTTGGTGACAGATAAAGACCACCCGGCCAGTCTGTAGTGGTGTAAAATTGATAGCGGCGCAGCTCCAGGCTGCGATATAAAATCACAGATGAGCCCTTGGCAGCATAACCGTACTTGTGGGTATCCACTGAAATCGAGGTCACGCCGGGTAGTCGAAAATCAAAAGGCGGAATGTCATAGCCCAGCTTCGCGGCCCAGGGAAGGATGAAACCTCCCAAACAGGCATCGGTGTGAAAACCAATGTCATTTTCCCGGGCAAGTTCGGAGAGTTCTTCGATGGGGTCAATCGTTCCGTGTGGAAAGGAAGGTGCGGAACCCACAATGACGATGGGTGTTATCTGTAATTGCTTTCTTTGGCTTTGCTCACATCCGCTTTACACCCCCCCGTCCATGGGAATGCGCTTCATATTGATATTGAAATATTGAGACGCTTTGTCGAAAGCTGCATGGGCTGTTTTAGGGACGATCATCTCCGGTTTGGAAATTCCTCGCATGTCCCTTGCCCAGTCGCGGAAGGTTTTCATGGCGCAGCAGGATACTCTCGGTGCCACCGGAAGAAACCACGCTGCCGACTTCATCATCGCAATCCGGGTCTTCAAGTTACTTTGTCGGCATTGAGCATGTTGGCGGTCATTGCGACCACTTCGGCCTCATACTTCGTGGTGCTTGGCCATACATCGGATGCAATGGATTGAATCGGGAATTGAGAACATAGCACTGATTCAGAAAATCGATATGATCTTCATCACCGTGATACACCGCACCGGAGACCAATCCGTCTTTCCATTTGGGTAATTCTTTGGCATTCACAAGCTTCGATTTCTTCGATAAAATTTCTTCTTTTTTACTGACTCGTCTTTCGGAAGACGGGTGAAGGTCTTTAATTCTTTACGGTATGGTTTAATTGAATATTCATAATCTCCGCCATCATTTCTTCAGTCGTTTTTCATAGTCATTCAATTCCTCCAGCTTTATAGAATCATTCTGAAAACCAATTAAAAATCAAAGACGCTATCCATTTCCTCATCGCTGACGACAAACACGGTGTTATGCGGTGGTAGGGGTTCCTCATAAAAGAATTTTGGGCAACTGGTTGTCCTTCTCTGCTGAATCCGAAATTTGCCGTTGAATTTACGCTCTGCTTTTAACACCCGGACACCCAGCTTAATTAGCGCTTCAAAGGCAAGCCGGGTTCCGAGCCTGGCATCGATCATCTTCAAGAGGGCTTCACCTGCTTTTTTATTGGTCTTGCCCTATCCGTCGGCCAAGACCAATAAAAAAGCAGGTGAAGCCCTCTTGAAGATGATCAATGCCAGGCTCGGAACCCGGCTTGCCTTTGAAGCGCTAATTGAGCTGGGTGTCCGGGTGTTAAAAGCAGAGCGTGAATTCAACGGCAAAGTCGGATTCAGCGAGAAGGACGACCGGTTGCCAAAATTCTTTTATGAGGAACCCCTACCACCGCATAACACCGTGTTTGTCGTCAGCGATGAGGAAATGGATAGCGTCTTTGATTTTTAATTGGTTTCAGAATGATTCTATAAAGCTGGAGGAATTGAATGACTAGAAAAACGACTGAAGAAATGATGGCGGAGATTGAATATTCAATTAAACCATACCGTAAAGAATTTAAGACCTTCACCCGTCTTCCGAAAGACGGTCGTAAAAAAGAAGAAATTATCAAAGAAATGGAAGCCCTGAATGCCAAAGAAGAACCCAAATGGAAAGACGGATTCGTCTCCGGTGCGGTGTATCACGGTGATGAAGATCATATCGATTTTCTGAATCAGGTCTATGTTCTCAATTCCCAAAGCAATCCACTGCATACCGATGTATGGCCAAGCACCACGAAGTATGAGGCCGAAGTGGTCGCAATGACCGCCAACATGCTCAATGCCGACAAAGTAACTGAAGACCCGGATTGCGATGATGAAGTCGGCGGCGTGGTTTCTTCCGGTGGCACCGAGAGTATCCTGCTGGCCATGAAAACCTACCGCGACTGGGCAAGGGACATGCGAGGAATTTCCAAACCGGAGATGATCGTCCCTAAAACAGCCCATGCAGCTTTCGACAAAGCGTCTCAATATTTCAATATCAATATGAAGCGCATTCCCGTGGACGGGGGGTGTAAAGCGGATGTGAGCAAAGCCAAAGAAGCAATTACAGATAACACCATCGTCATTGTGGGTTCCGCACCTTCCTTTCCACACGGAACGATTGACCCCATCGAAGAACTCTCCGAACTTGCCCGGGAAAATGACATTGGTTTTCACACCGATGCCTGTTTGGGAGGTTTCATCCTTCCCTGGGCCGCGAAGCTGGGCTATGACATTCCGCCTTTTGATTTTCGACTACCCGGCGTGACCTCGATTTCAGTGGATACCCACAAGTACGGTTATGCTGCCAAGGGCTCATCTGTGATTTTATATCGCAGCCTGGAGCTGCGCCGCTATCAATTTTACACCACTACAGACTGGCCGGGTGGTCTTTATCTGTCACCAACATTTGCCGGCAGTCGTCCCGGCGCGTTGAGCGCTACCGCCTGGGCAGCCATGTTGGCCATTGGTGAAGAGGGATACATGAAAATTGCCAAGAATATTTTGGAAACAGGTGCTAAAATTAAGAAGGGCATAGCAGAGATACCCGAGCTTTATATCCTGGGGGATCCGCTTTGGGATATCGCATTTAGCTCAGAATCAGTGGATATTTACAAAATCATGGATTATATGGGTGAGAAAAAATGGAGCCTGAATGGTCTGCAAATGCCGCCGGCCGTTCATATCTGCCTCACCCACCGGCACTCGCAGGCCGGTCTGGCCGAAAAATTTATAGAGGATTTAAAATCAGCGGTGGCATGGGTGAAAGCGAATCCCGATAAAGAAACCGAAGGTGTCGGTCGATTGTATGGAATGTCCGCCAACATCCCCGTAAAGGGCGTTATGGACGCATTTATGAAACGGTATTTGGACTTACTTTACAAAATTTAATCATACTTACAAATCCAGGTCCTTCCCCGCAAACTAACGCGGGATCTACGATGGGCCTGGATTCTTTGCGCCCCGTCATATACAATATTTCCAAGCTTCCTCTTCACGTATATCTCGAACAATTACCAAAGCGGCAAGGGATCTTCCATACGGTACCACGCAAACATTGAGTTCGACATCAATTGTAGATCCGTCTGAATGAATAATTTGAGATTTATAGATGCGGGGTAAATTCAGGCCTGCGATCCTGTCGGAGTAACGTTTCGTATTTTTGATAAATTCTTCTTCGGAAATAAATTTCTTGAGGTGCGCACCGATAAGTTCTTTCTCGGAAAATCCGACGATCTTGCTAAACGCGGGATTTGCATATCTAACTTTATAATCGTGGATGATTGCGATTCCGTCCTTGGCGTGCTCGACAAGGGCGCGATATGTATCTTCGACATCTCTGCGGTCCTGAATTTCCTCATGTAGCGCGCTCACCCGTTTTTTTACCCTATTTTCAAAATTGTCCCGATAACGCTTCAGCTCTAAGTGGGTTCGAATCCTGGCAGTGACCACGGATTTCTTAATCGGTGTCGTTATATAATCTGCGGCGCCCAGTTCAAATCCCTTTGCTTGCGTGTCTTCCGTGGTCGGTTCCGAAAGGAGGATGATCGGGATATCCTTGGTGGTTTTGTCGGCTTTTAGCTTCAGGCAGACCTCGTACATGTCTGCAGTCGGCATCATGATGTTCAGCAGGATTAATGCGGGGGGATCCGGAGATAAGGCGAGCCTGAGCGCTGCCTCTCCGTCAGCGGCCACTTTGATGTCGTAATCAGGAGCCAGCATCGTCTTCAGGACGTTAACGTTTTCCGGATTAGGATCTGCGATTAACAGTAGTTGTTTTGATTGCGAGCGATCCATAATTTAGGACGGAAGTTGGTTTAACTTACAGCGGGATGATGGATAAAAACATGTTGAGCCGATCCGCTAAAATTGGATTTATATCAACATCCATGAGAATTGTAAATAAGAGTTGTTTTTCTGGTTGTTATAGTTTTCCTTTCTCCAAGTCCCCCGATCTCCCCGTCCTTCTTTCCTGGTCCCAGCATCCTGTAACTGGCCTCCGGTTCCAGCTGTCGATCATCAATCTTCCACCTTTTATTTCACTTTTTGGGTATTTCGCATTTCACTTGGAAACAATAGATTGACAATACACAAATTAACTTATTGAAAATTAATGAAATAAATGCTAAGCGGGGGATTGATTATATTCAGCAAGTATTCCATGTCGGAGGAAAAAAGCAGAATGAGGAGGAATTAAATGAGAGACAAATCCCTTCAAGAGAAATACAAGTCAAAACTTCGCACGGCCGATGAAGCGGTTCGTATGATCCGTTCGGGTCAAAGAGTTTTTATCGGATCTTCCTGTGGCGAGCCCCAGCATTTAGTCAATGCGCTGATGGATAACGCCAATTTCTTCTCAGATGTCGAGATCGTCCGCTTATTAAGCCTGGAAGGATCCGTGATGTCATTGATGGCCGATGAATACAGGGGGCATAAATTCCATGTTCGGTCGATCTATCAGGGATCTGATCAAACCAAGAACCTGCGGGCCAATAAACGCTTCATAACACCAGTAAACCTTTGTGCGGTGCCCGATTTATTCAAAAAAAAAATGCTGCCGCTTGATTTTGCTTTAATTCAAGTCTCTCCACCAGATGACAACGGCTGGATGTGCCTGGGCATTTCAGTAGATGTCACTTTGGCCGCCGCCCGATCCGCTGCTGTGGTTATCGCCCAGGTCAACTCGATGATGCCCAGAGTTCCGGGGCACAGTTTTATTCATCTCGATGATGTCAGTGTCATTGTCGAACAAGAAGAAGAACTGCTCAGTGCATTTAGTCTGCCCGCCTATGAATCAGCTTCCGAGATAGCCGGTATAACCGCCAATCTAATTGATGACGGCGCCACCATTCAACTTGGCCTGGCAGAACTTTCGCAACCGATTGCAAAAGCGCTGGCCCAGAAAAGCGATCTTGGGGTTCATACGGAAATATTAACCGATGACCTCATGGAACTGGTTTCACAAGGTGTGGTCACCAATCGTCATAAAACGTTGAACGAAGGCAAAGTAATTGCCAGCGGCGCCATCGGTAGTCAGAAATTGTACCGATCACTGCACAATAATGTCGTCATTGAATTCAGACCGTCGGATTATGTCAATAATCCAGCCGTCATTGCCCAAAACAACAAAATGGTTGCAGTCAATTTTGCCAGAACTATGGATCTCAGTGGACAGGTATACGCGGATGCACTTCCACATAATCATTTTTCCGGGGTAACCGGTATGTTTGATTTCATTCTGGGAACATCGATGTCTCCCGGTGGCAAATCCATTATTGTCATTCCTGCCAGAAGCATCGATGGTAAAACCAGCAGAATTATTCCAAAAGCCGACGGAGGCGCCATCGTTATACCTAAAGCTTATGTTTCTTATGTGGTCAGTGAATTCGGCATGGTCAACCTTTTGGGGAAAAACATCGAGGAGCGGTCCATGGCGATGATCGGCCTGGCGCATCCGGATTTTCGCGATGAACTCTTTCACAACGCACAGGAAGCCGGAGTAATTGATCGCAATCGAACACTCAATGAAACCTTATTCGGCGTTTATCCCGCCAGAATGGAGGAAACCCGTGTGTATGATGGCCAACGGGTAATGTTTCGGCCGGCCAAGCCGGTCGATGGCCGCTTGATCCAGGAACATTTTTACAGCATGGATGAAAAGGATGTCCAAACCAGATTTTTCAGTATCCGTCGCAGTTTCTATCGCGAAGATATGGAAACCATGTCCCAGGTTGACTACATTAAAAACCTCTCAATTGTTGCCGTAACCGGAGAAGTTGGGTTTGAAAAAATAATCGGTCTGGGCATGTATGCGCTTGATCACGGTGCGGTGGCCGAGGTCGCATTTTCCACCGCCAAAGAATGGCAGGGCAAAGGAATTGCCGGTATACTCCTGAACAAACTGGCAGAGGCCGCCCGCGAAAACGGTTTGCTCAGCCTGGTAGCATACGTGCTGCCGAGAAATACCGGAATGATTAAGCTCTTTAAGAAATTACCCTACAAGATCAAAACTAAAATTGAAAGTGGCATGTTGATACTCAGCTGTAACTTTGATGAAGAAAACTAAGGTCGCTAAGGAAATGGGCAACTGCGGATTCGCCAATTGGTAAAAAAAGCGAATGTCGAATTTGGATATTAGCTTTTTAAGGGCTCTTCAACCCATAACGGTCAACCCTTATCCCCTCAACCTATATCATCACAAGAACTGATTTCAATCCCCGGCGTGCCGCCAAGCCCTTTAGGAGAACTGAAAGGGTGCCGTTCTATTATCGATTTACTTTCCACCAAATAACTTATGGACCATTTCAGTTACAGTAAGATACGATTTTACCTGCTTTTACTGGTACTGTCACTGCTGGTTCCGACGCTAGTTGCCGACGCTGCTGAATCCGAACGTCCGGCCTCGTCAGTTGTTTACACGGAAATTGACGGTTTGTTTTTGTACTATTCGGAAAACGAACACCAAATCGCAACCGGCCTGCTCGAAAAATTTCCCTCGATGAAAAATTTTTTCGAACGGCAGGGGCTCATGCTGACCTTTCCGCTGCATGTGATTCTCGACAATATGCTGGACCGGCCGGCCGCAGAAGTTAAAATGATTCCCCATCGTGAAATTCGTATCCCTATGCGAGCGCCGGGTGTGTTGGAGGACGGCTACCTGGAAACCGACCCCTGGGCCTATTTCTTTTTTAAAGGATTGTGTCTTCAGGGAATCTACAGTGAACGCTCCGGTATCCTCGGTGCGGCCCATAAAATTTTTGGAGAATTGATTTCACCGAACAAAATTCTTCCTGAATGGATCAAGGAGGGCATCTGCCATCTGCTATACCGAATCTACACCGGCGACCCGCAGCGAGACCCATACGATACCGCGCTGTTCGAAGCTACGGAGCTACCCGACATAGACGATGTCAGCCATCATCCCGAAAAATGGCCCGGGCAGGATAGCTATCGCATTTATGGTATTCCTTTTATCAATTGGGTCTATCAGCGGTATGGGTGGAACCGTATTCTCAATTTTATCCGACTGCACGGAAAAGGCCTTGTTCCGATTGAAATTGACTTGAAAGCTCGTGAAACGTACGGAAAATCCTACACCGAGCTATGGGAATTGTATCGCACAGAGCTCATTCGAAAAAAACAAACCGCACCGGGTTTGACCATCACCGGCTACTGGCCGGAGCCGTTTGTATACTGGAACATCAATGGTATCTATCCAGGTTTAGAAAGAAGACGTTCAAGAGGCCGCTATGGGTATTTAACGAAAGACAATGCCTTGCGCCTATCGGAGTACAGCGCCAGCGGCCGCGCGCGTTTGTATGAATACCGAAATACGACGCCTCTGGTATTCGGTGCCAATCACATCTGGGACCCGGGAGCCGGAGATATAGCCGTTAGCCGTCGGGGACACCGGACCGGTCTGATCATGTTGCCCAAACAAAAATCGCTATGGCTGCAGCAATTTTACAGGAGTAAAAAAACCGATGCAGTCTTTATACCGGCACCCCCCGGTGTTTTGGGCATGTCAGGACCGGTGAAAGCAGATGACGGCCGTATCGCTGTCGCAGCCAATTTTCAAGGCAACTGGGACATCTGGGAATACCACGGCCAATGGTACCGGCGGACTGCTGCGCCTTCGATTGAATTGGACCCCTGGTATGATAAGGGTCGCCTGGTATTTTCTTCCAACACCTCAGGTCGGTTTCAAATCCATGGGGCCGACATGCGTCAGCTTACCGATTGCCCGACTGTCGCAGTTCTGCCCCGCAAGAACAAATTTTTATGCCTATCATCTAATGGTTGGCAGGTCACGGACTATGACCCCAGCGGTTGGCCCGAAGCCTATCCGTTATCGTACGCGGTCGCACCGGTTACGCTTTCCCGAAATGCCGTGTCGCCGCCGTCCAAACCTTACACACCACTTAAAAGCATCTGGCCGGATTATTTTCGTCCGGATGGCTTTCTGTCCACGACCGATTTTCAGTTAGGACTCGTCACTGCCGGTCAAGACGTCAGCAAAAAATATAGAATCGACGCCGGAATGCGTTATTCTTTTGATCTGGATTACATTTCCGTGGTTGCAGGTGGCAATGCTGAAGATTTTGGTCTGCGCTTTAATCGATATCCCATCTCTTATTCGCCCAAAAATACAAAAAACGTGGAAGAGTCACGCCATGAAGTCAGGGCTTCTTGGCAACCCTTCGGTATCCGGGGAATTGAAATTGCAGCCAATGCTGGCTGGTATGAGCCGTTGACCGGTTCGGGAGACCATACCGACAAGTTTTGGGGGTCCTTGAGTCTGGGACATAATTTCGGGCGTCATTGGGGATGGATTAACCTGGATGTCTTCACCGCAAACAGTCAATCTATATTTGGTGGTTTCGATCTCCTGTTTGGTGAGAGAATTTATACTTCCCTTCATTTCCTTGGGGGTAAAACCTGGGGAGATATCAGCCCGGGACACAATACGTTTCGCATTGGCGGCAATCTGACTAAAGGATACTTCACCCAGAGACCGACAAGGCTTTTTCCCCTCAGAGGCTTTGAGTCGGATATCCTGGAGGCCCCGGAAGCAGTTACAACCGGGATAGAGGTTTACTGGCCGCTATTCAATTTCCAACGAGGCTATAAAACGCTGCCGGTTTTTTTACACCGCCTGCGCTTAGGCACATTTGTCGACGCCGGTGCCGCCGGCCAAAACATATCATTTGATGACACTCTCGTCGGTGCGGGATTTGAACTGATTACCTCCATGGAGATCGGATGGGGCAAGCTCTCGTCTTTTCGGGTTGGATTGGGCTGGCCGTGATTCAACCCGACTACTTGGATGAATCGACACCGGTTTTTCTAATACAGCTCGGTAATCCGCTTTAACGAATGTTTTACTTTGCCTTCGCACACCAAATATACCGACCAATCCAGCACAAACCAACACCCATATTATGTTGTTATGGTCGAGTGCCAACGGCGTTACATTTGCTGCTTGGATATCATTTTTCAGCTCTTTTTGTGATTCAACACTTTTTCCCTTATTATCAAAGTCAGAAGCAAGCGCCCATCCTGATATAGACACCCCCGTTATTAAAAAGACTGACAGTATAAGAAATTTGAATTTTTCAAGTTTTATTCGCAAACCAGTCCGCCTTATTTATGAATATTTACAGGTTTGGGTTAGACGTGAAATACGGATCTTTGCTTGATTTAAGCGCGGGTATTATGATTCTCCCCCCCCCCATTGGAATCTTGTTTAACAATTTTCGGATTGCTTGTCAACCGGATTGCCTAAAAAAACCACACTAGCCCGCTATATTAATTTCGGCTGCAATTATTCGGCCTGGTCCTTCCGCTTCATCAATTTTTTTTGAGCGGTCGGTATAATTTCTATAAACAGCTTGTTGTTGTCGGTATAAACATCAGAGATATCCGTGTTTATGGTCAGTTCCGTATGGTAAAGTTCGGTTGTAATCGGTTTGATCCTGTTGAGGTCAATTGGATATTCGATATCACTGAGGGCATTAAACAGTGTATCGACCAGGACATCCCCCTGACTAAAATCATCTTTATTCTGCGGGCCTTCAACGTGCGGTTTTATGTAAAGCGTTTTTTGGCTTTTATCAAAGCGCAATGACGCCTCCCAGTGATTGCGCAAATTCACCTTGCCCACCTTAAAACTGGCGGTCTGTTTGCCGATCTTTGCTGAGTATCCGATGTCTTCGCCGTAAATATGGCCCGAGAATGAAATCCTGTCTTTGGTAATTTTTATGTTCTCAATAGATTTAACCCAAAATGATCCGGAAAAATTTTTGCCCATATCTATGCGGTAAGGCAACAGCGGCTGAATGAATTTAGCGATGCTTTCTGCCGGAACCACAATGGTTAATTCTTTGATATTTTTGACCTGGGCGGGTGCTGGAGAAAATAAAAGAAAAAAAAGAATAAAGGTGATCGTAATTGCAGGAAATTTTTTCATTTCGAAATACCGGGTTTTATGTAATCAAGGTTGAGAGGCTATACATGTCCATAGTAGTCACGGTGAGCGACGACGGAGTAGGCATAATCCAATAGGGTGCCCCAGCTGAATACCGGTAGATCCACGACACGCTGGACGGCCCGCGCAAATGGCTGCATGCCGGTGCACTCCAGCATAAGGGCGCCGACATGAGGATTTTCGTCGCAAAATTCCGAACAAATCCTGATCATGTCCTTTTCCGCCTTATCATAAAAGCTTTGCGGGCATTCGGGTCGTTTTTCGTGATCCCACAAATTGGTGAACTCCGGGCAGCCGTACTCATCCAGCGCCCCGGCGATGATGTAATTGGAGTCGAGGTTGATACCGACATTCTCCAGGTGGGTGTCCGTCAAAAAGAGTTTTTGGGCGCAGACAATTCCAACTGCTCGCTCGGGGCCGATGACCTGCTGGACAAATGGTACCTGGAGCAAACTTGACATAAATACGGGAATTTCCACGTAGCCGGCAATGTCTTTCTGAAAATAGGCAAAATAGCCGCATTCAGCGGCGATGG
>CAVXXE010000064.1:0-39806 GCA_963765595.1 uncultured delta proteobacterium
GGCAATGGCTCTTAACCACCGAGTCATATCCGTAAACTTCCATCTCCCGCTCGATGTTGGAAAATTTAAATTCAGCCATTAACGAATTCCCTTACTTTGCTTTCATCAACTTAGGATCCCGCATGGTTTTGAGGATTTCAATGCTGCTTTTATATCCCTTGTTAAGGCGGCACAAATCGATGGCCATCCCGGCGATCTGGGCCACAGCATGGACAAAATTCACGTCCTCCAGGGTAAACTCCCAGGGTTCAGAAGTATAAACGCGCAGCGCCCCGATGACCCGCTCATGGACGGTAATCGGAACAGAAAGGATCGAGGCGATGCCTTCTTTTTTTGCTTCTTCGGGATACTGAAGCCTTGGATCATCGGACACATCATAGATCGCAACAGGTCCTTCCTTGATGGATTCGGCAATCGACTTCAGTGCACTGATGGGCCCTTTGTCCAAATAATTCCGGCTAAGGCCAAAGGATCCCGCAATTTTCAGTTCTTCGGTCGTACGGTCGACGAGAAACAGGGTGCAGCCTTTTACGTCCATGGCGGTTTTAACACTTTCGACCGTCAACACGACAACATCTTCCGGATCTCTGGTAGCGGAAATGGCGCCCGTAATTTTAATCAGCGTTTCATAATTGATGAGTTGCTTTTTCATGTGTTCCTCCTTTCTTTCTGATGATCATTGATGTCAGGACTCCTAATCAATCTTTCAGCAAAAAACCCATCAGCGCCTCGTTAAAGGCCCCGGACTGTTCGATGTTGGACAGATGCCGGGCAGCGGGCAGCACCACCAGTTCAGAACCATCGATCCGCTCCTGCATGGCCTCAGAAGCGGCCACCGGGGTTCCGGGATCCTCCTCGCCGACCATGATCAAGGTGGGAAGCTTGATCTCGAAAAGCCGCTTTAAGTTGTCAAGGTTCCGGATGGCTTCGCTGCAGCCGATATAGCCGGCCACCGGGGTTGCCAGAACCTGCCGACGAATCAGCTCCACCCGGGGTGAATTCTGTGACAAATATTCCGGGGTAAACCAGCGTTCCAGGGTTTCGTCGACCTGATCCTGCAGGCCTTTTTCCCGGGCCGCGGCAATGCGCTGTTGCCATATGGGTTGAGCCTCATCGGGCATAACGGCTGCCGTATCGCACAAGGTAAGACTTTTCAGGCGATTCCCATGATCCAGGGCAAGGTTCTGCCCGATCATGCCGCCCATAGACAGCCCTACAAAGTGCACCGCATCGATCCCCAGAGCATCCATCAAGGCGACGGCATCTGCCGCCAGCAGCTCAAGGGTGTACTTTCCCTCGGGCGCATCGCTGTCCCCGTGACCGCGGGTATCATACCGCAACACTTTAAATTTGGATTCCAGCACATCCAGTTGGGGATTCCACATCACCAGGCTGCTGGCCAGGGAATGACTGAGCATCACCACCGGGGCATCATCCCGACCGGAAAGTTCATAATTGATTTGAATGTCGTTGGCTTGTATCTTCATGCCGAGATCTCCTTTAACATTTGGCTGGTTTGATTCTAGTTTGTCATATTACCAAATAAATAAGTTCACAATTTTAGGCGTTGAGGCGCCCGTCTGGCAAGGCGCGAAAACGCAGGTATCCCTGGATATTCCGAGCTTTCGCAACGCCGCCAGGCGGGATGCATCGGCGTATAAAATGTGAAGTTATTTTTGAGTGAGCCCTTAGCCGGCGCATGGGCAGGTAATGCCGGTTATGATCTCATGGTGAAAATCAAACAACACGCCGGATTCAAGGCCGTTTTTCACCCGGACGACGGGCTCCTCTATAACCTTGCCGATGACCGCCGCGATAATATTGCGCTCCGCGAAGACATCAATCACCGCCTGTGTATGAGGTGGGTTTACCGATAGAATAAAGCCAAAACTCTGGAAACACAACAGCCAGTCTTTTAACGCCAATCCATCCGGACAGGGTATGTTTGTTAAATCAATGAGTCCCCCTCTACCCGAATTTTCCAGCATGATGGAAGTCGTGCCTAATATCCCGGCATTGGAGACATCCTTGGCTGCTTGACAAAGCTTGCGATCTGCGATCATCGGCAGGGCCGCTAAACGAAATAGCAACTCTTCGGCGGTTTTGCCTGAATTGGCATCCCAGCTTTGAACGGTGCGGCAACCGGCCTGCCCGCTTAAGTCCACGGCCAAAACGAGCGCATCACCCGATTGGGCCAAATGACTGCGCAAGAGACTTTGGGCATGCCCTAAGATCGCCACACTCAAAGCGGGGTGGCCGGCGGCGGCATCCGGGTGAACATGCCCCCCGAGCATGGGGACCTTCAGCTTGCGGCACCCCTTGGCAATACCCTCAACGATGCTGGCCCGCTGTTCGTCATCGCCACTGGCCATGACATTGACCATGCCGATGGGTTTGCCCCCCATGGCGTAGATATCATTGACCGTTACCATTACGGATGCTTTCCCGGCCGCGTAAGGCTCATTCACCAAAAGCCCCGTCATCATACCATCGGCGGCCAGCAGCAAATAACCTTCCCGCCACGGAATAACGGCCGTGTCTTCCCCGTAATTGGGCAGCTGATTCCCGTATTGGGCCGTCATTGCCAGCTTTTCATAGATCTCTTTTATGGGGCGCTTGCGCAGCAATCCTTTATGGTTGCGCACCGCATCGATAATCGTTTGCAACGAATCCTGCATGCTAATGCCTCAAAAAGCAAATCCTTACGGAAATCGTTCGTGTCCATTGGCAAATCATAGTTCTTGGTTAAAAGCCATGCATGCGTTATAGATCCTTGACCACGCTTCACCTTATTTAGATGGATGGTATATTCAATCTTTCGATATCAATTCCCGAGCAAATTTTCAATAATGATTTTGTACAAATTTCAAGTCGTAAATATCGTATAAAACTTCGGCCCCCCGGAAGGGAGTGTTTCAAATCATCCTGACGATGTCTTTTTAGCTGAATACGTCTTGGCGTTGACCACTAGGCCGGGTCGCACCTTTTGGGTGCCTTCGACAATTACCTTTTCGCCTTTCTTCAGGCCATTTTTGATGACCCATTGGCCCTGGTCTTTTTTGTTTGCTATGGTGCCGCGCACCAGGACCGTGTCGGTGGTGGGATTGATCTGAAAGCTGATAAAGTTGACCTTTTCTTCCAGGGGCGTGGTCACCGTGCTGGCCACCACGTCGGCGCCGGCCCCGATGTACTGGGTGGAAACCTGTACCTGGGGCGGCATCAGCAGCGGATACTGGGCAATGGGCAGCACCAGCATACAGACGGCCCCGGCCAGAATCATGACCAGTGCAATCGACATGGCAAAGATGGGTCTTTGAATGAAAACTTTTTCATGGCTTGTTCCTTTCCTAACTAGTTGATTCGTTTATTGGTTGATTTGTGCTTTTTGCGCCTTTTTTCGGCCATATCAAAATTAAATAGGTCGATTCCGGCTTGTCCGGGTTAGGTAGACTATATTCAAGGCCGTGATGAAAACCCCCAAAAAGGGGGATGGGGAATTATGAAGGCGGAAGTGGGAATGCGGAATGCGGAATGCGGAAAAAAAGATGAAGAGCACCGGAGATGGGGAGATTAGAGTAGCCAGTTTTCTGGTTTGGTGATCATATTTATCAGACTTCCTAAAATTAAAAATTTATACAACTCCGGATCAAGCGTTGGGCCTGGCTTACCATGTATAATGGAATAGTCAATATTTGATCAAAATACGACAATTCGTGCATTGAATATCGGATACCAAGCAGTGTTTTGGGATATTGTCCCAGGAAAAGCCTCATACTTTTTAATGAACCTCTTGCACCAGCTTTAACTTCTATCGGTATCGGCATACCTTCGATTTCGACGAGGAAATCAACCTCAGCATTGCTCCCCCGGGCTTCCCTGGCCCAAAAATGTAATTTTTTGTCAGCGTATGGGTCCGCACAGGCGAGCAATTCTTGTGCGACAAACTGTTCCGCAATACTGCCGGCATTGATTTTCATGACGGAGTCTTCAAGAACAATAGAGTCCTGAACGCCAAGCGCATTTTGCATAAGACCGACATCAAGAAATGCTATTTTGAATTTACGTTCATTAGCAGTTGCCATAAGAGGCACTCCCGCACCGGATGCATGAAATATTTTAGATAGGCAGCGCGCATCGCATAGCAACCCGAGGGCCTCTTTCAGGAATTTGGCATCGATGCAGGGATTTACATGGGAATACTTGTAACGCCGACCGGCCATCTGTGGGGCACTGGAATACACTTCTTTCAAATATTTATGTTTGGCGGTTGATGCATATTTAGCAAAATCATCGATATACGTCCGAATAAGGCTGGATTGCAGTCTCTGTAATTCTTCCATCAAAATCTTATCTGCAAATGCCTTGACAACTCTGGGCATTCCGCCAACCAGCAGGTATTGTCGAAATAGCTTTTCCAGTCTGTCCGCAAAAACCGGCTCCATTCCTGTTTGCCTATCAACCGTTTGGATAAGGTTTAGTAATCTCTCTTCAGCGACGGCTATCAAAAATTCTGCGAATGACATGGGATACATATATACGCTTTGCACGCGTCCGACAGGCATTCGAAAATCCTCCGCGTGTAATGCAAATTCAATCAAAGATCCGGCGCCGATAACATGAAGCTCCGGCATTTTTTCAAAGAAATATCGCAAAGAAGTAATCGCCTGCGGGCATTCCTGGATTTCATCCAGAAATAATAACGTACGCCCGGGGCTGATGGTCATTCGCATTAAAATGGACAACCGGTCAATGATATCTTTGGGATTCAAGTCTGAAAAACAGCGGCTCATTTCCGGTTGTTCTTCAAAATTCACAGAAACAATATTTTCAAATGCTCTTTTGCCAAAGTCAGTTACTGAGTAAGTTTTCCCAACTTGCCGCGCACCTCTTATTAGAAGGGGTTGTCGGACGCGACTGTGCTTCCATTGGTTTAGAATCTGGTCTATAGTTCGTTTCATAACTTTCAAAATATACCGTATGTCATAAAAGTCAAGTATATTTATGAATAATTAATCATAAAAAATTAGTTTCTTTTATGACTATTTATCATAAAATAGCGCCATTTCGTGTTCGAAAATAATAATAATTCCAGTTTACTATATCAGTTGCCTGTATTCCTTTGATTAATTCTTCCGAAATAAAGGCCTCAAATGCGGCACCCACATTAGGGTAATTAAAAAGCTGTTTTCTGTCAGCAATGCCCTGGATAAAATTGGATAATCCGCTGTCTCGAAAGTTGCCTTTTGGCATTTTAACAACCGAATTGATAAAAACAATTAACTTGACAATTACAATTCGTTAAATATAATGTAAGAAAAATCAGAAAATAAAGGAAATATCAAAATGGCTATATCAATTGTCACCACAAAGGGACAAACGACCATTCCAAAAGCAATACGTGCTTTTCTGAAGCTTGAAGCCAAGGATAAAATTCTTTATCAAGTTGAAAATGACAAAGTAATAATGAGACCTTTAAAAGGGGATATTCTTGATCTGAGAGGCAGTGTTAAAACAGAAGAAAAACCAGTTGATTTCGAAAAAATACGAAAAGTAACCAGAAAAAGGATTGCTCGCAAAATAGTAGAAGGTGATGAATGAAATTTATTGACACGAACATCTTTATCAGATTTCTGACAAACGATATTCCTGATAAGGCATCGGCCTGCGAGAAAATATTTAGAGAGGCGGAAGAGAAAAATGAAAGTTTGTTTACAACGGAAATGGTTATCGCAGAGATAATTTGGGTGTTGGAGTCCTACTATGAACTGCCTAAAAAACAAGTACAGGAAATGGTGGAAAAGATTCTAATTACACCTTTTTTATTATGCCCGCAGAAAGACCTTATTTTAAATGCTCTATCTCTATATAGTGATAAAAATATCGATTATATTGACGCTTATAATGCATCGATCTTAAGAGAACAGGGAATTAAAGAAGTATACTCATACGACCGACACTTCGACAAAATCGATTGGGTCGGTCGGATAGAGCCGTAATTTTTTTTCATTAATCCAATAGAATCATTTAATTTGGCAAGAAAGGCTGCTCGGTATCTCCGTTTTCTCCAGGCTTCAGCCAAGTTCGAGCAAACAGAACGTGAAAATCGTCGAATTTGGTCCGTTAACGAATATTTCTCTTCAGCATGGCCACCCCTTCTCCCAATCTCTCACTCCCCGACATCTATCGCCGCTTGAGGATACCCAGGTGCGTGGCTTTTTCAATCGCCTCGCGGCGCTTGCCGATGTTGAGCTTCTGATAGATGTTTTTCAGGTGCGCCTTGACGGTTCCATCCGAAATAAACAGCTTTTCAGCGATCTCCTTGTTCTGCAGCCGCTTCGCCAACAACTGATCAACATGCTTTTCCCATATCCGGCCGGTGCCGATACATTGATATTTTTTGGAAAATGGCTGACCTTTTGCGAGGATTACAAAAAAATCGAAACCGCAGCCCAGGGCCCCAAGACGTCGTTTGTGGATGGACACCCGTTAATAGTCTTCAGGCACCTGCCCCAAATCCGCCTCCATGAGCTGATGGGGACGATTAACATAATTTTCCAAAGGGCCCACGGGTTTCCAGCCAAGTTTTTTAAAAAAAGAGACGTTGCTTTCCTGGATATGAGCCGTAAACCGGGTGCACCCTTTCTTTTTAACCCGCTTCATGGCTTCCTTAACCAAAAGCGCCCCTGCCATGGAGACCCGATGTCCCTGACGCACGGCCAACCGCCCTCCAATCCAATGCCCCTTTTCCGTATCGCCGGCCGGATATACGCGCACGGTACCAATGATGGCAGCTCTCTTTTGGGCCACGAGAAGCGTCCCCACGGCATCGTTGTCATCGATATCGGTTTCCTCGAAAAGTTTCTGCTCTTTGACAAACACCTCGTGGCGAATCGCATAGGCTTTCGCCTTTTCCTTTTCAGTGCGCACACTGTGGCAGATCAAAGAGGCCGGCCGGCTTTCAAATGCGGTCAGCGCACTGCAGGCCCCACAGGGAACACAGCCGGCCTTGCAGAGGGACGCTGCCAATCCTTTCTGTTTCAGGAGGCGGGCGATTGCCGTATAGATTCGGATCATTGTCCGGGCATCCGGTGGTAAATTATTTTCCATGCTGGAACCGGGTATCGGGCGAAAGGGCACGACAAAGGGATAGACGCCCAGGTCGGCAAGTACTTCACTGCCCCAAACAATGGATGCGGGTGATTCCCCCAATCCTGCGATTAAAAAGCTGCTGACTTGATTGGGGCCAAACAGGGCCACTGCTTTTTCCCAGGCCCGCTCGTAGTGTTGTATGCCGATGGCCGCTTTGGCCGGAGCCAACTGCGCCAGGATTTGGGGGTCAAAGCTCTCGATATGGATACCCACCGTATCCACGCCTGAAGTGAACAACACCTCCAGCAAATCAAGATCTTTGGGCGGTATGAATTGGACATGGATGGGCAGCCCGGTGGCCTTTTTAATTGCCTCTGCACAGCGGGCCAAATCGTGGATCTCGCTTCCCGGCGGATCACCGGTGCCGGACGTTAACACCACGTGGCTCACGCCGTCTACTTTCTGAGCATAGCGTGCCACCTCAACCAACTGGGCCGGACGTTTGGTGGCGATGGTTCGGCCGTTGTTCAACGAAATTTCGGTACCGCAAAATTTACAATTTTGTCCGGTCTGCCAGTGAACACAACGCTGGTTAACCGTTGTGGCCAAACAGTCCTTGCCGTGCAACAATGCGATTTGGCTGTAGCCAATGCCGTCATCCGTTTGACCATCATAAAAATGCGGCACCGGCACGATGTCGATGGAACCAATCTCGGTACCATTTTTCAAAAGGGCATACCCCTCGCCATGTGACCGCAGCTGAAAAGGTGAATCCGCCACATATGGCGCGGCGATGGGGATGTTAACGGCCAGGCCATTTAATAAAAATGCCCTGCCATCGGCCGGCCCGGCCCCGCCTTTGCGACCCCTGATGGAATCAGGGACACGTATTCCCGCGCTGAGTAGTTCGGCAATCAGGTCTTTATTCAATTAGATACCCCTGAATGATTGAATATTAATGCACCGTAATGCCAGGCAGTTCATCCTTTAGGCGCTTAATTGTAAATTTTGTGCCTTTTATGGCAAAGCATTTTCGCCACCAAGACACAAAGACACAAAAATATATTTTAACCAAAGGTTTTCCTTTGTGTCTTAGTGCCTTTGTGGCAAATTTTTCCGGCTCGTCGGGTTTAAGTTAAAAGCGATCCGTTTAATCAGATTAGTGGCAATCCGGTAGGTCCGATCCTGGCCTGAAGCAGAGCTAGGCCCTGCCCTGCGTGGATTAATTTCCGTTATATCCATGCCGGCCAGTTGGATATCTTTAGAGACAAAATCACAGATCAGACCGATCACTTTATAAATTTGCTTTTCGCCAAGCCCTTTCCAGTTTCGGAAACGAACGCCTTCCAGGGCGTTGCGGGCGCCGATATCCATATCTATGGAAATATATAGATAAGGTGTTTTAATATTCTTTAACAATGCTTTAAGTTTGCTCGGTTTGGTTAAGCACTCATCCTTTGTTATTACTTTTACACCCCGACGTTTGAGTCCGGACCAAATCCCCGTGTAATGGGCAATTCGCGGATCTTTGAGGCGCAGCGCACGCTTTTCGGGATAATCGCTGACCCCGATGAGATATAGGTTTGCAGGCGCTAATATGTGTTCTGCCAGCAAGTGATGGATAAACGAGCTGGCATTGTAGCTATCCGTCCGATTATACAGAAAGGGATCGTTGCGATCGTAAACGGAATTCGGGTTGGTGTCGATATCGTACTGAATCGCTTCCGCCATTAGCGGCATTGGAACGGCATCCGTGTGGCTGTCCACAATGATGAGGGAGAGGTTCTCTTCCCCGTGATGACGGACCAGTGCTTTGAATACCCCCCCGCTAAGCGAATGATCCACTGCTACCATACAAGGAAGATCCGGTAGTACCTGGCGGGTGACAAATTCATCCACTTCGGCGGCGGTTTGGCGGCAGCCGTCTTGATCCATAAACCGGATGAACTCGTCCACCACCAGTTTCAATCGATCCTGGCCTTGCGGCAATGGTCGCAGCCAGGACGGAACCGGTATCGAGCCTTTGGCTTCCCATAGCTCCGCGGGAACCTCTTGGCGGACGAGGTCCAATATCGTGTCAAAGGGGTCATCGGTCGTGCCGGAAAGGACGGCGCCCGCTTGTTTTTCTTCAATGGCGTCATGTTTTTCGTCACAATCCAGGGGGCAGCCGAAGAAAACGACTTTTTGTTGTTTAGAAATTAACATTTACGTAATGAAGAACGCAGCGCGATGCCTCAAATTCCCAATTGATATCTTAGAGACTAAGTTGTGAATTCTTATCATATGTATGGCAAAGAATTTTCGCCACCAAGACACAAAGACACGAAAAGGAATATTAACCAAAAGGTTCTCTTTGTGTCTTAGTGCCTTTGTGGCAATTTATTCACCGGCGGCGCATCCCTTTTAAAAGGTCAGAGCGCAGCCTCCCCTCCGGCCTGTAAGCCTATGAAGCCTCCGGGCTGGAAGCGGGCTCGTAGGGGTTATAGCGCCTACGCCTCGGAGAGCGACTTCCACAAATCTTCAATTTTCAATCTTCAATATTCAATTCCGGTCCGGCGGATCCGGACTAACTTAGCTTAAAGTAATCATCCCGCGCTTTTCTAATCTGCCGCACATTTTCTAACGGGGAGCCCGGTGCAATCCCGCAGCCCGGGGTTAAAAAATTGGTCCCATTTTCCAGCGACGCAATGGCTTCCTGGTAGCATTCTTCCGGCGTACCCATAAACAGGGTCGTGGCGGTGGCCACATTACCGAAAACCTGAACGCCCTTTTCATGTGCGACCGGCACGGCTTGTTTCATATCCGCTTTTTCCTCAATGCTGATGCCCGCAACCCCCGTTTCGCACATAAAGGGAATGATCATATCCGTGTTGGCACAGATGTGCAAAACAACGGGGCCTTTGATCTTGGAAACCATAGCGGTCAGCATCGGTTGAACGAATTTTATCCAGGTTCTGGGGCTCATAAGGGCCGGACTCGAGGAAGGTTCAGCCAGGACATAGTAGTCGGCCCCTTGATCAAAGGCCCAATTGGCCACATCGGTCACCACCTCTTGGGTTACATCCAGTACCTGCTGAACCTTGGCCGGTTCTTTAAACGTCCATTTCAAGAACTGTTCCGTACCCACCAGATTGCAGGCGGCCGTCCAAGCCCCCTCGGTTTCACCAAAAACCGCCACGTCGTCCCCGAGCTTGTCCTTTAAAATTTTAAACTGCTCCTTGTAGACCGGAAAGCGCCCTTGTTCGAATAGGTTATCCGGATAGGCCAAACTTTCCAGGCCGGCGGCGCAGGGATGGGCCTGGATGAACTTCTGTATATCGATCTGCGGTTCGCCCAGGGTACACCCCATGACCTCACTGACCGCCGTGATATCCCAGCCCATGGCCTTACACCATTCAAAACCGGCCTCGACATACCCTAGCGCCAATGTCGCCATCGCTTGGGGGTCCGTATCGGCCAGCGGTCTTTCCGCCCCTACTTTTTTCATAATATCCACAAGGCCGTATGTCGTGGTACACCCGATGGGGGCGTAATCCACTTCCTTGCCCTCCAGACATCTCATGAATCTTTCTTTCAAATTCATCTTGTTCTCCTCCTTTATTCAGGTTTCAACCCAGACCAGACCAACTAAGCAGTAAAATTTTTCCGAACGGAGACATCGACGTCGAGCGCAGCATTACGCTTTTTCCGGCAGCACCATGTTGATAATTTCCGTCAAATCATGGGTTGTCATACTGCTGCCGGATCTTTTAGCACCTTCATTCAGGTTATAGTGACAAAAGGGACAGGTGGTAACCATTTTTTCCGCACCGGTCTCCATGGCTTCTTCGACTCTGATGCCGGCATTTTTGGCGGCCCAATCGCCGAAACCGGTCATAACGCCGCCGCCCCCGCCGCAGCAATAGGAATTGGCGCGAATGCGGTCCATTTCCACAAATTTGACACCGGGTATGGCTTTTAATATTTCCCGGGGCTTGTCGTAGAGACATTCGCTTTCATCGACATCGATATAGGCCCCTTCCCATAATTCCGAACCGTCCTCATCGACTGTAAACTTGTTGAGGTGCCGCCCCGTATGACACGGATCGTGGTAAGTGACGGTCCAGGGCAGTTCGTTTTCGAATTTCAATTTACCTTCTTGTAAAAGGTCATATAGAAAATCAACGGTATGCACGACTTTAATGCCCGCCATCATTTTGTCGAAATCCGATGATAGGGTATAGTCCTTTTTAATGGCGCGGTAGCAGCCGGCACAGGATGTAACGATGGTATTGACACCCCGTTCTTCGTGTAATTTTTGAAATGTTTCCAGGTTGCCCGTCGCGACCCGTTTGAATTCAGCCGCATCCCCGAGACGCATCGCGGTTGAACCGCAGCAGACTTCATTTTCACCCAAAATACCAAAATCAAGGTCTAGTTTCTGGAATATTTTGGCAGTGGCCGTGGGAACGGCCCGCGCGACCTGATTAAAGGCCCCGGTGCAGCCGACATAAAAGAGAATCGGAGCTGATTTTTTATTGATATTTTTCACCGGCGTTTTGGCCTTTTTAAACGGACGTGTCCACTCCGTCCGCACCCGCCGGGGCCCCTGGTAGGGGTTGTTGTAGTTTTTCATGGACTGTACGAGGTTTTTTTGCAGGGGCAGCGGCCCGGCACCGCGCTCCACCGCTTCCCGGCGCAGGGCTTCAATGACTTCAGGAATGTGGGGTTTAAAATCCACCTGGCATTGATTTTGGCAGCCGCCGCACACCGTGCACTTGTACACGGCCTCTAAAAAATCAGGATCGTCAAAATCAAGAGTGCCGTCCATGACCCCGCGGGCATATGCCGCTTTGCCTTTAGAAGAGTAATATCCCTCAAAACCAAACTCGGAGCCGGCCGGGCATATCGGTCTGGCGCTCGGCGGCGGGCCGTAATCATAAGCGGATCTGCAAGTACCACAGGCGGTGCATCGCCAGTAATACTTTTCAAGGTCTTTCAGGGAAGATATATTCCATTTCATAGGTTCCTCCAGTCGATAATAGATTAGTTAAATGCCAAGCTTTCCGGGATTCATGATATCGTTGGGGTCAAGCATCTGTTTGACACGCTTTAACAATTCAAGATATCCCGGATGGGCCCGCCGGTTGATTTCGACGCCAAAATCGACGGGCGGCTTATAGGGGATGCCCCCGTGGTCAAGATCCACTTTTAAGCATTCCACGATGGCGCGGCGGGCGTTTTCGTTTTCTGCGGGGTTTTGCTTGCTAAAGGGGATCATGGCGCGCAGCATGCCGTAATGAACGCCCCGGTACATGCTCATCCGGACCGAAGGCGAAAGTTTGTGGGCAATCAATATCCGCTTCCATTCGTTGTAAACCGGCGCCCATTTGTTGGCCGGTGTGAAGGTCCCCGGCCATGATATACCGGCACCGGCCATTTTGCAGTAATTTTTGGTGGAACCGACGATTTGACTGGGCAGTTGGGTGCGGGCCCGTAAAGCTTCTTCCGGATAATTCGTGACCTTGAGGGAAGTACCTTTTTTTTGCTCTTCGGCCACAACCGTTTCCCAGATTTCCTCCCGGGCTTCCTTTTCTTTTTCGGTAAAGGAATTGGTATTGGCAAAACTGAACCATTCGGGCTGATCATCCGGTTTCTCACAATAGGGATACGGAATCGGCACCTGGGCCAACCACCAGGATACGGCCGTCAGGTCATCGCAAATCTCATAATTGCTCAAATTCAGCATGTAAGAATACATGTCTTCGACAGTGTCGCATGACACGGTAAACACCTTAAGCACCGGCGGGATAGGATGTACGGCGATGCCCAGTTTGGTGACGACGCCGCTGGATCCCAGCCAGCCCTTAAAAAGCCCGTCCAACTTAGGCATCGGCATGGTGCTGTGCCAGGAATCTTCCTGGATCGCGCAGGATCCCACCCGGACCAATTCTCCCGTCGGGAGTATGACTTCCATGCTGGTTATCTCCTGGCTGTTTAGACCGTAGCGCGCATTCAAACCGCCGATGCCGTGGGATATGGCACAGGAGGAAACCGAGGCGGAAGGCGGTCCCACCGGCCAACCAAACCGCAGTTTGTGCTCATAGAGGGCTTCTGCCAACTGCCCATGGGACACGCCGGGTTCGATCACCGCATAGTGGGATTCCGCATCGATCTTTATAATTTTGTTCATCTTTTTGAGATCCAGCAGGATGCCGCCTCTTTCCGGAATGCACAGGCCACCGATATTGGTACCGGCCGTAAACGGCACCACCGGAATTTTTTCCCGGTTGGCAAAACGCAAAATCTCTTGAATGTGCTCGGGGTTTTCCGCCATGACCACGTAATCCGGTAGTTTCGGAAGTACAAATGACATATCATAAGAATACGCATAGCGGACATGTTTGGCGGCCGTCGCATTTTTTTCGCCCACAATGGCCTGCAATTCTTTGATGATCCGTTGCTGATCTTTTGACTCCTTGAGCATTTCAGTCACAATAAAGCCTCCTTCCTCATTAAGATTCAAATGGAAAAACCTCATCACTGATCGCAATCAGTTCTTGCTCCACTTGTTGTATATGTTCCATCATTTCATCACGTGCTTTTGCAGGATTACGTTCGCGCAGGGCCGCGAGAATTCGCCGGTGACTGGCCAATACATTCACCGAAAATTCAGACCCCAGATCGAGCTGTTGTTTCATAATGGCCAGGGCGTTTTTGAGGAAATCGATCACAAAGCAGATGAGGCAGTTGCCGCCGATTTCGGCAATGCGGTGATGAAAATAGGTGTCGAGTTCATAATAAAAGGAACCCGCGTCAAGTTGTTTTTGGGACCGGGCTAAATTTTCTTCCAGATCGGCGATGTCGGCATCGCAAATTCTGTTGGCCGCGATTTCAGCCACGGCGGGCTCGAGGAGGGCCCTGAGTTGGGTAAATTCGTGGATGGACGGATTCTGGAAAAAAATATAATTGAACAAACCGTTGCGCGCCGTTTCCAGATCCACCTTGCGGACAAATGCACCGCCGGCCATGCCTTGGCGAATTTCCAGCAACCCCAGGGCTTCCAAAGCACGGAATGCTTCCCGCAGAGAGGATTTGCTGACACCGAAATCCTCAGCGAGGTCTTTTTCAGGAGGCAACCGATCACCTGGCTTGAGTTCCCCCGAAAAAATGGCATCACGGATTTGTTCGACAATGGTATGGGAAATTCTGCGGCTTTTGGCTTTGGTAATGTTAAACATTGTGCCCCAAGTAAAGAATCTTGGCCCAGAGGACTATGCTTTGATTTCACCCCGGGGGGTGGTGTTTGCCGTTAATTAGCCAATGGAATGGTGGAAAATTGGAATATTGGGTATAAAAAGTGGATGATGTTCTGATCTTAATTTCTGATCATCGTCATCTATATAAAAATAGACATCAGTCCACCTAACCCAGTATTCCAACATTCCATTATTCCAGTACTCCATGGCGTTCGATTACGGTCCGCCTCCGGCGGATTACCTCTGACCTGGCCCAAAAGACCACGTTTTCAATGTTAGAATAAATCGTTGTAGGGTTGTCTGTTTCTGATGGTATGTGCAATTGCCACAGGGAAAAAAGGATGTCAATAAAAAATTATAAATTTTAAAACATCTGATATTTAAATCTTTTTAATTGACTTTTTTTTCTGGGTTGTTTATAGCCATTTCGCTACTGAATTCGACATCCAATTGTCAGGCTATATTTAAATAAATTAAATATTTTAAGTAAGTTGTAATAAAAGAGGTAAAAAATGGGAATACAAATCGATGCACTTAAATGTACCGGCTGTATGGCCTGTGAGATGGCATGTGGTTACCACCGCGATGATGGGTTCGCCTTGCTTTCGTCTTGTATTGTGGCCTACCGGACCAAGGAAAAAAAAGATTATTTCGGTGTCATTCTCAAACGGGAAGAGGATTTATTGATCGCCCGACCGGAGGGGGCGGAAATCAAACGCATCGGGGAAACCGCAGAAGCATCCGATTCCGGCAAAAAGGCGGATGCCTCCGCCAAACCGATGTTGCTGCGGGAAGCCTGCGATCTATGTGAAGAAATGGATCTGGGCCCCATGTGTATCAAATTCTGTCCGTTTGACGCCATCACCGAGGCGTAATTCCCGGAAAGGAGCAAGAAAATGGAAAATTTATCAGCCGATAAAATTCTGGTGGTGGATCTGGGTTCATCGGAAATAACGGAAGACGAATTGAGTGATAATTTGGTTGCAGAAAAAATCGGCGGTGCCGCCATTGCCAAACACCTCTATGAAGAACATGCGGACGGCGATCCCATCGTCATTGGAACGGGCTTGCTGACCGGTACCCTGTTTCCCGCATCGGCCGCCGCCGTCATAACCGCCAAAAGCCCGCTTAGCGGTAAAATCTGCCACTGCCCCATTACCTTGAAAGTGGGACTGGAAATCCAATATGCCGGATTCGACTATATCGTTATTAAAGGCAAGGCGGACAATCCAACCTTTTTATGGATTCATGACGGTGTGGCCGATATTTCCGATGCCGCCGCCGTCTGGGGCAAAGATGTATGGGAAACCACCGACACCTGGCGCAATGCCATGGGGGATGTTCTGATTCAAACCCTGGTGATCGGCAGCGCCGGCGAAAACGGTTCCGATTTCGCCCAAGTCTGCTGTAATTACTGGTCCAGCGGCGACCGCTGGGGATTCGGCAAGCTTTTCGGATTGAAAAACCTCAAGGGTGCCGCATTTCGGGGCATGGGCCTGTTGGAAATCGCCGATGCCGAAGAATTCGTTGAAATGTCACTGGATGTGCTGGAAGAAATCAAAGAAGGCAGTTTTGTAGGGCACAAAGGGGTGGGCGACATTTGCACGGCCATGGGGCAGTCCGACGTCAGCGCCTGGTTGGAACCCCTCGTCCACCGCCACAGCTCATGCTACAACACGCCCTACCCCACCAATACATTTGCCTGTCTAGATGATGATCCCAAACAAATGGCAGAATCCGAAAAAGAGGAAACCGGGGTTCTCATTACCGACATTTTCGGGTTGATCGGGTTTAAGAAGGTCGGCTTATCGCCAACGGATGCCTGCCTGTTGCTGCGCGATTGTGCCCGCGATGGCATCGATGCCGCCGCCGTGGCGGAGCTGAGCCAAGCGGCCGGTCTGAAAACCAGAGAAGCGATTCTAGGCGCCCTCCCCGACCTGAGCGGCCGGATTACACTGCCCGGAGACGGCATATTCAGTCCCTGGTGCCCGCAGCAACCGTTGTTCGGCGAATTTGAAAATGCCGGCGCTGACCCGGCCCTTTGGTGGGAGCGTCGCATGGCCGTTGCCTATATATTCGGGATCCATCCGATGTTTGCCGTAATGAGTCCCGAAATTACCGAAGAAGACCTGGTGGAGATTGCTGCGGTCGGAACCGAGTTGGAAATCGATCAGGACACCTTGGATAAAGCGGTGAATTACCTGTTGCAATAGTGACTATGGCTTTCGCAACCGTTTATGATGCATATGCCGCCGCCAACGCCAGGCTGGCGCGGGGTGAACGCATCAATTTTGATACGTTTCTGAAAGGCCGTTCCTTTACATCCTGTGAATCATCGCGCTCGAAACCGGTCAGCTATCCAAAAATAGGGATATACACCGGCACCGGATCGTCGCATTCCTGGTTATGGTTCGTGGATTTATTCGACCGCATGGGATTTCACGATCTAGACCTTCTGGATGCGGCCGCTATTCAAAACCGAAACCTGGGATCTTTTGACGTCCTGGCGGTATCCGGCGGGGATACATTTGCGATTGCCCAGGCCCTCGGACCTGCAGGCGCCCGGCGCCTCAAGGGATTTATCGAAAACGGCGGACTTTACATCGGTTCGTGTGCCGGTGCCTATTTGGTCATGCGCTCATCAAAACCGCACCTGAATCTTTTTAATTTTACTTCCGTTCGGATCACCAATCTCAGCAAATGGCTGCCGGCCTGCCGGGGATTGGCGCATAAATTTTCCCAAGCCTATGGCTGCGATTACATTTTCCATCCGGTGCGTGATGCCGTCACCATTGAACCCACCGGCAAGGCGCCTTTTTGGGGGACCCGACCCTTGGATGCCCCTCTCTTTGGCGGGCCGGGCATGATTCCGTCGGAGACGGATTGCGTCCTCGCCCGCTATACAGCATTCACCAACAAGACCCGGTATTTGGTAGATGAAAGCCTTGCGCGTGAGACCTTGCTGGGCAAGGCCGCAGCCATACGCACATCGCTGGGAAAGGGACACTTGTACCTATTGGGACCCCATTTTGAACACCCCCATTACCAGGAAGCCAATCGGTTGGTCGCGGATGCCATATACTGGGATGGCAGCCAAGTCAATAAGGATGTCTGCCGGGCGCAAAAAGCGCTGCCGGCCCTTGCCGTAACCCCGGGTCAAAAACTGCTTAAGACCTTGAAACGAGAGTTGAGCAACTCCAGGATTGTGGCGGTGGGGTTGGAGATGATGCCTGTCCGCTGGCTAATCGGCAACAAATATTATGATCCGGAAAAAATTCGTGTGTTCCTGGACGTCATGTGGCAACGGACCAAACGCCTGGAAAAAAGCGGCGCCCTGCGAACCGAACCGGATTTAGCCGTCCAGCTGGCAGCGTTTGCTGAGAAAACAACGGGTCTGCTAAGAGAATTAAAGCACCGCTTGGATGACAGCGACGACACCGATTCCCTGGCCCGTGATTTATTCACCCTGCTGCCCAGATTCACGACGGCGTTTCTCGGCCTATATTTTCAGACTATTGGTGAACCCGCATGAACTTATACATATATCGTTGATTGGTTGATTAGTTGATTGGTTAAGTGGTTGTAAATATGGATTTATCCCATATTTGCATAATAATTGGGCACTTCATGTTTCAAAAGAAAGGACAATTAGGACACAGATGAACACGGATGAACACGGATTAAAAAGAAAGTTTGTTTCGCCTTCGGCGAGAAAGGACACATAGCAACCAGGCACCTACGTATGTCTGGACATGATTCCGCCGCCAGGCGGTTTGTACTAATCTGCGTTTATCTGTGCGAATCTGTGTCCCAAAAGTTTTTAAACTATCGTAGCATTCTGTAATTATGACTATAATTTACCTAATCAACTATTCAACCAGGTCTGTTATAGGAGATAACATTGGAGAACAAAACCTTGCTTAGCCGCCTGATAATCGTTTGCGCCGCTGGTTTCTATTGCCTGCTGGCGTCGGTGATGACAGGTCAAACCCATGCCGATGCCGGCCCGGCGGACCCAGTGCAATCCTCCTGGTTTGTAGATATGCAGCATTTCCAAAAAGGGGCCCATTCCCATTTAAAATGTGAGGAGTGCCATGGCGCCATGGTTGCAGACGGGTACCGGCATCCGGATCCGAACCGCCCAGGTTTCCTGAATAAATCCGCCACCCGTCAATTTGATTATGGCCGCTGCCAAAAATGTCACAAATTATCTTACCAGCGGTATTTAACAGGCAAGCATGCCGATGCCCGCAAAGAAGAGACCGCGTCAACCCAAAAGCCAACGCCTCCCGTAAAAGAGAAGCACCCCGCGCCCACTTGCGGTGAATGCCACTCGGCCCATTATGACCCCGCCGGAATGTCACGGGTTGCGGTGGGCCAGCGCATGATTTCGCGCTGCGGCCGCTGTCATCCGGAACACACCGTAAGTTATCTTGACAATATCCACGGAAAATTGGGCGTAAACTTAGCAAACAAGGCATCGGCCTTCTGCACGGATTGCCATGGCGCTCATAACGTCATCGCCTTTGAAAAGCAGGCTGACGCCTTAGCCGTATGTCAACGCTGCCATCCCAAAGCAGCTTCGGAATTCGCTGATTTTGTCATCCATGCATCCGTCACCGGTTTAGCGGCCGCGGAATCCCCCAAAAAAAAATCGATTGTATGGATTCAGCGAGTCAAAACTGTCGCCATTGCCGTGGTGGCCCTCTCGCTGATTTTCTTTTGCGGCCACACGATCCTGTGGCTGTTACGAGAAAAGCATGAAAAATTAAGGAAACAATAAAATGCCTGAAAACGCATACTCTCCCGATAGGTTGATGCGGTTTTCCGTTCTGGACCGGTTGCTGCATCTGGTGTTGATGTTCGGATTTACGGGTCTTGCCGCCACCGGTCTTTCTCTGGGCTTTAGTGCCACCGCTCCGGCCAGGGCTTTTATGTGGCTGGTGGGCGGCTCCGCCCATGCCGCCTGGCTGCACCGTTTTTGTGCCGTCATTACCTATGCCTGCGTGATCATTCATGGTCTATGGTTTTTATACTACCGCTTCGTTTTGGGCGGACGGCTGACCGGGCCGCGGTCCATCGCCCCCTCAAAAAAAGATTTTAGACATTTCAAGCATAATATGGCGTATTTTTTAGGCCGGCAGCCATCACCACCCGACTTTGATAAATTTACCTATATGGAAAAAATTGATTATTGGGCCATCTTTATCGGAATGAATACCATGGGCCTTACGGGTTTGATCCTGTGGTTTCCGGAAGGGTTCACCCGGTTCCTGCCGGGCGTTTGGGTCAATATCGCCCAGGTGCTGCATTTTTATGAGGCCATCTTGGCAATCGTGGTCAAATTTTTCATTCACATCGGCATGACCCATTTGCGCCCCGCAGTGTATCCGGCGGACACCTGTATTTTTACCGGCCGGACCTCCCCGGAAAGAATGAAAGCAGAGCACCCCGGCGAATGGCGGGCCATTATCGCCGACCGTGACAACGTGATAGAAACTGAGTAGTTAATTTAAAAAGCGAATGTCGAATATCGAAGGATTGTATTCTATCTATTTTTATAAAAAGAAGGAGCGAAGCGACATCCATCATTCGTCAATTGTCATTTGTCATTCTTCATTCCATGTAGTTCCATGTGAGGGAATATAAGTCTAATGAGCGTAAAAATTTGGCAAGGATTGGGAATTGCGATGGCTATTATGACGCTTCTCGTGTTCACTTGCGTCCCATTAGTGGCCGGCGTTGAATCGGATCGAAAAGCAGGCGAGCGCCTCTGCCTGGATTGCCACGGCCGGTCTAATATCAACACCAACGAGGGTGTCCTGGCATCCAGGGCTTTTTGCGAAGCGTGCCATTCCAATCCGGATTGCAAAAGAGTCGTAGATGGTAAACCGGTATCCCTAAATGTGTCATCGCAGACCTTTCAAAAAACCCCGCATCTATATGTGGCCTGTATCCACTGTCACACGGACGTCGCCCGCTCGCCGCACCGGACCGAATCCGGGGCGCAATGTCGGGACTGCCACCCTGTGCATGGAGAAGGGACCACCCACGCCCCCCATCTGCGCATTGATTGCCAGGCCTGTCACTTCCGCTCATCCTTTGTTCGCCTGGATGCAAAAGACAACCGGATCAAACTGGCCCGCATCAACTCAGAAAAACAACCCATCGGCCTCGTCGATCACGGTCTGAACGACCTTTCCGACAATCAATCCTGTGAGCGCTGCCACAACCGTCAAAACACCGTGGGCGCGCCTGCCGCCGCCCTCCCCGGAAAAAGTCTACTGTGTATTGTTTGCCACCCTTCACCGGCCACCGTGGGGCATCCGCTATTTTGGTTGACGTTAATTATCCTGGTTGGCGGCTCCCTGGCGATGATGCGATTTTGGTTTATCGGCAGCGTGCAGGGGGAAGAAAAATCCATCCACCGTAAGTTGGGCCTGGTGTCCGAGTCGCTATGGCAAACCCTATTTTCACGAAAAATCATCACCTTTTTAAAAGTTATGATTTTCGATATTCTTTTGCAACGCCGAATCCTTAAAGGGAGTGTTCAAAGGTGGTCCATGCATTCGCTCATTTTTTTAGCCATCATGGTTCGCCTAGTGCTGAGCCTCTTGACCGGCCTGATATTTAGTCTCAACCCGGACGGAGAGCTGGCCCTGGCCTTGATCGACAAAAATAATATTTACATGGCCTTTGTTTACGATATGCTGGGAGTCTCTATTTTGGTAGGCGTACTTTGGGCCGTCACCCAGCGCTTTATTCTAAAGCCTGCCCATGTGGCCACGGAAATAGAAGACAATTTCACCTTGGCCATTGTCGGACTTTTGGTCGTGCTGGGATTTCTGACCACCGCTGCCAGGCTTTTATTGACGCAAGTACCATCGGATGTGGCCGTATATTCATTCATTGGATTTCCCATTTCCAAAGCCCTTGGGCTTTTGCCATTGGATTGGCGGTTAACCTATCCCTATCTCTGGTATAGCCACGCCATATTGGGAGCTGTTTTTATTGCTTATTTGCCATTTGGCAAACTCAAACATATTTTCAATGTACCGCTGACGTATTGGATAGAGGAACTCACCGGTGTAAAAAAGAAAAAACGGGTATAACATTTCCGGCGAACTTCATTTTACGATTACTCAATACGCCCTATTGGGGTTTTTCTGACAAGATGTTGTAAGGAACAAAAGGTTTCAGGTGTCAGTGTTCAGGTTTCAGGATTTTGCGACTCGCCTTCCTGACACCTGAAACCCGACACCTGAAACCTATAATTTGCGACATCCACAAATCTTCAATATTCATTCTTCAATATTCATTGCCGGCTTCGCCGGGTTAGGTTATAGCGATGTCCAAAGAAAGTACAACAAAGACCGACGACGGCACTCTCCCCAAGAAACAAGACGTCCGGGAAATTCCGCTGGACAGCTTGAACATGAAACAGCTCATCGAGCTGGACGCCTGCACACGCTGCGGCGAATGTCTGACCTGGTGTCCGGTCTACGACCAGGATGCCAAGGAAGACATCATTCCCCGGCGCAAGGTCATCGATTTTCTGAAAATAGCCAAAGCACAGCACGGCTTGTTCGCAAAAATCATGAAAAGCGAAAAGCTGAGCTCACCCCTAAAAGCCATGCTCGGCCGCATTTTGGGCTATCGCCGGATCGGTCGCCAAGAGATCGATGATTTTGTTCAAAACCTCTACGAATGTTCCACCTGCGGCCAATGCGAAGTCGTATGCCCGGCGCATATCGAAACCGTAACACTCTGGGAGGAATTGCGAAGGGTAATCGTTCAGGCCGGCTATGGCCCCTTGGAAGTACAGCAAGCACTGGTCAAAAGCGTGAAAGCCTTTGACAACCCCTGGCAGCAGCCCCGGGCGGCCCGGACCAAATGGGCCCGCAAAGCTAAAAAAGAAGGCCTGATCGCCAATCTTCCCCGTGAGATACAAAAAACCCAAGGTAAAGTCCTCCTTTTTTTAGGCTGCACGGCGGCCTATGATGTCAATGTCAAACAGGTGGCCATCCATAACATCAACATCCTGGAGGCCTTGGGGATCGATTACGGCATCCTGGGCAGCGAAGAAAAATGCTGTGCCAGCGTTTTACTGCGCATGGGCGATCCGGAACACAAACGGGTATTTAAGGAAAATATCGATCTGTTCAACAGTTTGGGGATTGAAACGCTGATCAGTTCCTGTTCCGGCTGCTTTAAGACCATCATGCAGGATTATCCAAAGATAGCACCCCTCAATTTTGAAGTATTGCACTCTGTGGAATTCATTGCCCGCATGCTGAAACAAGGCACCTTGACATTCCCCCATCCGGTTGACCGCACCGTGACCTATCACGATCCCTGCCATTTAGGGCGGGCCACGGGCGGGTTCGAGGCCCCCCGCATGATCATGGAAGCCATTCCCGGTCTCAAGCTCGTGGAGATGCCGCGCAACCGGGAATATTCACGCTGCTGTGGCGCGGGAGGGGGCCTCAAGGCCGGATTTCCGGACATCCAAAATAAAATGGCCCGCAGGCGCATCCAGGAGGCCGAGGAAACCGGTGCCGAACAACTGGTCTCTTGCTGTCCGTTTTGTTACCAGGGCCTGAACGTGGGCATTACCGCCCTTGCGTCACAAATTGTCATGCGTGATATCAGCGGTCTGGTAGCCGAGTCGCTGCTCGGCTATGACGTTTTCGAAAGGGCCGCGCAAAAGACAGCCGCCGCCGAGGATAAGAAAACCGGGCAAGTCGCCCGCAAAGAAGCGCGAACGCAAAAAAAGGAAAAGGCTTTAAGGCGCAAAGGTCAGGAAACCGCTCCCGATCAAACGCCGGCTGCCGCCACAGAAACTGCCGCAAAAGCGCCGCGGGATGTTGTCTCCGATGCAGCGGACCTTACCACCGCAAAAGATAAATCCGTAACAGAAACTGCTGCGTCAGATTCGAAAACCGAAAAAGAACGCAAGCGCGCTGAAAAACGAGCGGCGCGGGAAAAAGAAAAAGCCGCTCGACGTGCGGCCCGGGAAAAGCTTTAAGCGGAAGACGAGTAGTCAGAGGCCAGAAGGCTAAAAAAGAAAAAGCGAACCGCAGAATATCGAATCATGAATATCGAATGTCGAAGTGTGGAATCGCTCTCCCACCGGGGCGTAGGTCTCTATGCCCTATGGGCCGGAGGCCGAGGCGTAGGCGCTGCAACCCCTAAGAGCCCGCTTCCAGCCCGTAGGCTTCATAGGCTTAAAGGCCGGAGGGGAGGCTTCGCTCCATCTTTTTATAAAATAGACAGAATACATTCATTCGATGTTGGACGTTCGATGTTCGACGTTCATAAGTCTCTTCTTCGCTCAGACCGGCCGCTTCTCAAGCCAGCGGTGGCGCTGACACCTGAAACCTGACACCTGAAACCCATTTTTAACTCAGCTTAATCTTTGCCACCGGTTCGACAAGCTCGAAGGTATGCGCCAAAATATTGTCCTTGAGCTCCTTTGCGGCTGCAGATGCTTTGGCCCTATCGGAGAGCCTCTGGATGAAAGGCACACGCCGACCATCGACGCGAATGCTGCCGATTTCGCCGAGAAAACAATTGCCGTGACAAGTAACCGCACAGATACCGCAATTGTAACAAATCTTAGCGTCGATTTTATCCTTTTTCGCGGTAAACGCATGGGAAGGGCACAGCATCGCCGGCGGACAGCCCAAACACTTGGACCGGAATGCGGAACATGCTTCTTCGTCAAAGCCGAACCGCCGGGCGGTTCCCAACCAAAGGTCGGCATAGGTCGCCTCCACCAGGGGCTTGCGGCCGCGTATATCGGTAATAACCAAAGGAATCTCTTCGTCTAGGGTTTTGGCGGAGCGCAGGACGGTTTCGTCCAGAATGGGTATGGGGACGGCCCAGGTTTGAATGACTTCCGGTCCGGCCGATGTCTGAAACCCACCCATATAATCCGGGTTCATGGTGTGCATGTCGGCCACCACCGACAGGCTTGGGCGCTCGATACTGCTACGGGTACCCAGCCCGGCCACAAACCCCGTGCCCCCGTTGAGCATCACCCGGGTCCCGACGCCTATCGTGCGCAACCCGGGATCTTTTTGTACCGGATTGAGTTCGCCACATCCGCAGGCGGTCGCGCCGCCATAATTCGGCGGCAGCGCACGTGAACAAAAAATGGTCGCAATCGGGTCCTTATCAGGATTGACAAAACCGACATAATTGCGGAATGCATGCCGGCTGCCATGGAGGACGGCATGGGGCATCTGATCAATGGTTACGCAACCGCTGAGGGTTTTTCCCGCATCGGTTAAAACTTCCACCGCGATTTCCTGCCCCCCCACAATGTCTTTGAAGAGGTGACCGCCACCGTAATGGGGATCCGAACGGCTATGCTTCGTTCCGTGGACAATGGCATCGATGATGCCGATGCGTTCGTTGGGGCATGGTCCGGGGTATGCCTCGACACCATTGAAATAGATACGTGAGGCCTTTACAAATCGGTTCGGTTCGCTGAATTGAAAAGACAAAACAGCATAAGTGCCGGACATCAAACCGCAGGTGCCGGAGGTAACCACATCCAGATCATCAAACTGTACTTCCGTTCCGGAACGGACTTCCCCACACAATTCAGAGGCGGTCATGACCACGGCTTCGCCCGCTGCCAGTTTGCGGTTGATATCGGCAATCGTGCGCTTCTTTACAGGTGTCATGCTCCCGATGGTTTCCTTTCAATCCGCCTTAACGTCTCGGAATTTCTACAAATCATTGGAAATATGGCGTTTTTTATGGCCATCCAAGTTAGGAAGCCACATGGAATGATGGAATAGTGGAATGTTGGAATACTGGGTATGAAAAGCGGAAAAAGATCTATTCTACAAAAAATGTTGTATCTACATTTTATGATGATGCCCATCAGGCATCCATTTTCTGCTTTCACCCCAGAAAATATGCCAATATTACGAGAAAATCAATACAATTATATTCGTTTTGATACTCTAAATCCACCACTCCAATATTCCAGAACCCATGATTCCATCATTCCATTGTTCCATCATTCCAATTGCGGAGCGAAGCGGAGCTAAGTTCGCCCCTAGCGGCCTTCTTCTGACGACATGTTGTCAGAAACTGAAGGTTTCAGGTGTCAGTGTTCAGGTTTCAGGATTTTGCGCCTCGCCTTCCTGACACCCGACACCTGACACCTATATAAATTATCGGCGTGTTTGCTGCCCTGAAGAGCTATTGTTTCCGAGTGTAGTCTCAGAAAAAGCTTGGCCCCTATTTATTCAAATCCCAGCATGTTTGCTCATGATTTATGCCATAACCGACTTTATATCAACCCAGCAAATCCATTGCAGTGCGGCAATGGGTCTCAACACCAAGTGCAAGCACATCCTCATTAAAGTCAAACCGGGAATTATGGAATGGCACAAACACTTCACGCCCCACACCCAGGGCAAAAAAGCACCCTTTGGTCTGCTGGAGAAAATAAGACATGTCTTCACCCCCCATGCTGCGCTCGGGTTCAACAACGTGATTTTCCCCGACGACTTTTTGGGCGCATCGCCGGACCACCTCAGCCATCGAGTCGTCATTGATTGTGGGCGGATAGCCCTTGGCAAAGGCCAGCTCAAACTGCGCTCCCATGGATTCACATACCCCCCGCACTACTTTTTCAAGGCGCTCTGCCCAGGAGTTCCAAATATCGAGATTAAATGTTCGGGTGGTCCCGCTCAATTTGGCCTCAGCGGGAATGATATTGAAAGCCGTCCCCGCCTGAAAGATGCCGACGGTGACCACGACGGGCTCCTGGGGATTCATGAGCCGGCTTGAAATGCGTTGCAGGGCATTGACCACCTGGGTGCCGACCTCCAGGGCATCGACGCACAGATGCGGCATCGCGCCATGCCCGCCCCGGCCGATAATCTTGATATCGAAGCGATCCATAGCGGCCATAAACGGACCGGATCGCACGCCGATGGTGCCCTCCGGGAGTTCCGGCCACACATGGCAGCCGATGGAATAGTCAACGACGGGATTTTCCAGGACACCTTCGTCAATCATGGGCTTGGCCCCTCCGGGTCCTTCCTCGGCGGGTTGAAAAAGAAATTTGATATTGCCGTTGAGGTTATCCTTGATACGGTTCAATACGGTGGCGGCCACCAGCGCCATGGCAACATGTGCATCATGGCCGCAGGCGTGCATCACGCCCGCATGGGTGGAGGCAAACGGCAGTCCGGTCTCTTCTGTCAGCGGAAGCGCATCCATGTCCGCCCGGATCAACAGCGTCGGGCCGGGCCGGCCGGTTTTCAACAAGCCCACCACACCATAGGTGGCGATCCCCGATTGAACTTGCAATCCTTCGCGGTTTAAATACTCCGTCACATACGCGGAGGTCTTCTTTTCCGTATAAGCGGTTTCCGGAATTCGATGCAGGTCTCGACGGGTATTGATAACCAGCTCTTTGTATTCGCTGACCAGCTGACCGATATCCGCCATAACAGCACCTTACCAATCGAATATTGAAAATTGAAAATTTAAGGTCTCCTGTTTATTAAAATGGAAAAATCCCAACTTTTTGGGATCTACCACATTTTTTTGATAACTATGGCATATTTTCATTCTTAGTATCAATGGAAAAAAGAAAATTCTGCTCCAGGGCGACGTACCGAGCCCCATGAATCCCCCGACAGGGTGTACATTTCACACCAGATGCCCGGAGTGCATGGATATATGTTCACAGGAAACCCCCGTTTTCAAGAACATGGGCAATGAGCACTGGGTCGCCTGCCACCTGAGATAATGAATAGTTCAGCCACTAAGACACGAAGGCACAAAAAGGTATTACAACTTTTACTCTGGATATCGTTGTTTGGTTGATTAGTTGATTGGTTAAGTGGTTGTAAATATGAATTTATCCCATATTTACAGAATAATTGTAAATGTATTAGCAATCGGAGCATTCTAAAAATATCACTATAAATTGCTTAATAAACCATTCAACCAGTAAACTATTCAACGAGGTCTGTACTCACCATCTCAATTCTATTTGACAGCCAGGCCACAGTTCTCTATATTCAGATCTTTGTTCAATCCGGAACGTTGAACCCCTGGCCCAGACCTGGATCATATACGAATTCCATTAATATGACGACCGCATCGGTTGATGACACTCTAAACGAATTCAAAAGCAGTCGCGCCAGGGCAGGCCTGAACCACTCAACCTAGTTACCATTTAGGCAGGAGTACGATATGAACACAACTCGTGATTGGGAGAAGCCTGTTCGCAGATTGGAGCGTTTGATGAGGCTCAAATCTTTCCCGGTGGCCTTTAAACTTTTCGAAGACAAAAAATCTCTTTGCGCAGTTCCCTTTATACGCCGGATGAACACTAAATCCACCCTCTGCCAGTTGATTAACCTGGTCAGGAACTTTGACTGGACAGTGGGCGCCGATCTGGATGATTTTATGTCGGTGATGTGCGCTTCCGTGATCGGATTGACCGATATACCCGATTATATGAAAGATGGCACGTTTCGAAGCATTGTCTGGACCAAAAGCAGGGCCGATGGTAAAAAGTTTGAAAATGCCATCCCCCGCCTGCCGGCCGGAAAATACGAGGCTGTGGCGATGGCACCGTTGGTCTACAATCCTTTTGATCCGGACATTGTCCTGATTTATGCCAATCCGGCCCAGATGATGCTTCTGATCAATTCGCTTCAATTTGAAGACTATGAAGTGATGCAATTTTATTGCGTCGGAGAAACTTCCTGCTCCGACGCCATCGCCAGGTGCTACCTGAATCGTAAACCGGCCCTGAGTATTCCCTGCTATGGCGAACGTCGTTACGGACATGCCCAGGACGATGAACTGGTTATGGCCATTCCGGTCGAAAAGATGGACAAGGCCCTCAGCGGCATGGAGGCCCTTTACAGGCGGGGGATACGCTATCCCATCAGCTACGCGGGTGCCGAAACCGATGTGACCCATGCTTTTCCGGCGATATACGGCGGGGAACAAACTATCAACATGCTCAGGGGTAATGACAACCGGTTGCTGCTCGGGGTGACCGGAAGCATCGCCACCGGCAAAAGCACCGTTGCCGCCATGCTGGCAGAACTCGGCGCCCGCACCATCGATTTCGATGTGTTGAGCAGAGTGGTGGTGGAGCCCGGCAAACCGGCCTGGAAGGATATTGTCGCTTTTTTTGGCGAGCAGGTTCTGCGGGAGGATCAAACCCTGGACCGCGAAAAATTGCGTGACATCGTATTCAAAGACATGCAGAAAAAAAAGAAACTGGAAAGTTTCCAGCATCCCAGAATCGGCGAAGATTTCATGGAGCTGGTTAAGCAATATGCCGGCGAGGATCCCAACGCCATCATTCAGGTGGTGGTGCCGCTTCTCATTGAAGTCAACATGCATCCGCTATTTCATAACATTTTGATGGTCTACGCCTCTGAAGAAGCGCAAAAAAAGCGCCTGATGAACCGTGACGGTTCCAGTGAAGAAATGGCCATGAACATGATCAGGTCCCAGCTCTCGGTCGAGGAAAAAAAAGGCTTCTGTGATCTGATGATCGACAATTCAGGCTCGCTCGAACAAACCCGCAAGCAGGTGGAAAAGCTCTGGCAGAAATTAAAAAAAATTCAAAGCGAACGCCAATAATTGAATATTTAATTTTCAATTCCGGCTCGTCGAGGTTGGAAATCAAGAAATAATTGAGTAGGGCATATTGGGGAGTTTGCAAATAAAACTGGGGAAAATTAAATGACGATACGTTTTTTAAGAAACAAAGTGGTCGAGGTGAGCCCGCTGTCCGATGGAAGCCTGGCTGTTTCCTGGCGCCTGACGGATGATCTGTTGAAAGCTGAAGTTAACCTGAGGGTACAGCCGCCGGATCTTGAGATCGTGCAGGCCGAAGCCAAACTGGAGCGGCTAGTCCCCCGGGCCTGGTCGAGCGCACCCGAATTAATCAAGAAAATCGAAGGTGTCAGAGTGGGTGCCGGATTGCGTAAGATCGTGCAGGGTCTGCTCGGCGGTCCCAACGGGTGTTCGGTGCTGGTGCAGGCGGTGCTTGAAAGCGCAAATGCCGTCATTCTTCATTTCACCCGACCGGTGATTCAAGTGGGTGAAAGTTTAGAAGGTGCAGAGAAATTGGCAAATTTAAGAGAAATGATCAAAAACAATCCCAGGCTGGTGCGAAGCTGTGTGGCCTTTCAAGACGACAGTCCCATCATGCAAGGGTTAGACTAGGACCTCAGTAGGCTTTATCTGACAACATATTAAAAAAAATGAGGAGAAAAGAATGATCACGTTTAACCGCAGCCAGGTGATCGCGGCCGAGTTCCCGGATGCAGACACCGTTCGGTTCAATGGTATCCTGGAAGACCATATTTACAGTATGGAAATCAATATGGATGTGCAGCTCGCCGACGGCAAGATCCGGGCCATTGAAGGCAATATGAAACGCTACACAAATTTTGTCTGTCCCCAGGCAGTGCCGGTTCTGCAGATCGCCGCCGGCCTATCCCTGCGTGAAGACGGTTGGGAACGCCGGATCATGAAAGAAATCGGACGTCAGGGCTGCGAACACTTCGCTGAAATCATCATCGAGTGTGGCCGCTGTCTTGATCAGGCTTGGATGGCCAATGAGATGTGGCAGGCGCTTGAAACCGATCCCGATTTGGATCAGCTGGAGTTTATGGAGAAATGGCTGGCTGAACAGGCGAGATAGAATTGGTTTATGATTAAATGGACTATGGGTTCCTTTAGTACTATCGGAATCATCACCTTACTCCAGCCGGTATATTCTGGTTAGAAGCCCGGCAAAGGAATATACATGATGCGTATTGATCTTCATATTCACACCTCCCCGCGCTCCGCCTGCAGCTACATAGATCCCCATGAGCTGATTGGCGAGGCGCGGCGTTTAAAACTGGATGGAATATGTCTCACTGAACACCAAGTGTTATGGGACAGCGGTGATGTGGAAAAACTGGCCCGGGAGGGTGGGATTAAAATCTTTCGCGGAAACGAGTTTACGACCAATCAGGGGGATATCCTGGTTTTTGGACTTTACAAAGACATCAAGGAACTGCTGATGATCCAGGAGCTGAGTGAAGAAGTGAAAACGGCCGGCGGATTTATGATTGCGGCCCATCCCTTCCGCGGGTTTAAAACCTTCGGCATCGGCCAGCTCCAAATGACGGTGGCGCAGGCCTGTAAACGCAAGGTGCTTGAATTTGTCGATGCCGTCGAGGTCGGAAACGGCAAGCTGTCACCCGATGAGAACGAGATGGCCCGTAAGGTCTCCGAACAACTTGATCTTCCGGGAACCGGCGGCAGTGATGCCCATCGGGTCGATGAAGTCGGCAAATGGCTGACCGTTTTTGAAAAAGAGATACAAGACGAAAATCAACTTGTTGCAGAGCTTCATGCCGGCCGGTTCACGGCGGTGAAAAAGAGTTGAATAGTTTACTGGTTAACCAATCAACGATATCTGAACGCCAACTTGAATCGTAAAAGGGAACATTGTGATGACAGAAAAAGCGGTACAGGACTACTACCCGGATGACATCGCTGTATGCTATGGATGCGGCAAATCGAACAAACACGGATATCAAATTAAAACCTACTGGCAGGGCGAGGAGACCGTCAGCCGTTTTCAACCCAAAGCTTATCATACGGCCTTTCCCGGCTACGTCTACGGTGGCTTGATCGCATCCTTAATCGACTGTCATGCCACCGGCACGGCGGCCTCTGCTAAATATCGCGAAGAAGGTAAATCTATGGGCACCGAAACATTGGAACGATTTGTTACGGTTTCCCTGCACGTCGATTATTTGGCGCCCACGCCGATTGATACAACCCTGGAGTTGAGAGGTCGAGTGAAAGAGAGCAAAGGCCGCAAAATGGTGATCTCCGTCACACTATCCGCCCAAGGAAAAGAAACGGCCCGCGGGGAAGTCGTAGCTCTCAAAATGCCGGAGGATTTTCTCTCAGGAAAATAGAGAAATATGTAGGCGTTCACGAATTCCTTTTTACTACACACAACAGACAACTGACTTAGCTTTTTCCGGGCGCAGTCTCGGAAAAATTGGTCGTTGAAGGGCAGCATGCACGCTGATAAGCTAATGTCGCAAATCATAGGTGTTAGGTGTCAGTCAGTTATAATACACCAACTTTTTGTATCGGATAATCTTAACTATGGTCAAAAGGCCCCTCGTCGGTATTGCCGTCATTGTCATAAAAGCCAACCAAGTGCTTTTAGGTAAGCGCAAAAACTCCCATGGTTCAGGCACCTGGGCCTTTCCGGGCGGCCATCTGGAATTCAATGAATCCATTGAAGATTGTGCCAGAAGAGAAGTGGCCGAAGAGGCGGGGATCCAAATTAAAAATTTGCGATACGGTCCCTACACCAACGATATCTTCAGCGACGAAGATAAGCATTACGTCACGTTGTTTGTAACGGCGGACTACGATTCGGGTACCCCGGTGGTCAAAGAACCGCACAAGTGCGAAAAATGGGCGTGGGTCCAATGGCCGCCGGATGTGCATCCCTGTTTTCTACCGCTTAAAAACCTGCTCAAACTGAATTTTAAATTGCCGCGATAGATTCATCCAAGTACCGGAATGATTTAGTGATATTTGAACATCCTGATTGCTGTATTGGATTGTGGGAGCGGCTTTCAGCCGCGAATAAAATGGGAAAACCAGCATATGACTTCGTGGCCGGAGGACACCCCGCTGATTGTCAAATGACAAATGCCGCGATATGAGTTCTGCTTATTCCCAAAATATCCCAACCCCCGTATATGGATATGATGATCCGTTGACATGAAACTGCTGCCAAAGCGTATCAAAACACTGCTTGTCCTGCTGGCGATCCTTTTCATCGTCTATGAAATCTCGTGTTTGTTTGCCAGGCCCGTTCCGGACCACCCCTACTTCAATCCGGATAAATTCCTGGTCATCGCCCATCGCGGCGGCCGCAGCCTGGGTCCGGAGCACACCCTGTACACCTACCGCAAGGCAGTTAAACTGGGAGTCGACGTACTTGAAATAGATGTGCGCAGCACCAGAGATGGGCAGTTGATAATCCTGCACGATACTACCGTAACACGCACTACCGACGCAACCGGTCCGGTTGAAAATTACGTCCTGGTCGATCTCAAAAAATTGGATGCCGCCCACCGCTGGTCGCCGGACAACGGCCAAACGTTTCCGCTGCGCAACAAAGGATTAAAAATACCAACCCTGGCCGAAGTGTTCAATGCATTTCCGCAATTAAAGATGAATCTTGAAATCAAAGATTCCCGGCCAAGTACGATCCGGTCTCTTTGCCGGCTGATTGAAGACCATCACATGACAAAAAGAGTCATGATAGCTTCCTTTGATGCCGGTTCCTTAAAAGAATTTCGCTTGATATGTCCTCTGGTTGCCACATCGGCCGGTGCATCGGAGGCCATGTTGTTTTACGGACTTCAGAAGGTTTATCTGGAAGCCGCATACTCGCCGGACGCCCAGACACTGCAGGTTCCCGAAACCTTTCGTGATCTCCGGGTTGTGAACAGGAGATTTATAGAAGCGGCCCACGCCCGCAACATGCGGGTTCAAGTGTGGACGGTAAACGATGTGAATGCAATGCAGCGGCTTTTGAATCTGGGCGTCGACGGCATAATGACGGATTATCCGCAGCGGTTGCTGGAACTGTTAGAGAGAAGTTCACAATTTTAGGCCTTGAGGCACTCGCCCGGCAAGGTGCAAAAACCCGGCAATATGCGGACAAGTGTTTAATAAAATTGCAATTGTGAAAAATATAGTGTAACGTATCGTGGCAATAACCAATATCTAGATGGGAGTCGTTTCTTATAATTTAGAATGATGCCGGCAAGAAATACTAAATGAAGACAAGAGCCGGAATGGCTGATCGGTATGTATAGATTGAATAAGGATATAAATCAATTTCGCATTCATTTTCGCGCCTGTTTCTATTTTTCGATACCGGTTGCAGCAATATTGTTATTGTACGGTTGCGGTGATAATAAAGCCATCATTTCAGCAAGCAGATTAACCAGCGGCCAGGTAACCTTGTCGTGGAACGACGTTCCACAAGCCGTTGCTTACGACGTACATTTGTCGACAACACCGGGCGTCACCGCCTTAAATGCATTTAAAATTTCGGATGTGACAAGCCCGATCACCATCACTGATTTAGAGCCCGGCACCACCTATTACTTTATCGTGATTGCTGTTGGTGAATCAGGCCAGGGCGAAAATTCAAACGAGATTGCCTACATGGCGACCCCATCTCCCGGAAACATCCATTTCAATGATTTTACATCACCATTGCCATTCGCAGCGGAACAGAAAACCGCACCTGTAAATGCCGGTACGGCAGCAGCCGGTGTTGTCAAATCCGAAGAAGCCCGCAAGCAATCGACGCCGGAACAACCCGCCTCCACTGTGGGTTCCGGCAAGGTGACCTTGACCTGGGACAACGTTGCGAACGCAACTTCTTACAATATCTATTGGAGTAACAAAAAAGGGGTCACCAATCGCAACGGGACCAAGATATCCGATGCAAAAAACCCGCACACGATTACAGGCTTGAAAAAGGGCAGCACCTATTACTTTGTGGTCACCGCTGTGAATGAATCCGGTGAAAGCGCAGCGTCGGAAAGTATTTCATACATTGTTGACTGATACTTAGTGCAATCGGATGTAGTCAAGCCAATCATTGCGTTTCTTAAACAGCTCTATGCCGACGCCTTCACGGTTACGCCACAAAACCTGCCCTTGAAATTTAGCCTGTTTTGCCTTCAAGTACGGCAGGGCGATGGTAACGACTTCTCCGATGGATAAAGAAGCCTTTGTCTTAATAAATACCCCGGAAGGGCTATAATTTTCGAGCCTGCCTTCGTTAAATCCATTTTTTGTGGCAAAGAAAATATGTCCCGAATAAGGCTTTCTTCCTTTGACTCTTTTGTCAAAACTTTGTTTTGCATTCACACCATTCATTTGCGATTCCTTTATATGGACTAAGTTTTTATATCGCCTGTTTAGGCCTTTAGTCCATTTTTTCTAACAACATGTTGTAAGGAACGTTTGGTTTCCCCGCTTATGCTTCGCTTCAGACGGGATCGTAGACAGGAGTCAGTGTTCAGCCCCGCCGCCGGCCAAAAAAACGGCCGGTCAAATCGAAAGAGAAACTCTAAAAAAGCGAATATCGAATGACGAATGACGAAGGGTGGAATCGCTACGCTCTATCTTTTTAGATAAAATCGACCAAATTCCTTCCTTCGAAATTCGATATTCAATATTCGATATTCTGCGGTTCGCTGTTTAATCCAGGTCATCGAAGCGACCCGTCTATATATCAAAAAACTGTGCCATTTTGGCCTAGTTTCATACAAGGTTTCAGGACTTTGCGACCCACCTTCCTGACACCCGAAAGCTGACACCTAATGATTAGCGACATTAACCTATCAGCGTGCTTACTGCCCTTCAGGGGCCCCTTTTCCCAACCGCAATCAGGGAAGAAGCCTATACCTTGAATGAATAGCAAAAACCGTGCAAAATTTTGATTGCTAAAAAAATCAGGAAAAATTCATTCTATAACAAGCAGTTAGAATAGTATGAAACAAATAGTCCGACAATTTGATGTGAAAAGACCTGGCTCATTATCATGTAATTTGTTACACAACTAGATAGGTTTATATGCAATGAAGAAATCGCAGATGAGTCGTTTCAATACGAGGGAAAATTAAGGCGCAACCGCCCCACGAAACCCGAAAGATGAGGCGGCAATAAAACACCCGCCGCCGCTACCACCCCCAGCGCCGTTTTCTGAGGAACCATCACTATCACTGCCGTCGCTACCACTATCGGCGTCGTTTTCTGCGGAACCATCACTATCACTGCCGTCGCTACCACTATCGGCGTCGTTACCAGCAGAACCATCACTATCACTGCCGACGTCTGCAGAACGGCACTCGACAACTGAACTTCCGATCACTTCCACACATAGTTCTTCAGAGAAATCACTTGTTTTTCCTTGTGTATCGAAGGCCGTGAGGGCGAAATGGTATGTTGAATTATTTGCCAGTTCGGCCATTCTGACCACCGGCGTGATGATATCGCTAAAGAGACCATTAGACACATCGGTCATGGTAACCATGGGGTTATCCGGGTCCTCCAGCTCATCGACGTATACCTCTGCTAAAAAATCATAGGTGGAGCCGGGATCTCCTTTCCGGAAATATATCTCGTAGCCGTCGAGATCCGCTTCTTTATTGGCATCCCATCCAAGCAAAAATTCAGCGGGTCCGGAAAGGGCGGCGTCCAAGCCAGAAAACAAACCGGCGGCACTTAGACAAACCAGAAGAAAATATGGAATTTTTTTATTTAATTTCAAATTTTATAGACGCTTCCGGTACAAAATCATAGGGTTCACGAAGGATTAAGTTTACAACTTTAGGCGATGAAGTACCCGTCTGGCAAGGCGCGAAAATGAAGGAATATCTGGATATTGCGAGCTTTCGCAACGCAGCCAGAAGGGATGCCGCAGCGTATAAAATGTAGAATGATAAAATATGGTATTTCGAAACGGGTGTCAACCAATGCCTTGCGTGAACACATTGTTAAATAGTAACCAGGGTTTTCTATATAACCATATATCCTTAAGTATGCATGGAAATACGCAAGCCTTTGACATATCAGAGATCAAAGCGGGTGTTTTACCTTGGATCATATTCATAAACCTCGTATTGCGTCTCTTCCCCCAGCAACTGGTCAATTTTGTTTTGGATCTCTGATCGTTCTTCGCTCTGAAGCCACTGGTTCCAGTAATGAACCGATTGCCATTTAGAGACCACCAGGCTTTCTCCGGGTTTATCCATCCGTTTTAACGTTTCACCAGATATATACCCCGGTTTGCCCATGGAAATGGACCTCAATTTAATAATTAATAGCATCACATCTTCTTTTTTGTCTTCCGGCATATTTCTTCTAACATGAATTTTGATCATATCCCTGTCTCCTTGTCCGGGTTAGTTGTCGTGATATTAAAAGCAAGGGGTCATAAAAATGGGTCATAAAAGAGACTGAATTTAAAGGCAGTCGACAGCAGGAGAATTCCGGTTCGTGATGGGACTCGGCGCCGAATGAAATCCGAATTTAGGTCAGTATCACATGGGAAATGCAAGCGAGTTTTGTTCTTATGAGCGGCACAACATATCGGATTATATCTATCCAGAATTGTTGCGGTTGTCAAGACAAAACAATGAACAGCTAAGTGCCTTGACTCGCTTGAATAAATGGATATGGTTATCTGAGATTAGGACTGGAGTTTATGAAAGGATTTTGGCGTGATTAATGGATATGCCACCGAAGATGCAACTGAAGCCTTTGCGCAACAACATCACCCGCTTTCTTTCGGCAAGATCGGGACAACGGGACTGACCGTAAGCCAAGCGGGATTTGGATGTTATCGGGTCAGCACCGGCGTGACCCACCACAAAGCCGCGCTGCAAAGTGCTTTGGGTGCAGGCATCAACCTAATCGACACCAGCTCAAACTATGCCGATGGAGGCTCCGAAAGTCTGGTTGGAGAGGTACTGGAAAATTTGATCGCATCCGGTAACCTGTCACGGGAGAAAATCGTGGTGGTGTCCAAGGTCGGCTACCTGCAGGGGCATAACTATGAAATCAGCCGACAACGCAAACAAGCAGGGCGGCCATTTCCAGAGCTGGTGGAATATGGCGAAGACCTGGAACACTGCATCCACCCAGAATTTTTAATGGATCAGCTGAATCGCAGCCTGGAACGCCTTAAATTGAAAACCCTCGATTTTTATTTGCTGCACAATCCTGAATACTACATCGAGTGGGCGCATAAGAACGGTGAGGCCCTGGAAGCGGCCCGGTCAGAATACTATCACCGGATTCGAAACGCCTTCAATTATCTGGAAAAAGAGGTCGCCCGGGGCCGTATCCGATACTACGGGATCAGCTCCAATACATTTCCGGGCCCGGCCGATCAACCGGATTTCACATGCCTGGCAACAATCTGGGACATTGCCGGGTCCCTGACCGCATCGCACCATTTCCGACTGGTTCAACTGCCCTTTAATCTGATGGAACCGGGGGCCGTACTTGAAAAGAATCAACCCGGTAGTGAGAGTGTGCTTGAATTTGCGCAGCACAAGGGCCTGGGCGTTTTGGTTAACCGGCCGCTGAATGCCTTTTACGGCAATCAATTAATCCGTTTAGCCCAGGTCTCCAATTCCGTGCGACAACCCAAAGATGAGATTGTGCGCAAAATTCAATTTCTAACAAAATCCGAAAAAGGCCTGTGGCTCAAGTTCCTGCCGGCCATTGATGTCCCTCCGGGCTTACGAGCCCGTATCAAGGAGCAGATCGCCGTCGGCGATATCTTGAAACATCACTGGCTGAATTTCGGATCTTATGAAAATTGGCGCCAGCTTAAATCCGGCAATCTGCAGCCCCGGATCCAGGGCGTCATGGATTTTCTGGAGCCATATAGCAGCCAAAATGAGAATTTATCAGCTTGGATGACTTCTCATCAGGCGCGGATCCAAGAAGCTTTTGAGGCCGTGGCTTCAATTTACGCTGAGAAGGCGACCCGCCGGGTCGATCGAATTCGGCGCGTGCTGGCGGCAGCCGATCCGGGCTGGGCCGCAGAAGGAACCCTGAGTCAGAAAGCCTTGCGGGCGGTCCGATCAACGCCCGGTGTATCCTGTGTGCTGGTGGGCATGCGCCGCGAAGAATATGTCGCCGATGTCTTGGCGGAGTTGAGACGTCCCATCAAACAGGACGGACGCTTGGAATCGTGGCGAACACTGGCCGCCGAGTTGGCAAATAAAGCTCTTTGAAGGCCGTCCTGGGAATATCCTACCCGGACATGACGGTACCATTATGGATGAAAATTTGAAACCTCTATGATGCTGATTACTTTCTGAATCCTGATTTTTATGAGAGCACCTTTAGCCCGGATTCGACGGAATCAGCGATCGGGATGTTGGCGCCGAAGCCGCAAATGTCAAAAATTTCCTTAATATTTTCAATTAAAGAACAGAGAATGATCTCGCCACCCATCATTTTGGTCTTCTTTGCGGCGTTTAGTACCATTCGAAGACCATAACTGCCCAGATATTCCAAATCCGCTAAATCGAAAAGGAGCCGATTATTGTTTCCTTCTAGAATTTTGTCTACCGCTTTCTCAGTTTCAATTGCAACGGCTGTGTCCATCCGACCTTTAATCTTCAAACAGGTGATGCCGCAACTTTCTTTCTGTATAATTTCCATTGCACGGCTCCTTTGTAATTTTAATTTATATACATTTAAATTTGTACTGCCCAAAGAACGGTTATAATTACCCGCAAGATTTACTACTCCCTTGAGCAAATCCTGTGCCACAGAAGGGATAAGCGTATTTTTTATAATCATAACAGATGAATATAGGACAAAGTGCTAAATAGAAAAAGAGTGATATGAAACGAATTTTCCATGATTTTATGTAATTCAGCAAAGTTTTACCTAATTTTTGCTCACTATTATCAGAAAAAGACCATAAGACCATCAAATGGGCATTGCTTAGGACTGACGAATTGTAACAATAGCATATTGCTTTTTTTTCATAACCAACTGAAAATAAAATAGAAATTAAATATGATACCATCAAATTCACATCTTTGAGTTCATTCCTGTATTTATAGGAATGAATTTGGCACAGCCGGTGCATGAACACCGGCGTAATACAAATGACCCGGATGAGTTCAACAAAGGAAAAGCGAATATGCCCCCAAAATATAAAATACTATTATGCCTGAGCATCCTGGTAGTCTTTTTGATACTTTACCGTTTTAATGGCGAAGAAAAAAAACTGACTTCAAAAATGAAGTATTCTCATGTTTCAAAAGCCAAAAAAAGCAAGATACCGGCGAATTTTGCCGACAACAACAATATGGTTGCCGCAATTCTAGTTATGCCGAAATCCTACCTGCCCGCCCTTGCACAGTTCTCAAATTCTGCTATGGCAAAAAATATCACCATCCTGCGAGCGGAACTTGAATCCAAAGACGGTCAAATGACGGCCGTATATAAAAAAGATGGGAAACGGGGTGGCCGTAAAATAACTCAGGCCAATAAAACACCCAGCAAAACCAAGGGGCGGGAACCAACTTTAGCGAAAACGCCGAAAAGAGAAAAGCAGGTATTAGCAGCGGGTTTTATTTATTTTCTGGCAAATTTGCACAAAAGCGCAATATTTCGTTAAATAATTCCATGATAATTAGGTCTGAATTCTGACTAGGTCAGCGGTTCTCCTTTTTCGTGGAAACCAAAGGCCAGGCCATCCATAATATCCAGATAGCCAAGGTTCAGATCTGACAATAACCAATGAACCTTCAACCTCTCAACTTTTGAATGCTTTTGGTAGAGTATCTCCAGTGTTTGGCTTTATTCAATCCCATCAAT
>CAVXXE010000065.1:0-78325 GCA_963765595.1 uncultured delta proteobacterium
CTGAATCGAATCCTGCCAATATTCTGATTCTATTATGTATTTGTTCAGCTAACCTTAAATTTGTCTGCCCTATTTTGGCTATAACATGATGTACCGATTTTTGATTACGTACGTTCTGTGATTTGCATACCAAAGCTTTTAAAAAACCGGTGCCTTCAGAAAATCATAGATCCATAAAAAAGGGAATTAATCACATATTAGATCCGCACACTCCCCCACGTCAGAAATCAAACATTAAGCCGGGAAGCTTTCATTCCATTTGTCTTAATTTTTCGATGAATGAATCTCGTTGAACCCTTTCATTATCCGGATTATGGATACTGCCTTTAGCCTTTCCCGGGCTGATACATGATTGAACCAGCTTGATAAGGTCTGAGACCTCTTGACCGTCCAGGGCGAATGTTTGATTAAATATCGCTATCCGCTTGGCGCTCTTTATAAGGCCTGACATCATCGCATCCCAATGTTTGTCAAAGGCTGATGCCGAAGCATTTCTCTGCATCTTGTATGATAATTTCTTTGTAACGGGAGTGTATCCCGCCTTTATCATGATTTCTTGCTTGATATCGAGCGCATTTGGTTTGAATCGTATCTTTGGTATGGGGCCGAATTTTTTAGTATTCTGCAGGTAAAACTCATATGCTCGGTCATCAAGCACATCCTTGTCGGGATCTCGTATCTCTATGAGCTTATCCCTGATGGCTTCGAGCAGCTTTGCCTGGAAGTGGGTCAATGGATTAGGGTTGAATGGCATTTTGTCTATTCTTGCAAAATTGGCAGATATACGGAGCAGGGCCATTACGGCATTTCTTATGCCGATATCTTCGTTTCCTGCATGTTTCACACCTTTGAATGAATCCCATTTTCGTAACATTAATTATTTTTATGTGTGAGTATTATTTTGTTCTCTTTTAATAATTTCAGTGCAAGCTTTCGTTTTTTATCGCTTGCATCCAGCCAGTCGATTGTCATCTGGTTGCCGGTCTGGTCTTTGATTGTGAGGTTGGGGTTGAAATCGCCTTTTGGTTTGATTCGGATCTCGCCGAACGGTTCGGGCTGGTCAATGTCGATGTGTTGATGGTGGCGTAGTTCGGTCAGGAACTGGAACCGGAGCGCCGCGTCTTTTCGTTTGTCTTTGATGACTGGCTTGAGGCCGGTGAATGTGTTGGTTCCGTCCTTGAGCTGTTTGATGATGATGTGTCGCCAGGGGAGCAGGTTTGCGAACCCTGCGGATGCGACATCCTGGAGCTGTTTATCGAAGTCCCGCCTTCTTTGCCCTTGTGGGCTAAATGGTCTTGCGAGTTCAGCGATGACGCCGGCATCGGTGATATCTGTGCTCATCCCTTTGCCTTTCGGGTACAGTTTGGCAAGGGATTGCATCAGCTCCTTTCGTCTCTTTTTTTTCTCCCACCAGATTCGTAGGTTGTTGGCGCGTTCCTGGCGTTTGAGTTCTGCCCAGTCAATCTGAGCTGTGTGCCTGCTGGGTCGATGAAATCTGAGAGTGAGCCGAGCTGGTTCAAAAGGTCGCCGGAGCGTGAGAGCAGGTTCTTGGATGCGCCAAGGATGTATGAGCCGTAATGGTTCATGGTCAGGTCCCGGAACTCTTTATCCTGGAGGCAGTGGTCGATGTATGCGTTTACGCGGTGGGCCGGAATCTGGTCTATCTTAAGCCGGGTGAAATCGGCGGTGTCAAATTCCGGGAATGTGTCGGTTGTCATTATAATAAAGGTGGGGAGTTGCCTCCCCGGATATCACTCCTTTGGTTCGTTGTCCAACACAGCCTGGAAATAATTCACGGGCTTGATGTCGGTGATTGTGGTCTTATTGACGATGTACTTTCCATCTTTGCTCTTGAAAACGACTGTCTCAATCACTGGCATTTTCTTGAGCGCTTCAAGCTTCTTATCTCCTATTATCATTTGCTTTCCCTCCCGGTTGATTATTTTAAATAATCACCCCGTCGCCAGACGCGGGGGGATTATGGAGGGTTTCTCATCGTCCATTCAATCTCACCATTTCATTCACATAATCATCGAGCGCTTTACTGGGCCTGTTTCGATTTTGCCAATCCCGATTCTTAATCTCATCCATGATTTTGTTGGATGTGTACCTATCGCATGACCTGTTGTAGCCGTCGCAAGGCAGGCATATTGATCTGAATGGAATATGTCGTCTGGCTTGGTCTTGAGATAGCATCTATCGCCATATTGTCATTTTGGGGGGTCGGGTTTTTGGTAAAAAAAACCTTCCTTCCACCCGAAGATGAAAGGAAGGCTTCAGTTTGCAACGCATGAGCGCTATTTCAGATTCTTCTTTAGAAACTCGCCTAAGATCTCTGTGAGTTTGTCGCCTACCTTTATACGGTGCATCCTGCACCAACCGGTAAATCGGGTCCAGGTCTCGTCACCAACATTCTCTACAATCTTATTTGCGAGTTTTTCGGTCATCTATATGGTTCTATATGTGTCCATATATTTATAGTTTTCGGTTGTTTCTTGCTAACGCCAGAAGGTTTTAATCATTTAAATAGTATTAGGGATTCGATTTCCATTCAAAAAATATTTTTGCTCTTGGTTAACAAATTAGTCGCCCCGAGCTTTATATCTATAGAGAAGGACAACACAGGGAAAGGAGAGAAGGGTTTGTGGTGGACAGGGATAAGATATTTTACGTATCTAAAAGTGACTTTTTTTGTGGATAGGGTGAACGCTGATCGATTTAAATCGTTATACTTATTAGATTAGATAATTCAGGCAAAGGAGAGATGATGGTTTTATGGTGGACAACATTGATAGCGATCTTTGGGTCTATGGGAACTATCTTTCTGTCGATAGTGATGTTGGCACATATCGGTGATGAGACTGATCCTCGGGCAATATTTTGGTTCTTTGTGGCTGCTGTTGCAACCGTCGTGCTGTATTTCGCAGTCAAAGCAGAGAATTCACCGGCGATGCGGTCTGCATCGTGGAGGCCAACTAATCACTGCGCCTGTCGTGCAGTCGCCATATTGGATCGTCTATCACGGGACTCCCACCTGGAACAATGCATCGGGTGCAATGCGAGAGGGGTTTATACCTGGCAAAGATGGGACTTATGGGATTGCAGTTTACACAGCTTTTGATTTCGATCTGGCCAGGTCGTATGCGAGCGGTGGCGGGATATGTGTTCAAACTCTTCATTGACCAGAACACGCCAATTGCCAATTACAGCCAGGTACCGGGAGAAACTGTCGAGGCCAAGCGGAGCATTGTCTTAGGAACGGGTGGGGGCTTGTCTATGAAGAGCAATTCAAGATGTTTCTTTGTTTTGGATATATTGGCGTTCCGGTAGCGATACCGGGACTTAATCGGGTCGAGGTTTTAGACCTACAAGGTAAACCAGTTCACATATAGGAGGACATTATGCACGCATTACACAGAGCAAGGCAATCATCCCGCACATCAGAGAATCTTATTTGACATGCATTTCCCGAAGAGTTCATGCAAAACCTGCCGCATGACAAGGTACAGCCTGGTGTTGTATTTATTGTCATAGGCGATATGGCACAGCATCAGATGTTTCCGCCTGACAAGATCACACCACGAGCCATTTGTGAGTCGTGTTGGGCGAGGTTAACAGCCCAGGTCACAATCAAGTGTTGGGTTTGTGGAAGTGTGCATGATCAGCAGATGCTGGATTATCAAAGGCAAGCGCCTCAGGATATTCATTATCGTATTCATGATGGCAAATGTATGGATTATTTCGCTTTGGTGAGTGCGCGTGCGCTTGGCGTGGACACAGGTGTTTGCGAGATCCGCCGTTACAAGTCTGGCTTTCCCTGATGATCCGATCGAGCACGAGAAGGCTCTCCGGTCGCTACTTGGCGGCGTTATTAATGAGCCTCAACAGATAACATACGAACCGCAGGAGACCATTGGCGATATCATCAACATGGTCCCGCGTCAAAAGGTGAGACGATGAGAATCCATATGAAGAACCACGTCCACAGCCGTTGCCGGTGGTCAATCCCAAACCAATGTGAACCAGTCCCGCAACCAGTCAGACAATCCCGTAGACCAGGTAGGTTTACCAGGATGTTTCCAAAGATTTTGCAATTCATCTTTTCGTCTGTGTGTCTGACTTTCATCTGGTTTGGGATCATCAGCCAGGTCGGGACAATCACCGGCAATCCTAAGTTTGATCTGTTCCTTTGGGCAATCGGGATTTTGGTATTTTTCTATAGTGAGATCCTAACTGATAACGGTGCACGGTGGGCTGAGAAATATTGCGGTCTATGGGGCCGGAAAGGAAGGTAAATATGGCGAAGCGAGGCAGGAATTAAAAGAATTGGCAAAGGCGATTGAGGTCATAACCACGCTTCGGGATTCACATGGAGCCAAGGAAAGTGAGCTGGTCAAGGGTGTGTTGTCAGATGCCGAGCTTAGGTGGCGGCGACAGTACATGGACCTTCAGAATGTGCGCAGGCCTGCGAAGAAAAAGGCGGGTGCGTCGTGAAAGATAAAGCTCCAGGTACTTTATTCGAAACTATAATGAAATATTTACTCGCAATGATATTGGTGCTCATTGGCATCTATCTCATATTGTTTCTGGTCGATCCTGTTTTTGAAAAGGTTCGAAGTCACCAAAGGTAAGGGAAAGTGAGTTGGTAGTGGAAGTGTCAGCTGAGGCTGAGCTTCGGTGGCGGCGGTACATGGACCTTCAAAAATCATCGGTTCGCAGACCTACTAAAAAGAAGGTGTCATCATGAAAGAGAAAACTCCCGGTGCGTTGTATGGGACGGTAATCAAATATTTCATCGCGGTCTGCGTGGTGCTCGGGGGCATCTATCTCATATTTTGTCTGGTCGATCCTGTGTTTGAGAAGATCGGTGAGTCCATCGGCATCGTCAGTCAGGCGCTAAATGTCGGCAGGGGTGATGATTTTCATTCTTTGGCTGTGCTCGCAATGGTCGGCATCTTGATCATTGGCATCGTCAAGATAATCACAAGGAGAAAGTGAGATGCTTGTCAACATTGGATATGGCAATTCAGTCATAAAGGTAAATGTGGTCGGAGTGATCAAGAATGATGGGGCAGCTATCAGAAGGTACCGGTCCACGCTCAAGGATAGCCATAAACTCATCGATGCCACATCTGGACATAAAGCGCGAAGCATCGTTGTCATGAATTCAGATCACATTATCCTGAGTGCGATTGCGGCGGAGACTCTTGAGAAACGGTTTTTAGAAAAGTAAGCGGGCCAGGGCCACGCTTACAGAATGAGCGTATTGCAGGTACACTCATGAGCATGATGTAGCGCACAATCTATTAATATTTTGTGTTTTTGAGATGGCTTTCGATGGCTGTGATGATCTCAGCGGTCATCGAGGTCTTATTTCCGCTTTTCCGGGTGCGGTTGATCTTTTTGACATGATCTTCCAGTTTCCATTTCAGACTCTGGGGGATCATCGCGTCCAGGCGCTCAGTAGGTTCTTTTTGTGATTTTATGGCATGTGGGTTTCCGGTTTTGTGGATTTGTGTAAATGTGTATTTGTGGGATTGGGAGTTTGTGAGATGTGGATTTACTATGTGGGTCAAGGATCTTATCTATTGCGCTATAGGATTTTTTGACCATCATTTACCTCCTCATCCGGGAAGCATCTCTTTTGCCAATGCTTTGAATTCGACGTTGATTTAGATCTTGGATTGTATTGGGTGATTGGCTTTTTGGCGGTGACAGATTCCCCGACACAGACTCTTTTGCTGATCTGGTCTTGAATATCAGGTCTTTGTATTTCTTGCAAGGGTGTCTTCCATGTCCCGCTCAAGGTTTGTCACCCTACCGTTTTGTTGGTTTATGACAATGCCTGCGACTTTTAGATTGGGTTGGTTATTTTCGGATATTTTCGACGGTCTTAACAGAAATCCACCATACCCATAAGTGAGAAATAAGCGGCTGTGACCGGGATCAGGACATAATCGGCAGCGGTGAGCGCTGCCATCTGAAAAGCTTGATGAGGGTAGGCAGTCGATAATCACAAATCATAGATAGATCGGCAAGGCTTTCTTTGAGAAGGATAATAGTTTCAAGGTCGCTGTCAGCGATTTTGGCAAGCGAGGTATCAGCGCCGATCAAGTCAAGTTTTTGTTGATCGATTGGGGTTTTGACCGTCTGGTCCTTGATAGATATCGTGGATGTTGGCGGTCAGTTCAGATTCATCAAGAAATGATCTGGTAAGGTGTGCCTGGGGGTCGTTATCGATGGCAAGCACCCGTTTCTTTTGGGCCAGGATATGTGCCAAGTTAAAGCTGATTGTGGTCTTGCCGACACCGCCTTTCTGGTTTGCGATTGCGATTGTGATCATGTGATCCTCCTTATGGCATCCGGGATTTAAATAGTTTGTGGGAATGTGGATTTACACAAATGTGTATATGTGCAAGATCACATAAAAGGAGGGCGGTGTCAAGCAGTTTATTCTAATTATTTCAATTAGTTATTTGAGTTTAAACTTAAATGTCGTGTAGGGTAGGTTGATTAGATTTTCATCTAGAATTGAACTAGTTAGGGATCTTATTCTATATTTCCCACACTAGTGAGCAAACTAGCGCAACTATTTGTTATATTTGAATATAATGCTATTTTTTTCTTGACTTGGATAAAGATGCATTGTAGCCTTCGGAAGAAAATGAATATTGAAAATCCCACCTAATAAATATGGAGGCTGCTATGAATTTCTCATTCAGTAAAAGAATCGGCAAAACAATTGCAAAAGGCCAAATCACTGTCCCTAAGGAATTTGATTCGATTTTAGATAGGAAAGGTTGCTGCCCGTTGGGGTTATCAGTGGACGTTGACTATGTGTTGCCCGGTGGTACCCAAGTCCCCGGAAGGCTGTATCAAAGCCAGAATTCATCAACAACATATTATCAGTTCTATATCATCGAACCAGATGATAAAAATAAATTCAGCCGGGTTTTTCAATCGAAAAGAAGGCTGGAACTTGATTTTGATCTGTCCAATTATTGTTTATATGTGAAGCCGGGCAATTAATCACCACCTCAAGTATAGTGGTGATGATTTATGTCAGTGCGTCCCGCCGTGAAGTTTGGCTTTCTTGTTGCAGCTTTGGCATCTGGTGGGGACTTGGAGTTTGCCTGTGAGTTTAGCATTTTTGACAATCTCCCTGACCTGATCGATTGTGAACCTTCTTTTTCCTCCAACTTTTGCAGGTTCAGGATATTTGCCTGTGCGAAGCCGATACCTGAATGTATCCGGCAGTAAATTTAATATCTTGCATATGTCTGCTGTTGTGTAATATTCTTTTTCGGGCAGTCCGAGGTCATTTATTGGTGGTTTATAGGTTTTCAGATATGGTGGATTTACAGGAATTTTTAGTAATGGCAGGTGGTTAGATGAGTCTCTACACTTCGAATCCACATCCATGCGGGTATTTTGCAGATCCCAAACATGCGTGCCGTTGCACCTATCAGCAGATTCACCGCTATCGCTCCAAGATATCCGGCCCGCTTTTAGACCGCATCGACATTCACGTGGAGGTACCGGCGGTACCTTACAAAGACCTGATGCGGGAATCAAACGCCGAGTCTTCGGCGGAAATCCGCAAACGCGTGGCCGCATCCCGCGCCATTCAATCCAACCGATTTGCACGCACAAAAATTTACTGCAACGCCCAGATGAGTAGCCGCCACATCAAAAAGCACTGTCAAATTGATACGGCTTCCAGAAATCTGCTGGAGTCCGCCATCGACAAGCTGGGGCTTTCAGCCCGGGCCTTCAATCGCATCCTAAAAATCGCCCGCACCATCGCCGATCTGCAATCAGAGTCCAACCTGCAGGTCGATCATATCTCGGAAGCCATTCAATACCGCAATCTGGACCGAAATAGTCGGTTTAAATAGGAAGTTTAGAAAAAAAATTCATGTGCGAGCTGATCGATCGCTGTAGAGAAGATGCCCTTTTGCACTTGTTATTTAAGCAGTCATTCCTTATTTATACACAAATGAAAAGATAGGGGTCACATCTTAAATAATAAATATTGACATATCAGCTTTTTCTTCATATCGTCGCCTCACACTGAAAATCTTTCAAAATCTAAAAAAGAGGGAAAATAACTGGCACGCCCGCTGCGCATTGAATATCCGGGTGCGTATTATCATGTGATCAACCGGGGAAATAACCAGGAAAAAATATTTAAAAATAAAGCCCGCGAAGCTGCAATTTTTATAGCGCGGGATATAACCGGAATTACCTGTAAGGATTTGGGCGAATATTTCGGTGGGGTCAGTGGAGCGTTAATCACCATGATGCATAACCGAATCTATTACGAACTGAATAAACTCTTTGTCACCTAAAATTCGTTCACCATTCTTTATATGATCCTGATATGATCCTGCGCTCGGCGTATCGCTTTGACCAGCGGCCAACCACCGGAATTATGAAATAATGGCCATGCCGTTGTAGACGACGTTATATCAGACTGCTTATCCGGAAGGTCCCGCCTATAAGCAGGATTTCAGAACAATGGCAAGGAGCACAAAAAGTGTCCGTCCTGGTGACGATATTACCCGGGCGTTGGATAGAATTCTCCCGCTACTAATCATCTATGGGATTCTGGAGGCTCTCGATTTTTCAAATAATGTCCCTAATATTCCTCTGAATGATGCCTTGACATCATTTTAAATGATGCTATGATGGCAATATGAGAACGACGCTAACCATAGATAATGATGTATTGGAGCGGGCACGGGCCATTGCGGCCAAACTGCGCACACCATTTAAAACGGTTGTTAACGAAGCTCTTAGAGTTGGCCTTGACCATGTAGAGCAACCCGCAAAGAGCCGGCGTTACAAAACCGAACCTCATGCAATGGGCCTTAGACCCGGCCGTAATTTAGATAACATTCAGGAATTATTGGCTCAAATTGAAGGTGAGGATTCCCGTTGATTCTCGTCGATGCCAACATTCTCCTATATGCGCAAGACTCGCTATCTCCGCATCACCAACAAGCACGTGAATGGTGGGATGGTCGGCTCTCCCAGGGTGGACCTGTTTGTCTGTGCTGGACGGTTCTGTCCGCATTTATTCGGATAGGAACCAATCATAGGGTCTTCGACCACCCGCTCTCCCTCGAACAAGCCCTTGCTCGTGTACAGAGTTGGTTGGACCAACCTTTTACAAGAGTTGTTCGACCGACCGAACAACATTGGACTATATTTCAACAGATGCTCACAGATGGGCAGGCTGTAGCCAACCTGGTCACAGACGCACATCTGGCAGCTCTTGCAATTGAACATGGTTGCGAGTTAGCCTCTACTGATTCTGACTTTGCTCGTTTTCCCAAACTGAAATGGAGCAACCCCCTTTCCCAGCCGACTTAAGCGAATCTTATGCTTTAGGCGGACTGGCCGTTATCCAATGATGAATTTCCAGGGAGAAGCTTCACTGCCGCGTTTACAAACAACCTCAATCAGTGCCGGGACATCCTCATCGATGGCTTTTGACAATGCGGGCCTGAGTTCGTCTGGGACACGCACTCGGTATGGTGTTACGCCAAAACTATCAGCAAGCTTAACAAAATCCGGATTGACGAGATCCGCTCCGATTAGGCGACCATCGAATTGGGTCAGCTGATCCCTTCTGATGTTTCCAAATGCGTTGTTGTTAAAGACAATGGTAATGACACCAATATTGTGTTGTACAGCGGTAGCCAGTTCAGGCATACAATACATAAAGCCGCCATCTCCGCTTACTGAAACGACTACTTTTCCCGGAGCTGCTACTTTTACCCCCAATGCAATTGGAAATCCGAAATCAAGGTTTCCCTGAAATCCGGAGGTAACATAGGTGCGGGGTTTATAAACAGGAAAACCGAAAGGGGTCAACTGTCTGATAGCCTTGCCCGACATCAACTTCCCATTCCTTTGCCATGGTATCCCAGCACATTTCCAGCGCAACGGGTCCGGGACGGCCATTGAGCATTTGCTCAAAGGCCTTGTTGGTAAGTGCTTGAGTATCTGCAGGATCATCGATTCGCTCCGCCCATTTTACCAAAGTTTTAAGCGTAGCCCGTTGATCCGGAAGTTCATGCAGATGCCCCCTTCCACTGTCTAAAAAAGTGGATGGTACCTGGCCGGTCATACAATAGACCCGGGTATTGCTGCCCCAGGCAGTGCATAATGCCGCTGCCGTGTTCAAAACACCAGGACCGGGAACTACCGCAAACGCTCTCGGTAAACCGGTTGCTTTGGCATATCCCATGCCATATACCCTGCCCCCTGCTCATGCCTGCTGATAACAGCGTTAATTCCGGGCAGACGGTGGATGGCATCGAACAGAGGGTAGATCTGCGCGCCGGGAATTCCGAAAACGGTATCGATCCTGTTGGCCATTGCGGCTCGAATCATTGCTTCTCCGCCGCCGCAACTCTTGCCAAATAAACGAAACACATAGTCCATATTCTGCCATTAGTGCTTTATCTGACTCTTTTTATACACAAAGTGCCAATATAAATGGTATTTAATTCCTATTGAATAGTTAAAATGATAGTGATATGATACTAACAAATAGTTCTTTGGATAGGAATGCAATCCTAAAAAGGCTGAAAGGGCAAATCATGATTGATAATCTATTTGAGCTCAGCAGACAATTTTTAAGAAATTATAACAGACCATACAAGCGCTATTTTCTCTACCAGTATCCGCTTAAAAACAGATTTTCGATTATTATCGGTCCGCGCGGCACAGGCAAGACAACCGCAATTATCCAGCACCTGCTATCAAAGTATGACAACGATTTATTCACACGAAAGGCGCTCTATGTTCCGGTTGACCACTTTATGGTTGCAGGAAATAATCTATATGAAATTGCCGAAGAATTCCATAATTTGGGTGGTGAGTATATCTGCTTTGATGAGATCCATAAATGGGTCAATTGGTCGGGAGAAATTAAAAGTATTTATGACAGTTTTACAAAACTCCGGATCATTGCTTCCGGCAGCTCCGCCATCGCCATTCAAAAAGGCAGTCACGATTTAAGCAGAAGGGCAGTTGTCTACCGGATGACCGGCCTTTCTTTTAGAGAATATATTGATTTGGTGCTGGATATAAACTCAGAGCCCCTCTCGCTTGAATTCATTTTGGAACATCATGAAAAATCTGCAGCCAATATTGTCAAATCCGTGGAGCCCTCAGGCGCCAAGATTCTTTCCTTGTTTAAGGATTATCTTAGATTTGGATACTTCCCTTATTTCCAGGAGTTTAAAGATGAATCAATTTATCACATAACCCTGGAGCAGAGTATTCATGCAACCATAGAAAGTGATTTGCTTGCTGTATATTCTGAATTAAGTGGGCGTAGCATTCAAAAATTGAAAAAATTGCTTAGCGTCATCTCTGAGTCCGTTCCATTCACTCCGGATTTGAAGCGTCTTAAAAAAATAGTAGAAATCGGTGACGAACGAACGCTCAAGAATTATCTGAAATACCTTGAAGACGGGGGAATCATTATTGCACTCCCAAAAAGCGGCAGCGGACTAAGGGGAATGGGAAAGCCGGAAAAAATTTATCTTAACAACACAAACCAGATCTATGCAATTAGTGGCAGAGGCAAAGAGAATATTGGAAATATGAGAGAAACTTTTTTTGCCGGCATGCTTGGCGGGATGCACCAAATATCTGTGCCCAAACGAGGAGATTTTTTTGTTGATGGCATCTATACATTTGAAATTGGGGGCAGAAACAAAGGTTTCGAACAGATAAAAGGCATCCCGAATTCTTACCTGGCAATAGATGATATCGAGACCGGAATTGGACAGAAAATTCCCTTGTGGCTGTTTGGTTTTCTTTATTAGCCAGTTGTTTTTTTCAAAATATTCAGCGTTTCTGCAGCATTTGCCAGAGATCCCTGGGGTTTTCATGCTCAATGTTCATGATCAGATCAAACATTTCTTCATTTCTCCTGTCGGGAAGAGACTGTGTAAGACTGAGAAACTTTACCCGCAACTCTTCCTGGGAATAAGGATTGTCAGGATCTCCTCTGGCAGAGAGGGTTGCGCTTTTAATAAGCGTGCCGTCTTTTAGGTAAACTACTATCCTGGCAAGGCACTTTTCAGGAAATAAGGCCGTCAGTTCAGGGTCTTCTTCGATGGTAATTTTTCCGGCGATGTCCAGGATTCTGCTGTCAGACAATGATTCTGCCGTCATCTCTTCCGGACGAACCTTCCCTTTGATCAGTTTGCTTCCGATGGCAAAGGGAATGCTGTACATGGCGGCGACAGGGTTTTCAGGTGCCGTGCGCCCGAGCAGGAGCGCTTTTGCAAAGCTCTGCACCGTGATGGATTTGATGCTGTCATGCGTGATCTCATTTTTTTTGATCAGTACTGAAAGGCCGTCTAGTACGGGGTGGGAGAAGCGGCAGCAGGCATACATCTTAAAATATACCGAGCAGATTTCCCAGTTGCTGCCCAGGTCATTGCATTGGGAAGCATCCAGCAAAAACGGATCCATGGCGTCAAACCCTGCGGCGGCAAGTTCCACCGCGGTTAATGCGGTATAGGATGCCCAGGCCATTCCTTCCTTCATGGATGAAGGGCTCGCCAGGGACCTGTCCTGGGGAGCCTGGGGGGCATAATACTCGGCCAGACCCAGGGCATTTTGCAGTTGCAGTTTGGAAAAGTGGCAGAGTTTGCCTGCTGCTGCAGTTCCGCCGGTGATACTCCAGGCACCCGAGCCTTTTCTGGGGCCGCCGGCCTGGCGCAGGATCAACGCGCTGCGCACGGCGGTTTCGTATCCGGCCACAATGGCCGCCAGCAACTCCCTGCCGCTGCAGCCATTTTCGGCAGCCAGCATCAGAGACAGGGGTACAATAACACCGCCCGGATGTCCCTGGGCTTTGCGATGACCGTCGTCAAGGTCAAAATAGGTGCCGGCATGGGTATTGATAAACGATGCCCAGGCACGGGTGGATGAAAATGGGGTTGCCACAATGGCGGTTGCGCCGGGATTTGTTTCGGCAATGGTTCCGGCCATGGCCAGCAACGGGGGGTAGTTCATCCCACCGACCATGCAGCCCACGGCATCAAGGAGGCAAAGGCGCGCTATCCGACGGGCTGTTTTAGGAATGGTCTCAAGCGTTAGGTTTGATATGAAGTCGAGTATGGTGGCCATAAGAAGCCCTTACCCGGACAAGCCGGTTGTAGCGAAGCGTAAATCCCGATTTGCCGGGGAATTGAAGATTGAAAATTGAAGATTTTCGGATGTCGCTTTGCTCCGGCAATATAGAATAGATAGAATACCTTAAATATTCAATATTCATTCTTCAATCTCCAATTTCGCCAAACCGTTTTACGGAAAATACCTCCAGCGAGACTTCGGGTTTGCGACCCATGGCAAGCGAGGCTGCCAGGCGGCCGACCATGGGAGACAGTTGAAATCCATGGGCGGAAAAACCACAGACATGAAACAGTCCGGGAATTGTCGGGGATTCCCCGATGGCGGGCAGTCCGTCACTCATCAGGCCTTCAATGCCGGCCCAGCACCGGACAATGGTTGCATGTTTCATGACGGGGAAATGCTCCAGAACGGTTTCAGCGCTTTGTTTCATTTCGGAAAAATCGATAACGGCATTCTCTGTGGCCATATCCAGAATCGCGCGGTGGGCCCCGCCAATGACAACGGTACCGTTGGCCGGCTGCTTGAACGAGAGTTTTCTGCCATGCACGCCCACCACCGGTGTGATGAACCTGGGCATGCGGGCGCTAACCATCATGGATAGTCCTGCGGGCTCCATGGGCAGGTGATCGTTAACAAGTCCAGCAATGCGGTTTCCCCAGGCGCCGGCACAGTTGATCACGACCTCTGAATTAAAACGGCGTCCATCTTCGGATACAACGGTAAATCCGTTTTTAGCGGGAGAGATATCAGCGACGCTGCAGCGGGTAACCGATTCGGCGCCCGCCGAGCAGGCGGCATTGAAAAACGCCCTCAAGGTCCGGGCCGGTAATGCATACCCGTCGTCTCTTGACACGATTCCGCCGCAGCAACTGCCGGCATAGGCTGGAACCAGGCGTTTAATCTCCGCCGCCGTTACCAGCTCCTCGTGATCAAATCCCAGCGTCCGGACCTGATCGACCCGCTGCTCAAACAGAGCCATAGCGGTGTCATCCGGCGCGATGCGCACCTGGCCTACCGGCTCAAATCCGCAGTCGCTGCCGACAATGGACGGAAGACGGTGCCACAGTTTCATGGCGGCAACCGACAGGGGGATTTCTGCCAGGGCCCGGTTCAAGCGTCTGACGCCGCCGGCATTGACTGCGGATGCATGGCAGGGGTGGTGCGCCTTTTCCAGAAGTAGTACTTTTTTCCCGGCTCTGGCAAGCCAGAGGGCAGTGGCTGAGCCCATCAGTCCCGCACCGATGATGATGACGTCGGCTCGTTTCATGGGGGTGTTGTCTCCAGGAGGCTTAATCCGGCTAGTTCTGAAAGCGAAATGTTACGTACCGGCGGTCTGATGCTCAAGGAGTTAAGGTCACTGGGTTCGAGTTTCAGAAAATCAGTCGTGATTTCAGCCAGGGCAAGGCCGCACATGCGGCCCTGGCACTGCCCCATCCCGCTGCGTGTCATGGCTTTTATCTCATTGGGATCCCGGCAGCCTTCGGCGATTGCCTGTTGGATGTCGCCGGCGGTCACGGCTTCACAGCGGCAAACCAGGGTATCCGGGGGCAGGCGGTAGAGATTGGGCCGGGGCTTGTAAAGGGCATCCACAAAGGGTCTGGGAGCAAGCTCGCGATACAGCTGCTGCTTAATCCTGCGGGCAACACCGTTTTTATTCTGCTTCGGCAGGGCCATTAATGCTTCGGCAATATCCATGGCGGCAAAGGAGCCCTTTAGCTGCGCCGCAACGCCGCCATGAACAAAGGCCCCGTCGCCGGCCACGTGGATGGCCTTCATCTCTGTCCTGCCAAGAGTCGTGGTTTTAGGATACCAGTATCGCTGAATCGGATCCCAGAGATGGGCGATGCCGATCTGGCGGGTTAAATCACAACGCGGTACAATGCCTTCGTGGACCACCAATACCGCTGCATCCAGGGTGCCCGAGCTGCCGGCCGTCTTAAACGAGACATGGTCCAGGCAGTCTGAGCCGTGCGCTTGGTATTCTGTCACGCCACGGACGTACCGGATGCCGGCAAGCTTCAGATTTACCATCATGCCAAGGCCTTTCAGGAGATAGTCCGGCCGTCTCAGGGCCTTTGGCAAAACCGGCATACACGGCAGGATGTTGCATAGAGGAGTGGTGTCCAGAACCGCAGCGATGGCAACACCGAAGCTGACCAGGTGAACGGCTGTATAGAGGAGCAGGGGGCCGCTTCCGGCCAGCACCACAGGGCCCTGGGGCACCATGTTGGAGCTTTTGAAATTGGCATCCACGGCACCGGCACCCATGACGCCGGGCAGGGTCCATCCCGCAAAGGGCACGGGCCGCTCCATGGCACCGGTTGCGATGAGGATGTGCTTGGCATTGATCTCCATGGATTTGCCTTGGCGTGAAAAACAGATATTTCCATTCGGATCGATTCGCCAGACAATGGCATTGCCAAGATACTCGGCGGTGCTGTTTCTGAATCGTTCAATCAGAGCCAGGCCCTGGCTATAGTCCGGCCCCAGGATGGCGAGGGTATGATCTGAAGCGCTTTCAATATTGCGGTAGATCTGTCCGCCAAGGGTAGGCTGTTCATCCAGAACCAGCACATCCAGTCCGTACCCTGCAGCGGCAACAGCCGCTGAAAGTCCTGCCGGCCCGGCACCGATAATGATAATATCTCTGAACGGGTTCATTTAGGTCCTTAGTCCGTATATAAAGTATCGGCATGCTTGCTGCCCAGCAGAGGCCATTTTTTCCGGGCGAGGTCTCGGAAAAAGCTTAGCACCTATTTATTCAAATCCCATCATGTTTGCGCATGATTTATGCCATAGCTAAATTGAGTATTTTAGCCTCCGGCTCTTATATTCTACGGCTCGGAGAGGAATGCTATCGATTTAATTTGAAAAGACAGAGCGAAGCCTCCGGCTCGTAGGGGTTGCAGCGCCTACGCCTCGGAGAGCGATACAACAAATCTTCAATCTTCATTCTTCAATTCCGACCTGTCCGGGTCGGTCACCTGTGGCAGACCTGTCTGCCGTTTAATATTCATGCCGTCTTTGACTTCAATGATGCAGGCCTGCTGATCCGGAATCCCATCGATCTCCATGAGGCATTCGTGACAGACACCCATGAAGCAAAATGGCGCCCGTTTTTCTCCACTGACCGGAGAGCGGCGGATGTATTTTTCACCGGTGTACCCCATGACGGCAGCGGCAACGGTGATTCCGGCCGGCACGTTGAGCCGCGCGCCTTCAAAATCGATGCTGACGGTTTTTCGGTTAGCGGATGTATACGGTTTAAACATGGAATCTCTCTAGATTAAAATGTTGAATCTCATCAGGCCTGCGGCCACCCAGTATCCAGCCCGGCAGCAGGGATTCATGCACTGAGGCCAGGGTCACCGCGCTATGGGTGGCCAAAAGATAGGCGTTTTCTTCAATTTCATCATAAATGGGCGCCCCGTCCCCGGTAAGAACCCTCAAGCCTCCCCAGGAACGAACCACCTGTATATGACAGAGACCGGGAAATATCTGAAGCGCTCTGCGGGAAAGCCGGGTTGCCGCAGATGCGGTGGTGTCGACCTCAAGCCCGGTGTCCTCATTGGTGTAACCGATCATCACGCTGCCGTTGCCCGTCTGCCGAATTCCGCTCATGGGAAATGGCAGAAAGGGGGCGACCCGTTCGGTGACCAGGAGCTGGCCCTTCTGGGGGGCAAGCGGAACGGTTTTTCCCATCATGGCCGCCAGTTCGATGTTTCCAAGGCCCGCCGCCAGAACAATGGTGGGAACCTCGACGGTCCCTTGCGTGGTGTCAAGAACATAGGTGCCCCTTTTGGGTTGAATGGCATTGACGCTGCACCCTTGAATGAAGTCCCCGCCCCTGCCGCTGAAAACCTTGCGCATGGCCCTCAATAGCAGCAGGGGATTGACATCGCCGTCGATAGGACTGAATGATCCGCCGGATACATTTTCCCCCAGGGGTGTCTGGCCCACAAGCGCCTGAACTTCACCGCGGTCGACCATGCGGGAGGGATGCGTTTCACCGCTTTGTTCGGCTTCATGGTGCAGCTGTTGAATCAGCTTTTTGCGGGCGGCCAGTTCCGCCTCGCCAATCGACAGGACCAGCCCGGCGCCCAGGCGCAGTTCCGTGTCGAAGCCGCTCTCCTGTTCAAGCCGGCCGGCAAACGCTTTGTACGCCTGGGTTGCTTTCACGGACAGGCGGCTGTAATCCCGGTTGCCGAGCCCTTTGCTCTGGGACCACACCAGACCGAAATTGGCTTTGGACGCCTTCTGAAGCGTGCTGATTCTGTCGACCATCAGGACCCGGACGCCAGTCTTGACCAGCCCCAGTGCCACGGCCGCTCCCATAAAGCCACCACCGATCACACAGATATCATAGTTCGTGTCGTTTCCCGACTTCATGGCGCTCCTTTATGGGTACAGGTGACAGGCAGCGCCACGTTCCTGGCCTATGTCAACCCATTGAGGATATACGCTCGAGCAGATATCCATTACCTTGGCGCAGCGTGGATGAAAATGACATCCGCGGGGCGGAGAAATAGGGGAAGGCACCTCACCTTTGAGCTGGGCAAAGGGCTGGCTGACACTGGGATCGGGAATGGGGGAAGCATTTCGCAGGGTCACGGTATAGGGATGCAGGGGATTATCAAAAATCTGGGTCACGGTTCCGAGCTCAACAAACCGGCCAAGATACATGATGGCCACGCGCTGGCAGAAATGCCGGACCACTGCCAGATCATGCGAGATAAACAGGTAGCTTAAAGCATGTTTTTCCTTCAGGTCCTGCAAAAGGTGCAGGATCTGCATCTGGATGGAGACGTCGAGGGCCGATACCGCCTCATCGGCAATGATCAAATCCGGGTTGAACAGAATCGCCCGGGCAATCCCCACCCGCTGCCGCTGCCCCCCTGAAAACTCATGGGGGTATTTATCGATGGCATTGGCGGAGAGGCCCACGTTTTCCAGCAGCGCTGCAACCACCTCGCGCGCCTCCTTGTCCGGGTAAAGATGATGGACCGCCATGGGTTCTGCCAGCGTCTGCCCGATGGTTCGTCTCGGATTCAGGGAAGAGTAGGGATCCTGGAAAATGATCTGCATATTTTTTCGCATGGATCTGAGCTGGTGTTTTTCCAGGTCCAAAACATTGGTATCCCTGAGAAGCACCTCGCCGGAATTAGGCTCAATCAGACGCAGGATGCACCGACCCACCGTACTTTTGCCGCAGCCGGATTCACCGGCAAGCCCAAAGGCCTCTTTTTCGTTGATGGTAAACGAAACGTCATCAACCGCCTTGACAGTATACGTGACGCTCTTGGGAAAACCCCGTTTGATCTTAAAATGCTTTTTAAGGTTCCTGACAGTCAGCAGCGGCGGTTTGATTGGCGCGTTCATACTCCTAACCTTTACTCGCATAACAGACAGCGGACCAGGTGGTCCGGGTCGTTTTTCAGCGGCAGCAGCCGGGGTAGTTCATCCGGCCGGCACTGGTTTTTTCGGGGGCACCGGCCGAAGAACCGGCATCCACCCGGCATGGCGTCAATGGCCGGAACCATCCCCTGGATGGGTGACAAGTTGCGGTTATCCCGGTCAAGGCGGGGTATGGAGCTTAGCAGGGCCCGCGTATACGGATGCGTGGGATTTCCAAACAGCTCCTTGACCGGTGCGGTTTCCACAATGGTCCCGGCATACATGACTGCCACCTGGTCGGCCACATGGGCAACCACCCCCAGATCATGGGTGATGAAAACCATGGACATCTGCTGCCGTAATTTGAGTTCATGCAGCAGATAAAGCATCTGGGCCTGGATGGTAACATCCAGGGCGGTTGTGGGTTCGTCGGCAAAGACGAGATCGGGCTCGCATGCCAGGGCCATGGCAATCATGATGCGTTGGCACATACCCCCGGAAAGGTGATGGGGATAATCATTATATCGGCTTTCAGGGGCAGGTATTTTCACCATGTCCATGAGTTCCAGGGCCCTCTTTTTTGCAGCGGCCTGCCCGACCCCCATGTGGTAGTAGACGGCTTCGGCAATCTGGCTTCCCGCGGTTAACACCGGGTTCAACGAAGTCATCGGCTCCTGAAAAATCATGGTCATGGCAGACCCCCTGATTTTCCGGAGCCGTTCCGGGGACATGGTCAGGAGATCTTCGCCTTTGAACAACGCTGTGCCGGATTCAATTCTGCTGCCATGTTCCGGCAACAATCCCATCAGTGAATAGGCCGTAACGCTTTTTCCGCACCCGGACTCCCCGACCACGGCCAGGGTCTTATTGGGCTTCAGGCAAAAGGAAATATCGGTTGTGGCCGGGTACCATCCCGACCTCAGCCGGAATGCCGTACTGAGGTTGTTTACTTCCAGTATATACTCCATGACAGAGGCCCTATTTGTCTTTTCTGAGTTTCGGATCAAGGGCATCACGCAATCCGTCTCCCAGAAGGTTGGCCGCAAATACGATCAGCAGAATGACAAGGCCCGGGTACAGGGATGCCCAGGGGGCTGACATGATATCCTTGAACCCTTCTCTGATCATACCGCCCAGGGTGGCCGTGGGCGGTTTTACCCCCAGCCCGATAAAACTCAGGGCGGCTTCGGTTCTGACGGCGGTTGCCATCCACATGGAACCCATGACCATCAGTTCTCCCAGGATATTGGGGAAAATATGCACCACCAGAACCCGGATATCGGAAAATCCCATGGCCTGGCAGGCTTCAACATAGGTTTTGTTTTTCGCCGCAATGGTTGGCGCCCGGGCAATGCGCGCAAATCTCGGCACCATGGTCAGGGCCAGGGCGATGATAAGGTTGGCCTGGCTTGGGCCCAGGATAGCAACAATCAACAGCCCCATGAGCAGGGTCGGAATGGACATCAGTACATCCATGACGCCCATGACAAAGCTGTCGAGATAGCCGCCCTTGTAGCCGGCTACCGATCCGAGCAGCGTACCGAAAAGCATGGCGGCTGCCACCGAAATTGATCCGATCACAAAGGACACCCGGCAGCCCCAGATAATTCGGGAGAGTACGTCCCGGCCGTAATAGTCGGTCCCCAGCAGAAACCGGGAGGACGGCGGCTGAAGCCGCTGGATAATGTTCTGTTCCACGGGGTTGTGGGGGGCGATGACAGGGGCCAGAATCGCCAGGGCAACCATGGTCAGCAATAAGATCAGTCCCACCCACGAGGTCATGTTGCGGTTAAACACATGGTAGGTTTCCGCACCCAGGTGTTTGAGTCTCGCCACGGGATTCATTGTTTGCGTATCCTTGGATCAACCATACCGTAGGTCAGGTCTGTAATCAGATTGACCAGTACGATAATAAAGGCATAAATGACCATCAGTCCCTGCAGCAGGCTATAGTCACGTTCATCCAGGGCCGAAAGGATCAGTTTTCCAAGTCCCGGACGGTTAAACACGATTTCCGTCAGAACGGAATTGCCCACCAGCACCCCCAGGTACAATCCTACGATGGTGATGACCGGGATCAGGGCATTTTTGAGGGCATGTTTGTAAAGAATGATAAACCCGGGAAGCCCTTTGGCCTTTGCTGTGCGGATATAATCCTCGCCTAAAGTTTCCAGCAGCGAGGACCGGGACGAACGGACCACATAGGCCATCATGATCAATCCCAGGTTCATGGCCGGCAACACGAGCATGTAGAGCCGCTCGCCCCAATTTCCCATATCCGGGTCGCTGATCACCGGAAACCACCCCAGATATACGGCAAAGGCCAGCAGCAGCAGAATGCCGGAATAAAAGGCCGGAAACGAGAGCCCCAGAAGGGACATGATACGGACCCCGTAGTCGGCCGCGCTATTGCGGAAAACGGCCGAGAAAACGCCCAATGGGAGTCCCAGAATGACTCCCACCAAAACGCCTGCAAGGGTCAGCTCGATCGTATAGGGCAATACTTCTGCGATCATGCTGTTGATGGACTGCTTGCGAATGATGGAGTTTCCAAGATCTCCTTTTAGGATGGAAAAGAGAAACTCGCCGTACTGCACCAGAATCGGACGGTCAAGACCCAGTTCGGTACGAAGGGCCGTCAGCGATTCCTGGGAAGCGGAATCACCCAGAATGACCTGAGCCGGATCTCCCGGTGCCATGCGGACGACAAAGAAGACCAGGGTCACCACGGCAACCAGAATGGGTATGGCAAGCAGCAGCCGTTTAACGATGTATTGAAGCATATCTTTACAGATTGGATTTTTCAGTGATCAACGGTCCGTTGGACAGACTGTTTTCAAGCTTGTAACCGTAATCCAGGTTGGCCTTGCGGCACCACACCAGATATTGTTCAAACAGCGGTATGGCATACACATCCTTCTGGATCTTATCCTGGGCCGCAGCCCACAAATTGATCTGATTGTTCAGATCCACGGCTGTTTTTGCATTTCGGATGTCATCATCGGCAACCTTGCAATGGGAAAAATTGGTCACGCCGGTGGGGGTTCCGACAATACTGTCAGACAGGAAAAACTGACTCAAATAGACATCGGCCACGGGAAACCGCGAGGCACCATAGAGAACCAGGCTGCTCTGGTTCTGGCGGATGAGTTTATGAAATGCGGAATGTTCGACCACCTGGAGATCCAGGTTTATTCCGGCAAGACGCAGTTGTTCCTGAATCACCGTCATGGGCAGTCGCAGAGACTCGACTTTTGTGATAACCGCCTTTAAGGTCAGGCCATTGGCAAAGCCTGCCTCGGCTAGCAGCGCTTTTGACTTGGCAAGGTCATGCGGGTAAACCGTTGCATCATCGGAGTGTCCGAGATAACCGGCCGGTACAACGGAGTTTGCTGAGGCGCATACCTCGGGACCGATGAATGTAACGAGCCCCTGGCGGTTGACCGCATGGGCAATGGCCTTTCTGACGCGGATATCATCCAAGGGTTTCTGGCTGACGTTGAGGTGGAGATTGCGGAGCTCGCCAAGGCCGAAAACATCCACCTTGGTGTTCTTTTTCTGTGCCTGGGTCTGCACCCACCTAGCTTCGCGCCGGCCGTAAAACAGGTCAACTTCATTCCTGTCGAAGGCAAGTTCCCGGGTGGCTTCATCCGGCATAAAGCGATAGTTGATCTTATCGATCAGCGGCTTTCCGCGGAAATAGTCCGCATTGGCCTGCAATTCAACAAAGCGTTTTGACTGGTATTTAACAAAGGCGAAGGGGCCGGTCCCGACGGGGTTCATGGGTGCCTGGTCCCCCAACGCTTCAAATGCTTTTTTGGAGACAATAAACCCGCCATGGTAATTGAGCACGGACCCGAGAAAGAACGGCACTTTTTCGCTCAGGGTGATTTTTACCGTATAGGGGTCAAGCGCCTCAACGGATTGAACGGCAGCATACTCCTTGGCTGCCGATGAGGTCGTTTTTTCGCCAGCCTTTGCAAGCGAGAAGATCACATCATCCGCTGTCAGTTCACCATAACCGCCATGGAACATCACGCCACGTCTGAGTTTAAACGTCCAAACCAGCTGATCGTCAGAAACCTCCCAGCTTTCTGCGAGATCAGGCTCGATGGCTTTGAGATCGGCTGTCCCGGGTTTGAACCGTACCAGTCCGTTAAAAATCATTGGGAAAATAATCTTATCCTGGGATTTTGTTGACATATGGGGGTCGAGGGAAATGGCATCACTGCCCAGCGTTCCGATCCTCAGGACTTTTTCGGCTAAACCCGGTGTGGCCAGGCCCGCTAAAATCAGCAGTGCAATCAAACAAACAGATAAGGCGTTTTTGCTAAACATGTTTTTCTCCTCCTTTGTGTTTTGGATGTGAAACATTGCGTTGATCTGTCGTCACCTTTTCAAAAAAACAAATTGACGGAAAAGAGGGTTTTTGTCAAGAGAGGTTAAAAAAGTCGGCTCAGGAAAAGCTGTTGTTTAGCGGAGCCAGGTCAGGTGGTTTTGGCCGTGTCAGTAAAATTGCCCGCACTATTGCCGATCTGCAAGCAGAGCCAATTCTCCGATCCGGTAGCCATTTTACCAACCTTGGTTTTCATACGCCCTTATGGAATAATGATTTCCCATCTTGCACCCCTCCCTCTGCCGAAAAGGCGAACTTTACCCTGATTTTTCAATTCCGCGAGAATCTTCTTAAGGACCTTACTGAATTGGCCGGTGCCCTTGAATTTTATGAAGGATGTAACCATAAAGAGCTTTGGATCGTATCGCATTTATTCGGTCGTTACTTGGTTTTTCTAAATTGACTTAGAAGGACTCTTATATATCGAACACTCGAAAGTACAAGTGCCAGGCCGATGCCTGTATATAGCATCGATAAATACGGTTTTGGTATCGGAGAATGCCGCAGCAATACGCCCAGTGCAACCATCAGAGCGACCATGATATAACTCTTCCATGTTAAGAAAGAAAAAACGCACCTTTTTTCCTCCATTGGTAAAATGCGTCCCAGGTTTTTATCCACAATTTTCAAAAATCCAAAATGATGAATCACTAATGCAGCGGCAACACCTATTGCTCCGAACAGAAACGAGCCGTGGACGTGAAAAGCGTTCAGCCAGGTATATGATAAAACCAGAAGCATTGTACCGACACCGATCCACATAAATCCGGCCAGAAACAGCAACACGCGCTTGTCCACTGCAGGTTTAATTTTGTCTATATTTCGATTCATAGATTTCGATTTCTTCGTTCAGCATTTCCCGCGAGACACCCTCAACCGGGCTGGCCGTGCTGTCGAAGCTGACCTCGCCCATTTCCACCTTTGCACTATTGCCGTCGGTACCGACCTCACATGAAACTGCAACACCGAGCGTCTCAACAGTGAAAGGTCGGCCGCCGACGAAACCCTTATCCCAAAGGTATCGGGCAAAGATGCGCAGACCGTTTCCGCTCAGGAAACCCAGGGCCATCCATAAATTTATAACTTTCTTTTCCTTTGCAAGGTCTAACTGATTTGCTTTGGCTATCTTCGGATCATGATACGCTTTAAAGCTTTAAAAATAAATAGCAAAGATCCTCACCTATCTTTCATAATTGGCGTTAAGATCCTGCGGCATGGTCCGGACAGTCGGGTTGGTGGTACACGGAACAGAGCCAAGCCCTTATGGCACTTTAAATTTCCATTCAGAAAAAATCGGGTCAAAGTTTGAATAGTGGATAATCATTGACAAAAAATCACATGCATCGATCATAATGAATCTTTCATTATGACCTCACTTTCTTCATTTTGAGGGGTTTATTGGAGAGGGTTATAAGGTTGTAGGAATCAGATTAGGTAGGTCCTTTTACCATATGAGTTATTGAGGTTTCCATATTTGTCTTGACGCGCATACCCCCCTCACCCTGCTCTCCCTCCCAGGATTAGAAGAGAGGGTTTGGGTGAGGTGGCCATTTGTCAAAACAATTCCAGACGATGATGATCGAGGGCTATCAAACGAAAAATCGTTTTTCATATTGAATGGCGGCCGAATCAAATTGCCGGTACAGCAGATCCAGGCGTGCATTGGCGACTTCCACCGCCGTGGGCTTTTCTTTCGGATGCTCGGTTGCATAACAGCTGAAGCATCTCTGGCAGTGGTGTGTTTGGCCCAGAGCGGTCACCGTAAAATCACCCATTAAAAACGTCTGGGCATTTTTATGGGTGGCAAAATGCTCGACAGCCGGCACAGACTCCAGCGCTATGGCTAGCGATATAGCGTTACCTTCTGCTGCAATATGGATGTAATCTTCAATAGCCAACAAGGGCCCTTCTTCTTCATGCAGTTTTTCAAATTTTACCACCATATCATCCAACATGAACAGCTTGGCCGTCACCTGAATGCCACCATCCTTAAGCCTTTTAAAATCACGCTGCAGGTAACGGTTGGCGATCATCACGGCCTGGGATACATGCGGACACAGGTTATGTGGACACCCTCGGGCGTAGCATTTTCTGAAGCTGTATTTTTCCCCGTTGACCGTGCCGTTAAATCGGCAAAGAAATACATGCGCTTGAAAGGCATAATCCCGATGCGTAAAATCGACCTTCAGGATCTCAAAGTCAGGCAGGCAGGTAACATCAGCCCCACTTTTTTTTAGTTCCAGCAAGTCAGTGACGCGGTGCGGTGGTTTGTGGGTGGCGTTGGGTTTCATGATTTTGTTCTACTATTCAAAAAAAGGGTTGGAAAAATTTTCGCAGCAAACAGCGAAATTCACGGCTCCTGAACTCAATTGCAATACTTCTCGCAAAGCCTTGATTGTCATCATTCTACAAAATTTTTAGGAAAATTTAGCAGTTAATAGTGGGCAATGCCCGCCCTAGGAGAAAAAATTTACGCAGCGTTGGGGTAAATTCAAGCTGCAACAGATTATAAACAATAAAAAAAAAATAATTTCAGAACTATTCACCTAAATTCAATGTATTCCAAGCGATCACAGATATCCCTGTTGATTCTTAATTTACGGGATGTCAAGAGTTCTGAAATTACACTAGTACGTAAAAACCGCATTGGATTCCATCGCTTCAATATTCAGTGCCCCTGCAGCGGTAATTTCCGTGCCCTCGACCAGTTCGGATTCATCGATATGGCGTTCTTTTATACAAGGACCGCAGACCTTCAACTTCCCGCCAAGTTCCAAAAAATTCTGCAAAAGTTCTTTGGCGGGCGGAAAGCCGCCGCCCGGAGGCATCATGTCAACATACCCTTTCTTGGCCAGATAGACACCGGCGCCCTGCAGAACGATCGTCGCTTTAACATCCATTGCTAAAGCGGCAAGCGCCATCACAAACGGCATGTGAGCCTTTTCGGAGTTTTCGGCTGCACAGGTTCCAATGTAAAGTATTTTTTCTTCTTTTTCAGTCATGTTTGTTTCTCCTTGTCTATTAGATTAAACCCGGCGCCTAAAATCAGGCTTCAGCATGGGCCGCGCGCTGCTTGACTTTCATCAGGAACAGTATCAGCGGCCGGTAAAGTTGATGGGTCCATTTGGCGAACGGGACCTCGATGACCAGCATGGGAACGGCAATCATCAGGTGGATCACATAAATATAATAGGTGGTCAGGGGGAGTTCCAGCAGCCGTGTGATATGGACCAGGATTCCGGAAAACGCCGTTAACCAGAGCATGATCAAAAACACCCAGTCCGAAGAATGGGTATGTTCATAGACCGGCTTGCTCTTTTTAAGCCTGCCGACCATGGCATAAGTGACACCGTACAGGATGGCAAAAGTCGAATAATATCCCAGCAGCCTTACCGGATTCCACAACGGATAAATTTCATCCCGCTGGAACCATCGAATCCCAACGACCACCAGGAAAAAAACCGTGGAATAACCGGTCATAATGAGCAGGTGAACAATCCATTGAATGCGCTGGGATCGGGTGCCGCAGGAAGCAAACCTTTTTTGCGTCACAAATTGCACGACGAACTCCTTGGCTTCCTGAATATAATTGGCTACGGGAATTCCGAAAATTGCCCCCGGCGCCGTATTTTGCTCGATGGGCGTATCCTGCGGGGGATACGGCGCGCTACTTTTCATCACCGCCCGGATCATTCGCCAGGCATTGCTCAGCAGAAGCAAGGACAGCACGACCAGCAAAATCAGGTCCAATATTTCAACAATCCGATTGGGGGCAAATACGTTCAGGGCCACGCGGTCGGTGAGCATCGGGCCGTGAAATATATAAAAACCCAATCCCACCAAAGCCGCTACGATGACGATCGATACCAGTTCGAACAGCTTTGAGGTATAAAATAGTCGCGAAATGCCGGTCCAGTCGTAGCGGGATGTCAGGTAACGGCGAATTCCCATCATGACTTCTCCCGGGTTGGCCTGACGCGGGCAGGTTTGACTGCAGTCGCCGCAATAATAGCACATCCATGGTTCCGGACTTTGTAAAAGTTTGTCTACCAGCCCCAATTGCAGATATCGGATCGCTTTGCGGGGAAACGCATTGGTTTCGGATGACAGCTCGCAAACGGCCGTACAATTTCCGCAGTTAAAACAAACGGTCGCATCGGCGACACCGAATTTTTTTAATTCCATCAACACATCAGGGTTTGCCTGGGCACCCATCGTTATCCCCCCATCCTTTATTTTGCCAGCGCATATTTGAAATAATCATCTTCTTTAACATCCTCGACCAGAAGGCCATATTTTTTCAGGCCGGCAACATATCGCAGCACCAGCGCCGGCGGCATCTGAATTGCGCCGGCGATTTCGGGAATGGTTTTGGAACCGGATTGCAGCTCGTTCCGAATTTTTTTTATATCCTGATTCTGGGTTTTAATGGCCTGCCGGGCTTTTGCGATCGTTTCCCGGCGTGATTCCCGCAGAATTTTTAATGCTTCTTTATCCGAATTTTTATTTTCAGTCATGATCACCTCGAGGCAATGTGGGCATCGTCAGGCCGCCACAATGGCATCCACCATGTCTTCGTATTCTTTCAACGCCCAGCCCTTGACATCGATGGCATTTTGCGGGCAGACGGCGACGCACATGCCGCAGCCGGTACACAGGGCCGGGTTGACTCGGGCGCGGTTGAGGGGTTGGCCGTCGACCGGCATCGCGACCATCCGGATGGCGCCTTCAATCGGGCATTCCGCCACACACGTTCCCTGACCGGAACAGCGCTGCAGGTCGACTTCGGCGACAAAAGGATCCAGTTCGACGTAGCCCCTGGACAACAGAATGGATGCTTTGGCAGCGGCTGCCTGGGCCGCGTTGCAGGCTTCGCCGACATCCATGGGCGCCTGGCAGGTTCCGGCCAGCAATATGCCGTTATTTGCCACCTCGACGGGCCGCAGTTTGGGATGCACCTCCAACAAAAACCGATCCGCGCCGACGGGAAGCTTCATTTTGTCCACCAGGTCGGTAATGTCGCCGGGCTCCATGCCGACGGCAAGAACGATCAGATCGACCGCGACATCAATCTCCTCGTTAAAGGTCAGCGTATCTTTGACCGTCACGTTCAGTGGATGCCTGGCGTCGTTGGAGATTGAAACAACCGGTTGGTTCTCGGGCTCAAAGCGAAAAAAGGTGACGTTGCTTTTAGACGCCTGGTCATAATAATCTTCCTGGCCGCGGCCATAGGTTCGGATATCCCGGTAAAATTCAAACACATGGGTTGCGGGATGCTTTTGGCGGATTTGTACGGCGGCCTGCAGCGTGGCGCTGCAGCAGGTACGGGAGCAGTATTCGTTAAGGTGATCATCCGCTTGCGGTTCATGAATGCCGGGGATCTGGCGGCTGCCGACACAATGCATCAGGGCCGCGCGTTCTATTTTGCGGCCCTTGATCGTCAGATGACGGCCGGCGGAATCGGCTTGGGCCGTCTGCCGGATCAGCTCCGGCAGGGTAATGACAAATGGATGGGTGCCGAATCCGTATTCACCTTCCCGCGGCCGGTAGGTTTTGAAGCCGGTGGCAAATATAATGGCACCGGTTTCAACCGTCAGTTCATCGGATTTTGAGGGAACAGCGTGGGGATAAACGCCGACAAACGGAATGAACACATTCGTTTTGCCCTTGTCGGCAGCCAACCGGTCTAATTTTTCAAGATCCGTCCCGGCTCGCGGCGGTCTGCGATTCAATGTGATTTTAAAATTACCGACATATCCTTCCGACCTTACAATCTCGCTGCAGGTATAAACGGTGATCTTGTCATCCGCCAGAACCTGATCGGTTAACGCTTGAATCAGGTCGCCGGCCTTTTCCGCGCCGGGAACCAGGGTGTCGAGATTCGCCGCCTGCCCACTCAAAAAAGGAGATTTTTCAACCAGCGCCACCTCAATGCCGCGCCGTGAAAGATCGATGGCCGCCCGCAGGCCGGCGACACCGGCGCCGATCACGGTTGCGTGGTTTCTGGCATCCACCCGGATGGGTTCCAGCGCTTTGAGGTTTGTGGCTTTGGCGATGGCGGCGGACACCAGGCGCACGGCTTTGCCGGTGGCTTTCTCGCCGTCATGAACCCAGCTGACCTGCTCCCGGATATTGGCGTGCTCGTAGAGGTATGGGTTCAGATCGGCCCGTTTTATCGCGCTGCGAAAGGTCTGCTCATGCAGACTAGGGGCGCAGGAGGCCACGACCACCCGATTGATTGTCTCCTGTTTAATATCATTTTGAATCAATTCCTGACCGGGATCCGAGCACATGAACATGTTGGTGTGAACGGCCGTTACGCCCGGGATCCGTCTGACCTCATCAGCGAGCTGCTCAACATCGACGTGGTCTGAGATATTACCGCCGCAGTGACAGATGTACACCCCGACTTTTTCTTTTGCGGGCTTCGATGACATGCAATAAGCTCCTGTTTTCAGAAATCAGATGACCGAGATCAGAGGTCAGATGACAGATGTAGCTGTCAACCTGATGCGACGGCTTGGATTCTGTCCGTTGCCTTCCGTTCTCTGTTTTCTGTTTTCTGTCCTCTTTTTTTTGTCTGCTGTAATTCGTACAAATATTTGGAAGCCTCCATGGCCGCTGCCCCGGCTTCGGTGATGGTGTCGACGATGTCTTTGGGACCTGCCGCCACACCGGCCACAAAGATACCCTCCAGGTCCGTCAGGGTCGGTGCGATTTTGGGCATGACGGTGTGAATAAAGGCATCACTGCCGGTGGACACCGGACAGATGCCGGCCGGATTCCATTCGGGAACCATGCCGAGGGACAACACCACCAGATCATGTTCGCGGCTTACTTTCCCGCCGCCGTTTTCCATGGCTTCGTGGTGCAGCGTCACATTCTGATTTTCGGCCGGCTCGATTCGTGCAACCTTGGCCTTGATGAATTCAACCCCCATGGCCTTGGCATTCTGGTAAAACTGTTCATAGTTTTTGCCGAAAGCGCGGATATCCATGTAGTAGATGGTGAGATCCGCCAGCGGCAGTGCGCCGGACAGCAGCATGGCCTGTTTGATGGCATACATGCAGCAGACCCGCGAACAATAGGAAATTCCCAGGCTTTGATCCCGGGAGCCGGCACACTGTACCCAGGCGATCGTCTCCGGTTCCTTGCCGTCCGACGGACGGATGACCCGCTGGTAAGGGCCGTGCGGTGCCAGCAGTCGTTCCATCTGCAAGGATGTGATGACGTTTTCGATGCGGCCCTGGCCGTATTCTTTTTTTTGCGCCAGCGATGTCAGTTGGTAACCGGTCGACAAGATGGCGGTGTGGGCACGGATGCTGAAGGCTTCGGGCTTTTGAAAGTAATTAACGGCCTCCGTCGGGCACACCTTGGCACATTTGCCGCAAAGGGAACAGTTTTCTACGTCCATCAGCGCGATCTGGGGGATGGCATTTGAAAAAGGAATGTAAATGGCTTTGCGCAACGTCAGGTTTCCCTCTTCGGCATCGGGTACATATACGGGGCAGCCGTATTCACACTGGCGGCAGCCGATGCATTTGACCGGGTCGACGTAACGCGGCCGTTGGGTTATCGAGACAACGATTTCCGTTTGCCGACGCTCGATCGCCCTTACGTCACAGTAAGTAAAAAGGGTGATGTTTTCATGATGGGCCGCCGCCGCCATTTTGGGCGTCGTGATGCAGCTGGCACAGTCGAGGGTGGGAAAAACCTTGGACAACCGGATCATCTTGCCGCCGATGGAGGCATCCTTTTCGACCACCGCCACCTTGAAATCCTGATCGGCCAGATCCAGTGCAGCCTGCAGGCCGGCGATTCCGGCGCCCACCACCAGGGCGTCAAAATGCCATTGCTTTTGTGTGTCCATTTAACCCATTCCTTTCTCTTGGCGATCGAATTTCTGCATTTCAAAGGCCGGCGGCCCCAGTTCCTGCAGCAGGGCGTTCATGTCGTTGACCTCCTTGAGAAACGCCCGTATGCAGACAGTGCATATCGCCGTCAGACGCAGCCGCCGAAGATCAAGCCCGCAGGATTTCATCATCTGATAAACCGCATCGATCCGTTTTGCCAGGGCCTTGTAAGCGCCGTGGTAGGGGCATTCCTCACCGCAAGACATGATGATGATGCCACCGATACCTTTCGCAAAACAGTCCATATAAAACTTTTCGGGAAACATCACCGGTGACCTGACCCGCAGGATAAAGGTATTGGTTGGATAGCTTGAATGGGACTGCCCCACGGCATTTGCCCCTGGATAGGCACAATTTTCGGTGGCTAGGATCAGGATTTTTTCGCTGCTCTGTCTGCTGCCCTCTGTATTAAGCATCGTGGAGCCTATTTTTTTCTGCGGACAAAATGTTTATCATAGCCGTCGGCTTCCAGCAGGCCCATATATTCGTGACCGACCTTTTTGGACCAGGCCGGAATATCGCTGCGGGTGCCGGCATCAGCGGAATAAATTTCCAGAATTTCCCCCACTTTGACTTTACCGATGCCTTTTTTGGCTTCCAGAAGTGGCCCCGGGCAGGCACTGCCTCGTGCGTCTACAGTCGTTGCCGATTCAAGCGTACTTAAATCAAGGTCTGTCATCTTTTTTCTCCTTTATGAGTTATTGGGTTACGTTTCCGGTAGGGGATATTCCCGTGCCGTCGTGCCGGATCACGATCTTTTTCAGCTGAAGCCGGAAACCGGCATCAGTTCCTTTTTGTTCTTCCATCGGAACCATCACATACGAAGCGGCCGGAAGAATTTTCAGCAGATTCGCCGCGTCGTTCGGACCACTCATCAGTATTTCCAGCGTCTCACCCGTTGGTATCTCCTTAAAGGCGTTGCTGACGATCAAATAACTGAAAGGCTGAATCATACTTCGAATGTCCAGGCTTCGCATGTTAACCCCCGAACGGTTGATTTGATGTTTTTCGCTTCACATTGATTACCTTAGCAAAAGGGATGCCACAGATTGGATCAGGGGAGGTTAAAATCCGCGTAAGATATAATAACTACCTGTTATTGATGAAAATATAAATTTAACCGAGTGAAAAAATCGTCCCGAAAGAGAAATAAAACGGCCGGCAAGGCAATTTTTTGTTGATATTCTATTGTTCGAGTGTTAAGTTTTCTAACAACACGGTTGTTAACTTTTTTAACAGAAAGGTTGCCATGTTTGAACAGGATATGAACAACTACTGGAAAACCGTCGTAGATACGATTCAGGACGGGGTGATGATCGTCAATGTCGACGGCGTCATTGTTTCGGTCAACCAGGCTTTTGAAACCATTACAGGCTATTCCAGTGCGGAAATCTTGGGCCGGAACTGCGCGATACTGAACTGCAACGCCTGTGAAAAGATCCGCACCACCGATGAAGGCCACTGGTGCCGCCTCTTTCAGAAAAGCAAAATTATACGGCAAAAATGCGTTTTGTTGCGCAAGGATGGCGCCTATATCAACATCATTAAAAACGCTTCGGTATTCAAGGACAGCAGCGGCAAAATGACCGGCGCCGTGGAAACCGTTACGGATATTACCGATCTGTTGGAAAAAGAAACCCAGATCGAAAGTTATCGCCGCGAATTGCAGGCTGAGGATCGCTTTTACGGTATGATTGGCGCTTCGGCCCCAATGCATCAGGTGTTTGATCTCATAGCCAATGCCGCCAAGTCGGATGCACCGGTGATCATTTATGGCGAGAGCGGTACCGGTAAAGAACTGATCGCATCCGCCATCCATCAGAACGGTAACCGCAGCCACCGACCGTTTATCAAGGTCAATTGCTCGGCGCTGAATGAATCGCTGCTGGAAAGCGAGCTGTTCGGGCACATCAAGGGAGCCTTCACCGGGGCCATTCGCAGCCGCGAGGGAAGATTCGAGGCGGCTGACGGTGGCGATATTTTTCTGGATGAAATCGGTGATCTGCCGCCTTCCCTCCAAGTAAAGCTCTTGCGCGTGCTCGAAGAAAAGGTGGTGGAGCGTGTCGGCGACAACCGGCCGCGGGCGGTCGACGTAAGAATTATCACCGCAACCAACCGGGATTTGCGACAGCTTGTCGCCCGGGGCGGCTTCAGAGAGGACTTTTTCTACCGCATCAATGTGATCCCGATATGGGTGCCGCCCCTGAGAGACCGGGTGGGAGACATCCCTTTGCTGGCCGAAGCATTTTTTAGAAGAATTAAGCTAAAAAACGACAGGAACATCGCGCGCATATCCGGGGAAACTCTGGAACTGCTGATGAAGTATCCGTGGCCGGGGAACGTCAGAGAACTGAAGAGCGCATTTGAATACGCGTTTGTTTCCTGCCGGGATGAAATGATTCGGCCGGAGCATCTACCACCCAACGTTCTGCAGGATAAAGGCGCCCCTAAAACACCACCGCCTGAAATTCTGCTGAATATGGCAGAAATGAAACGGCAACGTCTGATCGAGGCGCTGGTCAAAGCCGGCGGCAACCAGTCCCGTGCCGCGTTGCTACTGGGTATTTCGCGCACCAGTGTCTGGAGCCAGATAAAACGGTTCAATATTGATCTAAAAAAATTCTTGCTTTAACCTAGGTTGAGCGGTTCAACGTTCAGGGTTTCCGGTTGAAGAGCCACAAGGATTTGCAATTTAAGGGAATTTCGCATTCATACTTCGATATTCGCTTTTTTAGAGTTTCTTTTTAGATTAGACCGTCCGTTTTTTTTGGCCGGCGGCTGGGCTGAACCTGAAGCCGATCAATTTCGGCTTTGCGGAGTATTTCAAAAAGCGAATCCTCCAGGAGGGCGTTATGATCGACATTCCCGGATTTCAGGTCGAAGAAAAAATTTATGAAAGTGTTCGCTCTGTCGTCTACCGGGCCAAACAGATAGAGGGCGATCGACCGGTTATCTTAAAAACACTTAAAGATGAGTATCCCGACCCCCAGGAAATTCTGCGCTATCGGCGAGAGTACGAAACCACCCGTCGTCTAAATGATGCCGGCATACCGCGACCCTTCGGCCTCCAGCGAGCCAGCAATCGGCTGATCCTGATCACCGAAGATATCGGTGGTCAGGATCTAAAAAAATTGCTGAAAACCCACACCTTTACCCTGCGGCAGCTGTTGAAAATTGCCGCCGACACCGTCCGTATTTTGGGCGAAATTCACGCCGCCAACCTCATTCACGGAGACATCAAGTCATCCAATATTGTTTTCAATCCCCAAACCGACCACCTCCAGATCATTGATTTCGGTTCTTCACAGCCCCTGTCGGATACCGTAGCCGTGGGTGAAATCCAGGTGCTGGCCGGAACGCTGTCGTATATGTCGCCCGAGCAGACCGGAAGAATGAACCGACCGGTGGACTGGCGCACGGATTTTTATTCGCTGGGCGTTGCCCTGTATGAACTGTTTGTCGGCAAACTTCCGTTTGAAACCACCGATGTCCTTGAGCTGGTTCATGCACACATTGCCAGACGACCCAGGAGGCCGAGTGAACTGAACGCCGAAGTTCCCGCTGGACTGTCCGACATCATTATGAAGCTTCTCGCCAAAAATCCCGAGGACCGCTACCAGAGCACCCGGGGTCTAACAGCGGATCTGACCGAGTGCCGCCGGCGCTTGGAGAACACCGGACGGATAAATCCGTTTCCTTTGGCCCGGCAGGACCTGTCCGACAAATTCCAGATTTCCCGCAAACTGGTTGGCCGTCAAAAAGAAATCGACATTCTGGCGGCAGCATACGACCGTGTCAGCCGCGGCGCTAAAGAAATGATGTTCGTTGCCGGTCCGGCTGGGGTCGGAAAAACCGCTCTCGTGCTGGAAGCCGGTAAAGGATTTGCCCGCCACCAGGGGTTATTTGTGCAAGGGCAATTTGATGCGGCGGATCGCAATATTCCCTATGCTGCCATTGTGGCAGCCTTTCATGATCTGGTCCGCCAACTGCTGACCGAAAGCCGGGAACGCCTGACACTGTGGCGCGAGCGTATCCTGGCGGCTCTGGGGGCCAACGGGCAGCTCTTGCTGGATCTGATTCCGGATGCGGCCGCCATTGTCGGAAACCAACCGCCTGTGATGGCGCTGGAGCCCGCCGCCTCTCAAAGACGCATCAAACAGGCTCTGTTGAACTTTATCCGCATATTCTGCCGGCCGGAGCATCCGTTGGTTTTGTTTCTGGACTTTTTAAACCTGGCCGATCCCGCTTCGCTGGATCTGGTCCAGTCCCTGATGATCGACGACGGCATCGATTTTCTCTTGCTGATCGGCGGTTATCGGGTTGAGGAGACCGCAGCCGACCATCCGCTTCACAAGGCTCGGCAGGGCCTTCAGGAGCAAGGCGCCATTGTCGGCCAAATGGATCTGGCAAACCTGAATTCAGCGGACATTGCGCAGATCACCGCCGAAACCTTGCGGTGCGATCCCCAAACGGCAGAGCCCCTGGTCCGTGTTCTGATGGAAAAAACCGGGGGGAACCCGTTTTTTTTGAATGAATTTTTAAACCTGCTGTATTCTGAAAACCTGCTGCATTTTGATGCCGGCCAACAGCGTTGGCAGTGGGATGTCGCCGACATCAGCAGCCGGAAGATCACCGACAACGTGGTCGAATTACTGTCCGATAAGCTGCAACGCCTCGATGATGAAACGCTGGCCGTGATGACCACGGCCGCAGCGATTGGCCGTCAATTTGATCTGCAGGCTTTGGCCGCAGCCTGCCAAAGTTCCCGGGAGCAAACCGCTGCCGCATTGCGCCGGGCCAAGACCGAGGGTCTGATTGTGCCTCTCGGTACTGCCTGCATAGAGCAATACTGGGATTCGGGCATGGGAAAGCTGCTGGCGTCACCCGCCGAGCATCTTATGAACTGCGAGTTTAAATTTTCCCACGATCGCATTCAGCAGGCAGCCTATGCGTTGGTGCCGGAGTCTGAGCGTTCTACATTGCATTACCAGATCGGCAAGCGGCTGCAGCAGAAGGCATCGCCGAATGAGGGGGCAGACCCTATTTTTGTGGTGGTCGATCAACTCAATGCCGGACGGGTGATGCTAACCGGCGAACCGGAACGCATGGAACTGGCCGAATTAAACCTGTCCGCCGGAAAACGGGCCAAAGCGGCTGCCGTTTTCGCTATCGCTTTGCGCTATTTCAAAACCGGCCTGGATCTTTTGGAAGAAAACTGCTGGCAGTCACATTATGATCTGGCCCTGGCCCTGCACACCCAAACCGCGGAAGGGGCATTTCTGTGTTCCGACACCCAGGAAATGGAAAACGTGGTCCGGATTGTCCTCCAGCATGCGCGCAATCCCCTGGATCAGGCCCCGGTCTATGAGGTCAAAATCCTTGCGCTGATCGCCCAAAACCGCTGGGCGGAGGCTTCCCGGGCGGCCCTGGAAATCCTGAAAAACCTGGGGGTGAATTTGCCGACCACGCCGGGCAAATTGCAAATCCGGCTGAGCCGGCTGAAGACGAAAATTCTGCTGGCTGGTAAATCCTGCGACCACCTGGCGCAGCTGCCGTCCATGACGGATCCCTCTAAAACGGCTGTCATGCGGATCATCATGCGGGCCAATGCCGCCCTCGCGACCATTTATCCGGAGCTGTATCCGGTGTTGGCCAACGAGCAACTTCGACTGACCGTGCGCCACGGCAACGGGCCGGCCTCGTCGACCGCCTATCTGAATTATGGAATGCTCCTGGGTTCGGAGGGTGAAATGGAATCGGGCTATCAGTTCGGAAAACTGGCGCTGCGGTTTCTGGAGCAGCCCCAGGCCGAGATTTCCCGAATTCCCACCCGTTTTGCCTTTAATCTTATCATGCGACACTGGAAAGAACATCTCAGGGAAACCCTGGCGCCGTTTCTGGAACTCCATCAGGCCGCGCGGGAGATCGGCGATGTGTTTTATATCGCCTATTCCAGTGCCTTTTATGGCGTGCACCTGTTTTTAAGCGGATGGGAGCTGCCGGAAATCGAAAAGATCATGGCCGAACACGATCCCGTCGCCAAGGCCACCGGCGTGGAAGCAGGCTATCATTTTATGCGTCTGTATCGGCAGGTGGTGGCCAATTTGCTGAACTCCACCTCCGATCCCTGTCGTCTGGCCGGCAACTTTTACGACGAAGAAAAAATGCTGGCCATTGACACGCAGGCTGACAATAAAGGTCGGGATTTTGGTCTCTACAACTGCAAATTGTTGTTATGTCTGCTTTTCCGACAACCGGCCCGGGCCGTCAAAAATGCCGACCGGGTTCAGCAAGTCATGGAGGGGCCCACCGTGCTGGGATCCGGAGTGCCGAACTTTTACTGCTGGAGTTCGCTGGCGCGCCTGGCCTGCTACCCGGATGTCGGGCCTGCGGAAAAGGGACGGATCCTCAAGCAAGTTGAAGATACCCAGGCTCAACTGCGGCGCTGGGCCCGGCAATCCCCGCTAAACTACCGGCACAAGTATGACCTGGTCAACGCCGTGCGCCACTGGGTTCTGCGGCAGGATTCGGCGGCCATGGAACTCTTTGACCGCGTTGTAAAGATGGCCGCCGCCGGCGGCTTTCTCCATGACAAAGCCATGGCCAATGAACTGGCAGCGCGTTTTTACCTGGAAAAAGACAGGTCCTCGATTGCCCGGGCCTACATGACCGAAGCACGGTATGCCTACTTGCGCTGGGGGGCCGCGTCCAAGGTCCGGGATCTGGATGAAACCTTTCCCGAATTGCTGTCGGCTGCAAGTGGGCCGCTTCAGACTGCCTTATTAACGGGCCTGACCGATGTGACCACCACCGGCAGCGATGCCGGCGAGAGACTGGACCTCGCTTCGGTGCTCAAGTCCACCCAGGCCATGTCCAGTGACATTGTGCTGGCCAGTTTGCTGGAAAAACTGTTGAACATTACCATGGAAAATGCCGGTGCCCAGAGGGGTTTTCTGGTGCTGGAATCCGCTGGACAGCTTTTGGTGGAAGCCGAAATGTCGGTGGACCGGCAAGATGTCACGGTTCGTCAGTCCACCCCCCTGGAGAGCAGTCATGCGCTGTCACGGTCGATTGTCAATTACGTCGCACGCACCCTTGAGCCCGTCGTCCTGGACAATGCTGCCATTGAGGGAAAGTTTACCAATACGCCCTATGTCTTAAAGGTCCGACCCAAATCAATCTTGTGTATGCCTTTGACCACCAAAGACAAGCTGGCCGGGGTTTTATATCTGGAAAACAATCTGACCCCGGGCGTATTTACAGCGGGGCATCTGGAGGTGTTGAAGGTGCTCAGTTCCCAGGCAGCCATATCACTCGAAAACGCCCGGTTATACGACCGCTTGGCGGACTACTCCCGTTCACTGGAGAAGATCGTTGCCGCGTTAAATCTGGCCCAGGAGGTTCAACAGAACTTGCTGCCCCAGCGGCCGCCGCAGCTTGAATCCATCGATGTGGCCGGCCGAAGCCTTTACTGCGATGAAACCGGTGGAGACTACTACGATTATATCGAACTTCCCCATCGCAGCCTGGGTATCGTCGTGGGGGATGTCAGCGGGCACGGTGTTTCGGCGGCATTGCTGATGGCCAGCGTCCGGGGGTATCTGCGTGCCCGGGCGACCCTGCCCAGCGCCACCGGCGACATTATCACCGGAGTCAATCGTTTGATTTCAGTGGACACGGCCGAAACCGGGCAATTCATGACCTTGTTCTACCTTGTGGTCGAGCCTGGCAACAACCGAATCAACTGGGTCCGGGCGGGCCATGATCCGGGGTTCCTTTACTGTCCCCATAGCGATCAGTTTGAAGCACTTTCCGGTACCGGATTGGCCCTGGGAGTGGATGAGAACTGGATTTACGAGGACTACAGCCGTAAGGTCCAGCCGGGCCAGATCGTGCTGCTGACCACCGACGGCATTTTTGAAGCCCATGATCCGACTGGGAAGATGTTCGGCAAAGCGCGATTTAAAGAGGTGGTGCGCAAAAACGCCGGTCTGGAAGCCGAAGGAATCCGCAAGGCCGTCTTCGAAGCGGTGTCTGAATATCGGGGGGATGAACCCCAGGAGGATGATATAACGCTGGTAGTATTAAAATTCTCGTAATTCATATCCTGATCTATCTTTTGAAGCGCCCTTTTTTCGGCCTTACAGCCTTTCTGAATAAGGATTGTTATTTTGAACACGGTATCGCGAAATTTTGCAGCCGGGGTTAACGCTGCCAAGAGCTTCGGTGAATTACGTTCCCAGCTTCCCGTTTTGTTTTTTTTGGCATTAATTTTTTTTATTAACTTTACAGCCAGAATCATTTTCTCACCATTGATGCCCACTATCGAAGCGGACCTTAGCCTCTCCCACAGTGACGCCGGTTTGCTTTTTCTGCTGATATCTTTTGGGTATTTTGTTGGAATGTTGGGTTCAGGTTTTCTTTCGGCCGTCGTAACCCACAAAAAAACCATTTCGTTGTCGTCCTTAGCCGTTGGGTTAACGCTGTTGCCGATCTCTTTCAGTTCAAACAAATGGATATTGCTCATCGGTCTGTTTGTGCTGGGTTTATCCGCCGGCCTTTACCTTCCGTCCGGTTTGGCTACGCTTACCTCTATTGTTAATCCCCGCCAATGGGGGAAGGCGATAGCCGTTCACGAGATGGCGCCGAATTTAGGATTCGTGGCAGCACCCCTGTTGGCTGAATTTTTTTTGCTTTGGTTTTCCTGGCGCATAATATTACTGCTTCTCGGGCTGACATCACTCTTAATGGGACTGGCTAACGCACACTATGGCAGGAGTGGAGAATTCACCGGTGAAACGCCCAGATTCGGAGCGGTCCGAGCGCTGGTAAAACAAAGATCCTTTTTGATCATGCTGATACTTTTTTGTGCAGGTATCGGCAGCTTTTTGGGCATCTACACCATGTTGCCACTCTATTTGGTAACCGAACAAGGTATGGATCGGGAAACGGCCAATACCCTGGTTGCAATTTCTAGAATCCCGGGTTTAGTGATTGTATTTGTGGCGGGCTGGGCTACCGATCGGTTCGGTCCCAAGCGCACCCTGGTATGGATCTTCATGCTCACAGGACTATTGACCGTGGGCCTGGGTATTACCACGGGTTTTTGGACTTCCGTTCTCGTTTTTGCTCAACCCATGATTGCAGTTTGCTTTCCCCCGGCGGCATTGGTTGCACTGTCTTTGATTGGTCCGCGCGAAACCCGAAATATCGCTGTTTCCATTACCATTCCTTTCGCATTTCTTATCGGCGGCGGGATACTTCCAATTTTAATCGGTATCCTGGGAGATGCCGGGGAGTTTGGGCTGGGAATCGTAATGGTGGGCGCGCTTATTATCCTGGCAGCGATCCTGCCGCGTTATTTGATTTTTCCGCGGCAATAACTTTACGGATCAGATCGTTGGGTTTGGTTTTCAAGCCCAGATCCGGGTAAACGCGGGTATTCGGCCGGGCAATTTGAATCGGATTTCCTTCCTCATCTTCCATGTTCCCGATGTTTGTTTTTCGAACTGTTTGCCGGGGACTTAATATCTCCACCTTGTCGCCGACCCGGCATTTGTTGCGAACCTCCATAAAGTTGCGGCCGTCATCATGCGCGGCAAGCAATTTGCCGATGAACAGATGGGTGTCCATACCCTTGCTAAATTCATAATCGGGAACGAGTTGCTGGGGATCATCAAAATAAAAACCCGTACAATATCCCCGATGGTTAATTTTAGCCAGTTCGATCAACCATTCGGGTTTTACGCTGTATCCCGGCGGGTCCTGTACATACCGGTCGATAGCCTCCCGGTAGACCTTTACCACCGAAGCCAGATAATTGATTCCTTTCATGCGGCCTTCAATCTTAAGTGCAGATACATCAGAATTGATCATGGCGGGGATGTGCTCGATCATGCAAAGATCCATGGAGTTGAAGATATAGGTTCCCCGGTCATCTTCGCTGATGGGCATATATTGGCCGTCACGGATTTCTTCCACCAGTGCGTATTTCCAGCGGCAGGGATGGGCGCACATGCCGCGGTTGCTGTGGCGGTTGGCCATAAAACTGGATAAAAGGCAGCGGCCCGAGTAAGCAATGCACATGGCCCCATGGACAAAGGCCTCGATTTCAATATGAGACTGCGCCGCAATGGTTTTTATTTCGGCCAGGGTCAGTTCCCGGGCCATGTTGACCCGGCGGATCCCCAGCCGCTCCCAGAATTCAACGGTTTTATAATTGGTACTGTTGGCCTGGGTGCTGAGATGCAGGGGGATATGCGGAATAAGCTCTCGGGCGGTGATGATAACACCCGGATCAGCGGCAATTACGCCATCAGGTCCCACAGCGCCCAATTTCTCAAGATATGCTGCAATAAACGCCTGCTCATCATTGCGCGCATAAATATTGACCGCCACATAGACCTTTACATCGTGATCATGGGCATAGGCGACCGCCTGCCTGATTTCCTCTAAGTGGAAGTTGCCGGAAAAGTTTCTTAAACTGAAATCCTTTCCACCGAGATAGACTGCATCGGCGCCGAAATGAATGGCGATTTCCAGCTTTTCTAAATTACCGGCCGGAGCCAGCAGTTCAACTCTTTTGGATTTTGGTGTCGGCATAGCGGATATTTTGCGTTGAAACAGGATTCAGACGAAAAGACGTTCTAGATGTAAGACTCTATGACAGAATCCGCTCTGCAGGTCAAGTACAGCCACAGCCAGCAGCTATTACATCTAATTTTTTTTCATATCGATTTCACGAACGAGGTGTGCTGGTTTTCAATTTTGGTTGAAAGCTCAAAGCAGAAGGCGGAAAGTATAAATAGGGAATAATTTCGCTTTAATCCATCAAAAATCCGCCGTTCACATCGAGGATTTCACCGGTGATAAATCCGGCTTTGTTGGAAGCCAGAAATAAGACGGTTTCAGCCACATCTTGCGGTTGCCCCAACCGTTTGAGGGGAATGCTTTCAATAATCGCCTTTCGTTTTTCCTCCGGCCACTCAGCACTCATGTCCGTTTCGATTGCATGGGGAGCGACACCATTGACATTGATGCCGTAAGCGGCCAGCTGTCGTGCCAGTGTCTTGGTCAGAGCTTCTACGGCGGCTTTAGAAGGCCCGTATCCCGGTGCAGATGTGATATCACCGGTTGAAAACCTCCTTTCCGTTCTTCGATATTCCCTGACATCACCTACCGTCAGGCTATGTACCAAAAGTCTCTGCACATATATAGCAAAACGGCAATGATGTTAAGGGACACTAATTTCAAAATAGCTGACCGCATTGTTGTAGCATATATCTTTGATCATGCTGCCGATCAGTTCCGGATCGTCCGGCAGTTCTCCATTTTCCACATCTCTGCCCAGCAGGTTGCACAGCACTCGGCGGAAATATTCGTGGCGCGGGTAGGAGAGAAAACTTCTTGAGTCTGTCAGCATGCCGACAAAACGGCTGAGCAGTCCCATGTTGGCCAGGGCTGTGATTTGGTGTTCCATACCGTCCTTCTGGTCGTTATACCACCAGGCGGAGCCAAATTGAATCTTGCCGGGTATGCTGCCGTCCTGAAAATTGCCGGTCATAGCGGCAATCAACTCGTTATCCCGCGGATTGACCACATACAGGATAGTCTTGGTGAGTTTGCCTCGATTTTCGAGCCGGTCCAGGAAACGGGCCAGAGGCTTTCCAATCTCAAAATCACCGATGGTGTCGAAGCCGGTGTCCGGACCGATGTGCTGCATGGCACGGGTGTTGGTATTTCTAAGGACACCCAGGTGAAACTGCTGGACCCAGCTTTTTTCGGCATCCATGACTGCCAGTTCTATGAGCATGGCTGACTTAAACTGTCGGACCTCTGATTTCTCCAGCGTTTTTCCGGACCGGACTTTATCGAATATGCGGCAGATTTGAGTTTCAGTGTAATTCTGGGCATAAGGCTGCTCGATACCGTGATCAGAAAGACGACAGCCGGTTTTGTGAAAGACGTCATGGCGTTGATGCAGTGCTGTCATATAGGTTTCGTAATTGGTGATTTCGGTGTCGGCGGCCGCAGCCAGTTGATCAACCCAGTCATTGAAGCTTGCGGGAGATTCAACTGCCATGGCCTTGTCCGGCCGGAAGGCCGGAAGCACAAGGACCGGAAAATTTTGATTTTCCTTGAGCTGTTGATGATATTCCAGGCTGTCCGTGGGGTCGTCGGTGGTGCAGACAACCCGAACATTCATTTTCTGCATTATGCTCTGGGTACTGAAAGCATCGGTCTGAAGCATTTCGGTACAGGTATCATAAATTTCTTTGGCCGTATTCGCATCCAAAAGCTTGCCTTCGATTCCGAAATAGCGTTTGAGTTCCAGGTGGGTCCACTGATACAGCGGATTGCATAATGTTTTAGGAACCGTTGCCGCCCAGGCCTGGAATTTTTCAAAATCGGATCCGTTGCCGGTGATTAATTTTTCTTTAACACCATTGGCCCTCAGGGCACGCCATTTGTAATGGTCACCGTACAGCCAGATTTGGGTCAGGTTTTCAAACTTTTTATTCTCGGCAATATCACGAACCGGCAGGTGACAGTGATAGTCATAAATCGGCATGTCTTCGGCGTATTGATGATACAATGTTTTAGCCGTTTGCGTTTGCAGCAGAAAATCTTCGGATAAAAAAGATTCCATTTTTCGTTCCTTTATTTATGCGCTCTTGCGTTTACCCTGATGTTGCGCCTCCAGAAAGGCGGACGGGAGTCATTGATACCTTAATTGTACGTCTCGGAATTTCTACAAATCGTTGGAAATATGGCGTTTTTTATGGCCATCCAAGTTAGGAAGCCACATGGAATGATGGAATAGTGGAATGTTGGAATACTGGGTATGAAAAGCGGAAAAAGATCTATTCTACAAAAAATGTTGTATCTACATTTTATGATGATGCCCATCAGGCATCCATTTTCTGCTTTCACCCAGAAAATATACCAGTATTACGAGAAAATCAATACAATTATATTCGTTTTGATACTCTAAATCCACCACTCCAATATTCCAGAACCCATGATTCCATCATTCCATTGTTCCATCATTCCAATTGCGGAGCGAAGCGGAGCTAAGTTCTATATTTTTGCATTTTATGGCAAAACATTTTCGCCGCCAAGACACCAGGACGCAAAAATCAATTTTAGCCTAGGGTTTTCCTTTGTGTCTCAGTACCTTTGTGGCAAATTTTTCCGGTTTATCCGGGTTAGGTTTCAATCATTCAATTTGTAGAGAATCTCGCCGGCATGGTCCACAAAAAGAATCCCTTCATCCTCCTTGTTCATGAAATCTTCGATGTCGATTTTCGACGGGTCCATATAGCCCAGATTGATCCGTCGGCATTTTTCTTCCGTTATCCCGGTGGCCAGTATGACTTCAATTCGGGGGATCTCAATTCCATTCTCGAACGAACCGGATCCGCGCACGTGGGTGGAGTGGGCGAGAACACCCCTGGGGATATCGGTGAATCGCCCTGCCTGGGCCAGAAAATAATCCCGAATGTGATAGCCGATTTTTTCAATCTCCTTGCCCCAGGTTCTGGAAACATGCTTGATGTGTGGTCCGTAAATGGTGAGTTTGCCGCCTTCGGCCACCACCTGTTCCAGTTTATACATGACTTTTCCGGCCACCCAGATTTCATCGTACATTTCCGGGGCACGGCCCATAACTATTGGAAACGGCTTTTCTTTGTAAACGATATGAATCTTGGCGGATAGATCAGCCGCTTGCGCCCAGGCCTTCTGCACATCACCGGGATACAGTCCGCAAAGCCGATTCTTCCCGGTTACCACCATCGCCAGCAAGTGAACAGGCACATCCACCCTCTTCAAGGCGCGGTGGATCACGTCCCGCACCGGGGTGTTTTTGATTCCGATGATTTCCGGGCAGGTTATGACAGCCCCCAGCCAGTGAAAAAAATGCAGAAATGCTCCACCGGATATACCCGGAAACAGATACTTCGCGCCCCCTGAGAAACCCACTACCTCATGGGGAAACACCGGCCCCAGGATCAGGACCAGGTCGTATTCAAAGATCTTGCGGTTGATATCGATCGCCACTTTTTCCTGCAGACGGCCTCCCGAAATGTTGTCTACCACGTCTTCTTCCAGGTATCCGATTCGTTTAAAGGTCTCAGGCAGGTCCCAGCGGTGATTGAAGAACCTGGAATTGCCGAAACCCGTCTGCCTCTGATCTTCGGAAATGCCGTAAAAGGACAGAATGTCCGATTCGGTCATAGGCGGGTGTGTTCCCAGGGCGACCATAAAATCCAGAGCCGCGCATCGGGTGCCGATAATTTTACGGACGGCCCGGACCATCATCGGCAGAGGGCAGGTGCGGGTTGTATCCGGTGTTAATACCAGAACTTTTTTACCCTCATAGAGCTTTGCGGGTGTGCCCTCTTCTATGAGCGTTTTGACTTCTGCTTCCGTCAGAACTGTTGCGGGACTTCCCCTGCCGCTGACCATATCCTTACTTGCCTTTCCGGCCGTTGCGGGTCCGGCGGGATTTTATGCTTGCAACCCCTCGCTTTCAACGCGCAACCCGTCTACGAATTTTTAAATATTAAAAGTCAGATACCCGCCGTCTACCGGAATGGACACGCCGGTCACAAATCCCGAAGCCTTGTTGCTGGCGAGGAACAGGGTGGCACCCACCAGTTCATCGGTCTCGCCGAATCGGCCGAACGGTGTATGATGGATGACGGCTTTACCCCTTTCGGTATATTCGCCGGTTTCTTCATCCACCAGTAGAGCCCGGTTCTGCTTGCCGAGGAAAAATCCGGGAGCAAGGGCGTTCACCCGTATGCCGTAGCGCGCAAACTCGCCGGCAGCGCCCACGGTCAGGTTCAGCACCCCGGCTTTGGCCGCATCGTAAGCCCAGACGCCGGACAGCGGGTTGTATGATGCCATCGATGCCAGATTGATGATAACGCCCTTGATTCCGTGCGCGATCCAGTATGCGGCAACCGCTTTGGTAGGTACCATCAGGCCGGCTGTCAGGTTCAACTTCAATACAGTTTCAAATTGGGCCATGTCCGTTTCCACCAGCGGCGCCTTCCCGCTGCTGCCGCCGACCGCGTTAATCAGTATTTGAAGCGAGCCGAATTTTGCAACGGCATCTTTCAGCCTCCCTGCAACCTCGGCTTCACTGCCGGTATCCACCTGGTATCCGGCGATACGATCGATGAATTTATCCGAAGTTGATAGGTTTTGCAGGGCCTGATCGATAGACTCCTGAGTGCGGCTCCATATGACGACATTTGCGCCGGCATTCAAGAGGGCCGCGGACATGACTGTGCCGATCGCGCCGGCACCACCGGCGACGATGGCGGTCTTGCCGTCCAGACCAAACATATCATCCAAAAAAGACATGAGACCCCCTATAGAAATTAAAAGTTACAGATATGATGGTTTAACCAGATATTACTCGTTAAAACTCACAAAATGCGTCATCCCTCAGGGTGAGCTTTTAGTAACGCAGCCACGCGATCATTTGCGAGTCAAGGTTTCTACGGTGGTAATGAACGCCCGTATATTATCGGACGATACTCCCGGGGGCATCCCGCCGCCGCAGGAGAGGATTAATTTGGATCGATCTTGCAAAGACTCGATAAGTTCATTTGTGTTCTTTTTGACATCTTCGGGGGTCCCAATGGCGAGAACATCGCGTGGCGGGATGTTTCCCAGAAGGGTGATTTTATTATCAGTCCACGCCTTCATCTCTTTTATAGTATGCTGAATCCCAAAATTCAACAGGTTGATCCCGATTTCAGCTAAATAGCGTGCGCAAACTTTACAGGGTGCATCGTTGTGGAAAAATTTCACCGAGACATCCAGGCTGTCGTAGATTTTCTTCAAATAAGGCTGTCCGAACTCCAGAAAATCTTTTTCCCCGATAAACCCGACGATGTCGTCAAGCATCAGCATACCGTCAATGGTAGGGAAACACTCGCGTTGATGATTCATCCATTCCGCCAGAAAATCCGAAATAATTGCCAGCAACTGATGTACGCGTTCGGTATCCTCGCTGAGAGCCAGCATGAATTCGGTCGTTCCCATCAGAAATGAGGCGATATTGAGCGGGCCTCGGGCGACGGCAAAGCGAACCTTGTGGCCGGCCTGTTCAATCTCAGGCTGAAAATGTTTGATCCGCTTAATGGCGAAAGGCAGAAGGCCGTCTTTTTTAGGATTCGGTTTTACAACCCGATCAATATCTTTAGCCGAATGGAGCAATTTTTTAGCAAAAGGAAATTCGTTCTCTTCCCAGGTACATACAGCCCCAAAAGCCGACGGCTCGGTACTCATGCCATACTCGGACCAGAAGCCGGGTAAGAAGATGGTCTCGGGAAACATTTCAATCGCCTTCATATTCGCCTGAAACCAAATTTTCCCATCCGTAAAATAATCCAGAATTGAGTATCCGGCCCAATTCGGCAGCCAGGGGCTATCGATGATAAACCCTACCGGCAGCGGCTGGATATCTTCTCCCCGAATAACCGCCAGTAATGTTTCCCATTGCTGATCTGTCATTGGTGTCTCCTTCGGTTTGTTGAAATCATTATTTCTTTATTCAACACGTATCGCCAGTTCCTGGGTTTTTAGACAGAGTTCTGCCGCTTTGAAAGCATGTTCCTGAGTCATAGCGGTCTCTGAGCGATCAAGGCAGTCACGAATGAGCTGCCCGAAAAAGGGGAAACCGACTTTGCCGTGTACGGGAAAATGTTTTTCTTCTTTATGGTTGACCAGATAGACATGGTCACTCGCCGAATCACGCGCAATATCACAATATTTCCGTAATTCAAGGTATCCTTCCGTCCCGAGAATCAAGGTCCGTCCGTCTCCCCATACGCCCAGGCCGTCCGGTGTAAACCAGTCTACTCTGAAATACATGGTCGCGCCATTGTCCGCGACGAGCGTCGCATCTCCAAAATCTTCAAATTCCGGATACTGTTTGTGATGATAATTAGCGACTTTACTGTGCAAAACCGTTGCATCTTTTGCATTTGCAAAAGAGAGAAATTGTTCTATTTGATGGCTTCCGATGTCACAGAGAATGCCGCCGTACTTTTCTTTTTGAAAAAACCAGTCCGGTCTGGAATCAATATTAATTCGATGCGGTCCGAGACCGATAACCTGGACAACACGACCAACAGCCCCCTGTTGAATCAGCCGGCCGGCAAATATGGCGCTTTCGACATGCAAACGTTCCGCGTAATAAACGAAGTATTTCAGGCTTGTCGCTGTGGTCTTGAGACGGGCTTGATTCAACTGTTCCAGCGTCGTGAAGGGGGGTTTATCCGTAAAATAGTCTTTACCGTGAGCCATTGCCCGAAGGCCCACGGCGCATCGTTCTGAAGGAATGTTCGCACTGGCAATGAGCCGGACGGAATCGTCCTGTAGGATTTCTTTTTCTGACGATGCCTTTTTTACCTGGTCGTATTTTGTACAAAAAGCGGCCACTTTTGCGGGATCCGGATCATACACCCACTTTATTTCTGCTCCGGCTTCAATCAGGCCGTTGCACATTCCATAGATGTGCCCGTGATCCAAACCAATGACCCCAAAACGAAAATCCCCTTTGCCGCACACTGGATCAGGCGTGCCTGTCGGCGCATAATTCATCCCGTCTGCTCTTTGCATTTTTCCCGATTCCTTTTTGATAAAGCAGAGTTAAATACTCGTCGGAAACTCCTATCCCTGATGCAAGGTTAGGGTTAACCTTTCCCGGTCTCCTCAAGATGTCTGCCCAGGGTGATTGTGTTACTGGAAAAATTGCTAATGCTCTTTGTTTTTTTGTAAAAATATCTCACATTCCCCAGTATCCCTTCTTTCGTATAAAAGGGATTGCTTTTCTGTACAGGCAGCCGGACAATTCGACCCGTGCTGGCGGATGCATAAATAGCTGTAATTAATTCGATCATTTTCCGGCTCTCGCATCCGTCGATCAACGGGTTTTTTCCGTTTTCAATTGCCGACAGGACGTTATCGATTTGACCCGCATGTCCGGAATGCGGTATGTCCGGCAGTTGTTCATACAATTTCTGAATTTTTTGCTCCAATTCCGCATTGTCCCGGGGGAATCCATTCTCCAGCGGGATGGACGCTTTTATCTTCCAGGGAATAGACAGGCGGGCTTTTTCTCCCTGAATAATCAACTGTTGTTCTTCTCCATGATGCACGACCGAGCTTGTTATCTGGGCCAGGCTTTCATTGCGGTATCGTAGTAAAGCGATAGACAGGTCTTCGACTTCTGAATTATCATGGGCCGCATTGCTCATCATGGCAAAGACTTCATCCGGCATTCCCATCATCCACTGAAATAAATCAATATGATGGGCGGCGTGGTTGAGGGTACACCCCCCGCCCTCCTTTTCCCAGGTCCCGCGCCACCAGAGATCATAATAATTATGTCCGCGCCACCACAATGAATCGACTTGCATATGGAGAATTTTTCCGATATGCCCGCCATCCAATATCTGTTTCAATTTCATCATGGCGTTGGTAAAACGATTTTGAGCGACGACGGAGAGTAGCTTCTTATTATTTCGGGCGGCATTGATCATGTCATCGCATTCCTTTAAGGAGGGCGCCATTGGTTTTTCCACCAATACATGTTTGCCCGCCTGCAAGCATTCAATTGTGATCGGCGCATGAACGAAAGGGGGCAGGCATAATGAGACCAGGTCAATATCCGAACGCTTCAACGCCTCCCTATGATTATCATATATATCGACACCAAGGGCGTATTCGTCTGCCTTTTTCCCGGCCTTATCCGGGTTGATATCCACCAATGCAGCAATCCTGCAGCGTTCAGGAAATTTAAGATATCCTTTAATATGGCTGTCTGAAATCGCTCCCGTTCCTATGATCGCAATACTGAACATAATTAAATATCCCGGAGTTTCTATAACTTTATGAAAACATACTGTTTTTTGACTGAATCCACGTTGGGAAGCCACATTAAATGATGGAATACTGGGTATAGAAAGTGGAAAAAGATCTATTCCACAAAAAATGTTGTATCTACACTTGAACCATCCGTGTTAATTTGGTTTAACCTAATTGTGAACGAAGCATATGCTAACAAAGAAGAGAAGAGGACAGGTTTGCCTGTCCTCCCGATAATAAACGAGCGTTTGCTACTCAACCGCTTTAATCTTGTTATACAGTTCGACCCACGCGGGTCCTTTTTTCTTGACGTAGTCGCTTTTAAACGCTTCCAATGTTGTCTGGAACTCAGCCAGATCTTTGACCTCATTCACTTTGAGTCCCTCATCGATCATCTTCTGGAGTGATTTCCCTTGCGCTTCGATATCAAGAGCGTTCTGGTAGGCCGCGGCTTCACGTGCAGAAGCGATGACAATCGATTGTAAATCGTCGGGAAGGCTCTCAAACCACTTTTTCCCGATCATATAATACACGCATGCGGCGATATGGTAAGTTTTGCCCATATACTTGGCAACTTCATGGAATTTCATCGAGTAGATCATGTCGGGCGAGGCTTCCATTCCGTCAATTACACCCGTTTGTAATGCGCCGTAAATTTCACTCCAGTCTGTGGTTGTCCCACTTGCACCGAGGGCATCAAACATGCCGACATAGACAGGATTTGGACCACGCATTTTCAAACCTTTCAGGTCGGCGACTTCAACGATTGGTTTCACTTTGTCCAGCATGTGGCGAAACCCCATATTCTGTCCGCCAATGGCGATAAAATTATGCGGCGCGAGCAGGCGTGAAACCTCATCTTCCAGTGCTCCCAGCACACGTACAAGATGGGCTTCATCCTTGTAAATATACGGAAATTCAAAAAGGCCCAGTTGAGGGACATAACGCGCGGTGCCGGATGCCAGCGTTGTGACGACTTCCAGCGAACCGTCATTGAGCATTTCGACCTGTTCTCTCTGGGTCCCCATCTCTCCGGCATAACTCACTGAAGTCTTAATGCGACCCCCACTTTTTTCCTGTACGAGATCAGCAAATTTTTTCAACCCTTTTCCGACAGATCCGTTTTTCGAGAGTGGTGTTGCCAGCCGCATTTTATAAGTTTTTTCCGCAAATACGAAATTGCTTGAAAATGCGACAACCAATGTGATGATGCAGACTAGATAAACAATTTTTTTTGTATTCATAGTGATCCTCCTGTTTGGAAAAAGAACAAATGCCGTGTTGTCACAACACCTACAAAATCCACCAATGATTATTCCGGGAAACTATCACCTCCTCCGTTTGGGTTTGATTACTTGAAGACCAGATGGTTGACCCACAAGGCCAGTCCGGGAATGAATAACACTGCCAGGGCAACGACGAACATCACCAGGATAAACGGAATCAATATCCGGATGCTCTCCTCCAGCTTGATATTCGCGATTGAACAGGAAATAAAGAGCATTGAACCGACCGGCGGCGTGACTGCACCCATCAACATCGTGATCACCATAAGAACTCCGAAATGAATCGGATCGAAACCCAATACATTTCCGGCCGCATAGACGGTTGAAGCGAACATCACGATGAGCACTGCCGGATCGATAAACAGGCCCAGTATAATCAGGAGTCCCATAATCGTTAAAGTGGCGAGATGTTTATCGGGGATTGCCAGGATGACATGTTGAATAAGCAAATCCTGAAAGTGCAAGCGTGTCAGGATATTTGAAAAAATACCGGCCATCGCCAGAATTATCATCACCACCGCTGTTGTATTCGCCGAGTCAATGATCACTTTCGGGAGCTGGCTGAGTTTAAGTTGAAGGGAAATCAACAGCCCATAGATCAATCCATAAACGGCTGCTGCAATACCGGATTCTGTAGGGGTAAATACGCCGGATGTAATCCCCAGTATAATGATAAACGGCATAATTAAAGCGCCGATGGATCGAAAGCCCGTCAGGAAAATCTCTTTCAGCGTATACTTTGCTGTTTGAAACCGGTAATCCCGCCAGCGGAACATGAGCGCATTTACCACCATGAGGCCGACACCTATAAGAACCCCGGGGATCAGGCCGCCTAAAAATAGTTTACCGACCGACAATTCGGTGTAATAGGCGAAGAGAATCATCGCAATACTCGGCGGAATTATGGGGCCAATGGCCGAAGATGAGGCCGTGACGGCGACGGCATAATCTTTATCATAGCCCTGTTTGACCATGGGCGGTATCATGACCATCCCGATAGCGGACGCATCGGCCACGCCGGATCCCTGAATCCCGGCGAAAAACATGGAACTCAAAATATTGACGTGTCCTAAACCGCCTTTAAACCGGCCGACAAGTGTGTCGGAGAAAAGCACGATACGGTCGGTGATTTTGGACGCCATCATAATGTTTCCCGCGAGTATAAAAAAGGGGATTGCCATCAGGCTGAACGAATCGATACCGCCGAAAATCTTTATTATGACCAGGGAAAGCGGATAGTCCAGGAGCCACACGAGGACGAGCGACGAAATGCAGATCGCAAGATATATCGGAAACCCGAAAACGATCAGCACAATGAGCAAAAAAAATAAAAGGGCTACATATCCCACTAACTATACCTCCGACTCTTCAGATCGCTGGATTTTAAACGGATGCTCACCGAAGACGAGGATGAGGATATAATCAAGCAGCATCAAGCCAGCGCCGACCGGAATTGCGAGATAAAAAACGGCGATCGAAACAGGGGCCGCCTGGATGACAACGTTGAGCGATCCCAGCACTTTTTTAACACTGGCATAGATGAGGATAAAGAGACACCCTGCGATAACGAGGAGTGTCAATTTTCGCATGATGGCCGCCCATTTTGCCGAAAAGAGCTTTCGTAAAAAGAAATCTACACTTAGGTGGCTGCCCTGCTTGACCGCCACACTTGCCCCCAAAAAAACGACCCAGATATTTAAGTAGCGCAAGACTTCATCAATCCACGGAAGTCCTTTCATGTCCGGCATATAGCGTAAAAAAACAGCCCATGCGCCGGCGAGGATGATGAAACTGAAAATCAACACAATCAGCGTATTTCGGATAAAATTGAGTGCATGATAGATTGGTGCGAAACGTTGGGGACAAACCATGAAGATGTTTTCCTTTGACAACCGCCTTAAATATTTCGTCAGGCGCAACCAGCCCACTTTACCCTAACGTTGCAAAAGCCTGAGGGCTTCAGAGTCAAGGCGTCGAGGGTGAAGTTGTAGTAGTTTACCTCGAATCCTTGACAACGCAGGATCTGAAGTCCTCCGGCTTTCCCGAAGGGTAGACAACATAGAAAAATCGATCCAAACCTTCGAATTCACTAATTGGGGTATCCACAAAATGATCTTCCCGATGCGATATTTGACATAATAACAATAAATTAACCATTCTTTACTGTGTTGTTTATGCAACAAGAGGGTTTATTCACTCATTGAAATAAGTTCTTTTCGTGTAATACAAGTCATGGGCCATGTCAATTTATTTAAACATCGTTCCCGGGGTGCAATTGTCGATCACATCCACACCGGGAAGCGTCTCATCAAGGGAACTAAAAGCAATGATCCCCTGCTCTTTGGCAAACTTTTCACGATGCTCTTCAGTCGTTGAGGTGACACCAACCACTTCAACATCTACTGTCACAGAGCGTTGATAGGCCTCATAGTGAAACTCGGCGGCAGAGCGACTTCCTACAATGCCGATACGGATGGGTTGGTCCATCATATTAAATCTCTTCACTTCCATTGTCGTCACCGGTGGTATCAACAGCGCCGTTGGTAGCATCGTAAGATGTGTCAAACAAAGAAAACTAAGTCTTGCCGGCGTACATTGCCGTGTACAAACCGTTATCGTGGGCGACGTCAAACACGCCGGCAATATATGAGCCTTTGTTCGTGTGAAGTGTAACGCACGGTTCGCCATTGTCCGTCCAATTATGCCCGTCAACGCCGAGAACGCGCCGGCTGGTTACCATTGAAGCATGATTCGGTAATGTATTGGTATAATTGTAATCCGTTCTGGCATTCAAGGTCGCAGAGCCCGATGCGAGTTCTTTCAGGTTCGGAATGTCATTCACATCAAGGTTTTCGATCGCATCTGCTCGCAAACCATCTACCGAGACAATAATTACATGGTCTGCGTCTGCCGCAAATACCCCGGTCGGCAGCACGAACAGGGCTAAAATGAAAAAGATCAGAACTGCTTTTTCGCTATTTGTAGACGATCGTGAGGTTAGTTTTAGTCGAAGGCCATTTCTGTCTTCCATGCTTTCCAGACCTTTCCGACAAGTTCCGGTCCCGGTTTCAGGGTGATTTTGCCGGGCTTCCATCCGGAAGGCGTCGCTTCCTTGCCTTTGCTTTCTCTGACAAGCTGAAAGGCCTGCACCTGCCGGAAGGTTTCTGCCACATTGCGGCCGACCGGCGGTGTGAGCACTTCATAGCCCTGAACGACACCTTCCGGGTCGATAATGAATCGTCCCCGGGTTTCAACCCCGGCATCTTCATCGTAGACCCCGAAAACTTTTCCAACCCTGCCGCCGGCATCGGACAGCATGGGGAAGGGCGCCCCACCATCCACCATCTTGGAGAGCTCGTTATCGTCCCACATTTTGTGAACAAATACGCTGTCGATGCTCATCGACAAAACCTCGACTCCCAGCTTTTGAAAGGCATCGTATTTTTCGGCAACTGCCGAAATTTCAGTTGCTCAGACAAAGGTGAAGTCACCCGGATAAAAACAGAGCAGTACCCATTTTCCCAGGAATTCTGAAAGCTTAACCGATACGAATTTGCCGCTGTGATAGGCTGGTGCTGTAAAATCCGGTGCTTTCTTGCCAACTTGTATCATGGTTGAAACCTCCCTTGTTTTGGTTGCATCTTTCTCAGGTGTGTTTGATCCGCTTTCGACAATTTCACCGACAGGTCCGCCGGTTGGGCGGGCGCAGCCGATTTCCATTTCTTCACCCATAGATACCTCCTTTCGGTTGCTGATACTCCATTTACAGCAGGTTGACTGCCGTAGGTTCAAATTAAAAATGCCACTTATTAAGAGCATATACTCATAATTACATAGATAAGCAAGTTTTTTTCATATTTCGCATAAAATTAGCTAAACAGCAAGGGTTCAATCCCGCAATCATATACCTTTCCGGGTTTTTCTATCCTCTGAAATCTATGTGGGATGCCTGTGGCAGGAATCTGGCGTTGGTTGCGCGGCGGTCTTGTCGGAAATTTACTGATGATTGAAAGGTATAGCTGGGCCAGCGAGTTAAGCGGCCTGCGATTTTTCCTAATGAATTTCGATCACTTTCATACAGTTCAACAAAGTCAAAGCATTAACTTCCAAACGCTGTTTGGGGGCACTCACCTTGAGTCATACGATTATGATGGAATAGACTCGGCATTATTGATGCGAATTGTTTGCGAAGAAAAGAAAATGAATAATGTTCCGTGGCGAGCCGATAATTTTTATCCGTCATTTTTTCTTTCCGCCTTGTATCATGGACAATATCGTGTACTTTTTTTACAACTTCAGCGGTCAGGGCACCATCCATCGTTACCATTTCAAAACCCTTCGGCTCGATATCATCAATAAAAATTTTATACCGATTGACCAGGATGGGTTTGTTGAAATAGATCGCCTCGAGCAATGCATTGCCGAAACCCTCATACAAGCTGGGATACGTAATAAAATCGGCCGCCTGGTAAACCTCCCACAGGGAAAAACGATCCTTTTGATTCGATGGGTGAGCAAATGGATCTTCTACCATGGCATCTACAAAACGGATATGAAGTCCGTATCGCCCGGCAAGTTGTTTAATCCATTCAACATATTCAAAGCCTTCATCTCCGGCCTCATGAGATATTACCAGCTTGTATTTCTCGTGGTTCAACTCTTTTATCAGTTCTAAAGCAAATTCGATTCCTTTCCTTTGTACGATTCTGGTTGGCTGTAAAAACATGACATCATCTGAATTCAGCCCGATTGAACGTCTAAAAGCGTTAACCCGCTCTTTGCTGACCATTGGAGGGTTTTCAAAATCCAGGACGTTTGGAATCAGTGTTGAAGCAATCCCTCTTCGCCGGGCTAATTCTTGACGGGCCTCTGAATTTATGACAACGTGTTCTATATTGGGCAGTTTGGGCGGGAATGCCCGCTGAATATAAATTTTATTGCCGTTTAACGGTAGGTAGCGAGGCCTTTCCCAGTAGAAGTCATGATGGTGGGCAATCGATGGAATCCCTGTCTCCGCAATCACATCCGTCAGAGCCAATCCCAGGGGAATGTGCATTGGAATCGCCAATGCGTTTTCCACGACGAGAAGATCTATATCATATAAATTAATGAACATTTTCAGCCTTGATGCCAGGCTTGATTTATAATTGCAAATGATCTGAGCAAGCTGCAAAGATTTTTTATAAGTACCGAAAAGTTGACTGTTGATCCACCGGTTTTGGTCATTTTTAAAATTCGCCTGGGCTGAAAATATACTTACGTTGTTATTTTTGGTTAATTCACCGGCAAACCAAAAGCAAGTATGTCCTTCAACCTCAAAAATCTGGGCCCATTTAGAAGCCTCTAGAGAAACTCCGTCAATGCCTGCAAAGCGCGTGGAAACAAACCCTACGTTAAGTCCCATCAGATTCACCATTCAGAAAAATGAACTTTCGCATTCAACTTCTAAAATTTCCACTAAGTTCCAAAAATGATGCAAAAAGTGTGCACACCTATCCTATATATTTCTATTTATATTATATTCAGGTAGTTATTGGATGTTAAATAAGATATTGAATTTCTGAATTGCGAAAAATATTTCATAATAACGGCGATGGATTTGCAGACATGTGAAACGATTTACATATACATAGGTTGATGGGTTTGGGGCTACGCCCTTCGGGCTTCGACCCCACATAATGTGAAAACAAACTGATAGCCACATCCCGTCGGGCTCTCCGAGACGTAGGCTACGATCCCCGCTTCCAGCCCATAGCCCTGCAGGCCGGAGGGGAGGCCAGGGCGGGCTTGAACCCTGAACCTTGCGTGTGGGGTCGTAGCCCGAAGGGCGTAGCCCCAAACCGCTCAGTTGAGGCAAACTTTGCCGGGATAAGAAGTGAACCTGATGCCAAAGGAAAATTGTACCCATTTCTAAGATGGGATCCAAGCCGACAAGAAGCGGTTATTTTACTGAAATAGTTATCATATTTGGCCATTACACGTTTTGGAATGATTATTGCTTAAATATTTTTGAAGCAAATTGATAGGAAAAAAGGTAACCTTTGAACCCGTGAACGCCTGTGAAAAAAAGAGGCATGTATGTCAACAGCAAATCACCTGACCATAAGGGACTATTTCGATCGAGTATTTACTGGAAAACAAAGAACCGGGAAAGTTTCCTCCCTTTCCCCGGGTAGAGCAAATGCATCCGGAACCGGGGTGTTTCACCGGATGCTGACATCCCGTCGGATGCAGGGGCTTGGAAATGCGAAAGTTAAATCAAGCGGGTTGACGATTGTGGATTATCTGGCCAATCCGCTCGGCGTGAAAGGCCGGTACCAACGTTCACCGGAATTCTTATCAGCTGAAAAAAAAGCGGATAGATCCTCCGATCGACAGATCCCTGCCGCAACCAAAGCCTCGTCCGGAAAAGGCACTGGCGCTACCCTGGCGGAGGCAAAAGCATCGCCATCACTTCACCCGTCCCTTGCCATGCCTTCAGAAAAACAATCAGATTGCCACGAGCGCCACAAAATTGAAAAGAGTATTCAGAAAGCAGCAAGCAAATACGATCTGTCTCCAGGGTTGATTAAAGGGGTCATCAGGGCTGAATCAAATTTTCAGGCAGACGCCGTCTCCCGCGCCGGAGCTCAGGGATTGATGCAGTTAATGCCGGCTACGGCCAAAGAGCTCGGCGTAACAAAGCCATTTGATATCGACCAGAATATCGACGGCGGCGCCCGCTACCTGCGCAAAATGCTCGACAGTTTTGGCGGTGATGTCAAACTGGCCCTGGCAGCGTATAATGCCGGTCCCGGAACTGTAAGGAAATATGCGGGCGCTGTGCCCTACCGGGAAACAATACAGTACGTCAACCGGGTTCTTCGATTCTCTGAACAAACCGCTTAAAAAATGGTGTTTCCAATCCAGAAATGCGGATTTTTGTCCAAGGTCAAGGAAATCAAGCGTTTGTGCGGAGACGTAGCTGGCTACGTCGCACAAACAAACGCGCCGATTGACGCCGAGATTGGGCAAAAAGACCATTTGTGGATGGAAACTACTTGATTGCCAGGTGTATCACGGCAATGCCGTTAGTGAGTTTTTTGAAGTCAACGCGCGAAAAACCAATTTCCTTGAGCAACACCGTCAGTTCATCGGGCATGGGAAACATGCGAATGGATTCGGGAAGATGGGTGTAAGCTTTGCGAGAACCGGCGATCAGTTCTCCCAGAAAGGGCATAATATAAAAAGAATAAAAATCATACAGCCACCGGAACGGCAGAAATGTCGGTTTCGAGAATTCCAGGCACATCATTTTCCCACCGGGTTTTAACACCCGGTACATCTCTTCAAATCCTCTTTTCATGTTCGTGACATTACGGATGCCGAAACCAACCATGACAGCTTCAAAGTGCCGGTCGGGGAAAGAGATGCTTTCGGCATTGCCCTGAACATATCCTACACGGTCTTCAATATCTTTGTGGGCAACTTTATGAAAACCCGCCTCGATCATGGCACGGTTAATATCGTACAAGATGACGCGGCCGTCAGGGCCGATATGCCGGGCAGCCAGAATGGCCAGGTCGCCGGTGCCGCCGCAGACATCAAGAACATCATCATTGGGAGCCAAATTTAACATCCGGATGGCGCTACGTTTCCAGATATGATGAATTCCGAAGCTCAACAACGTGTTCATAAAATCGTAGTTTTGCGCCACCGAATTAAAATGCTGCAAAACCCGATCGGTTTTCCCCTCGCGGGGTACCCGCTGAAACCCGAAAAAGGTAGTTTTTGCAGTGTTTGCAGCTTTATCCAGCTGTCCTTTTCGTTTTTCATCATCCAGCCAAATATCTTTTTCTTTAAACATTATCTGGGAACCTCTAAATATCGCTCCACCGACTCAATTTATCGATAATATAAGCAGATAAATCCAAACTGCAACTATAGTCTTCCCGATAAAGTTTTTGGACTGCGTTATCAGTCGCCCCCCTTCAACAATGTACTATTTGTACACCTTACTCAGAGGGGCTCCTTCTAGCCTTGCCAAAAACATTATCTGAAAGTCTATACGGATATGTTTTTTTCAATAGAGTTTCAGTCAAGGTTTTGACGCTGTTGCGGATCCGTTATAATTTCCTTATGCAATCCATGACTGCCGTTCTCGGCGGATTACGTATTATCCGCTAAAACCCTATTAAATAAGACTCTATCCCGCTTCTGGCATAAATAATGCTAATAAACTTCCTAATTCTATTAAAGGATATTTTCTTTCCGGCCGATAATAATAACAGTAGCAAATTCCAGTCTGGATCGAAAAACACACAAGACATTCTCGCCGGCAGTTCTTGAGATATCTGTTTCAAATATTTATAAAGCATATGGAAAAGTATTGTGAAACCGATCAACAGGAAGAAAATTTGTACCTAAAGAGGTGATGGTAATGTCTGATCTGAAAAACAATTTTTGTAAGCAGGAAGAAATGTCGATTTGCACGGCAGGCAATCAGAAAACGCAGACGGGATGCAGCTTCTATGAAAAATCCCGCTATGCCGAAAGATGTATGTACTATATTTTTGATGAATACTGTGATTGCCTGAAGGCCCAGATGAATGCGGGAACAACCATACCGAATTGAGCGCTGGGGAGATTTGATCCGGTATGCGGTTTTATGGATTACGGATTAGAAAATTTTTGCGCCAGATCATTGTCAATGACATATATGCAGACTTCTTTTGCGCCTTGCTCCGCATAATGGTATTTTCGGCATAGATTATCAATCAAATAGCTTACATCATCTCTGATGCGCTGGTCATAGGTTTTGAAATCTTCCCTGTTGTAGTCTTTTATGGCCCTGCGGAAATTTTCATTTTCCAGAAAGGGGTCCAACACTTTTTCCTTTAGATTATACACATAGCGGTCGTGCAGGGACTGGAAAATCTTCGCATCGGTAATGGGCAACCCTTCCACCATGATCTCCTGAGTCAAAGTTTTGCTAGTGTATTCTTTTTGAGAAGCGGCTCGAAAGGCCTTGCGTTGGGTATTATCCGTCTTGGAGCCCAGCAGCCGACTTTCGATACCATCCAGGAATTCTTCGGTGATCACCAATTTTTCTCCGGTATAGGTGCAGGTTTCAACCGCACCGATTTCAAAATTTATCGCAAACAGGTAGTTTTGTATATCCCTGGAGATCTGCTCTTGATTGTAGTAGTAGAGAGATTCTTTGACTTCCTGCAAGATCGTGTAGTCATACATGCGAAGCAATGAGTCTAAAAATCCTCTGGGAATCAGGTCCTTTACGCTGCTATGGATCTTTGTAAAAAATTTGCATAGATCCGACATGTTGATCAATTTTTCTTTTTTGGCGTAGGCAGAGTAAAATTCATTAAAAATTTTAATGGAATCGCGTCCGGACACACCATGTTCGCCTTCTTTTTCCGATTCCGCGATGATTTTACGCCGCAATTTTGCGGTCAATTTCTTGAGGTCCTCTTCGGCGAGCCATGCGGGAATATACCCGGTATAAATTTCCATTTTGAGCAATTGAAGATTTTCGTCACAGTAAAGGCGGTATTTATTCGGATCACTAATCCATTCGAGCATGGCTTCGGATTTTTGATTTAAGCGTGATGAAATGATTACCCGGGCAAAATTGTGCAGCACCCTTGGCAAAAACCTTTCGTCGATGTGTTTGCCGAAAATTTCGCGATAAATTTCTACTTCGGTGCTCAGATCCATAACATAGGGGATCGTAATGTACTCCACCCGGTCTAAAAATGACTGAAACTCTTGAATGTTTTTTTCATCCTCCGGATTCATCACGGCCAGCAGCAATGAATTCACATTTTCTTCGATATCTTCTACTTTGTGGACGCCCTCACTGATGATATTGTGAAGTTCACTCAAGCGCTCTGTATTGTGGGACTTTACATCCATCAGAGCGTAAATTCCGTTATTGGTTTTGGCATAGCGGGAATAAATGTACTGGACCCGGTTGCTGTCTCTTAGAAGGCTGTTGATGTGTTTCTGTAAAATGGGGTTGTTCATTACGCCTTGCCCTAACGGTTTGTCACCCGGATTAAAGACACTGATACCTTCTCCCAGACGACGGTTGAAACGATAAGGGCGCGCATAGAGCATGTCAAAAACTTTTTGGGGGCTTTGCAGGCGGTCCAGAAGGGCTTCATATAAAGAACTGCAAATAGTGCAGGGACTGTCTCTGAAAACCCAGTCATATTCCTTTTCCGTAGCCAGTTTCCACTTGACTTCGTTGTTTTTAAACAAATCGTCAAAAAATTCCCGGCGATGGTGCTTGGGGATCATCAAAATGGGATTGTCGTGGCTTGGGCACGGCACTTCGATAAAATCGTCCAACAGACGTGGTGCGTAGTGCGCCGCCGTATATGCCTCGGAACCCTGCAAAGAATTTTGCGATTGGGTTTGAGGCATCTGTTCGGTCTGATCCGCAAAGGGGGTTTCCAGAAGTTGAGATAATTTTTCGAGCACCGGATGGGTATCGTAATCTCTAAAGGTTTTCAAGATTTTCCTGTCAAAATGCCATACGGTTTCATAACGCAATCCGGCATTGGTGTTGGCGTATTCTTCGAATTTCATCAGAAGATTGTTCAGAAAAGTACTTTTGCCGCAACCCGGGGGTCCTTTAAAAATGTAGATTTTGTTTTGCTGGGCACCGCGCTTTAATGCTTCTACCAGGCTGATCAAACGATTGGCAAAGAGGCGATCGGCGAAAAACGGATAATCTGAACCTTCGACGAACAGTTTGCTGCAGTCATACAGCACATAGTGAATGGATTCGGGATCATCCGGATATTCTTCGATGCCCTCCCCCACATAGGCTTTGATCATATCGTGGAAGATCTGGAAAACATTGCGTATCACAACCGCCGGATCGGCGGCAAGCTTGTTGAGAAACTCTTGGAAGGGAATGGAAGAGCGCCGCTCAAATTTGCTCATACTGTGGTTGAGATTGTCCAGGGCCTTTTTCATGCTCTTTGCGGCAGAAGCATCATTCTGGATGGCTGTTGCCTCTCTTTTCGAAGGCGTTTTTAACTTACTAGTGGTCTCCATATTTTTCTTCTAGCCCCTATCCTTTGGCGTTCGTTTGGATGGCTTTGATCATCCCGGTTAAACAAAAAATAAATATGTTTAACGGGATACATTTCGAACGTTTAGATCATAAGGTTCGTTGAGAGCGTTCAGGCCGGTATCATCGTTAGTAGTTCTGATTTGAACTTATATCTCTGCGCCTTATACGTTCTATACGGTGCATCTTGCTTCGAGCCTTCAGCTTTGAGCTTATACTCTCTGTCCATTTTTCTTCATTCCGCCTTCCGCATTCCCCATTCCACACTCAAACACCTCTGCCCTCTGCTTTAACATTCCACCTTCCGCCTCCAAACGTCTCTTTCCTCTGTCCCCCGTCTCCTGCTTTCTATCCTTATCTTCTATGATCTGTGAGCTATGAGCTAATATCTTTCCTCTGACATCTGCCCTCTGTTTTATAAGTTTTCTTTGGACAGCTTGCGGTCTTTCATTGTGTACAAAACCCGCTGCCATTTTATTTCTTTTGCTTTAAGATCTTCTTCTAGCGGCATCGTTACACCCGGAATGGGAATCCGTGTCTGCGCGGCCTCGGCCTGGACCACTTCACTGGTTTCAAGCCGGACCGGAGCGCCCCAAAGGTATTCAACCCCCAGCATCGTATTGGCGATAAATTCTTTTACCAAGGGTTTGCCTTCAAAGCGGTGCACCAGATACAGATCGCTGTTTTTGGATTTATCCTGATCAATTTCAATGCAGGGCGGATGGTAAAGGGTGTTCAACAGCATCTGACGATAACTTTCAGCGCTGCGGCTTTGGACATAATATTCCCAGACGCCTTTGGCCTGGTTTAAACGCCGGCCTGCCACGAAGAGCTTATGTTGGTTGACAAAGTCCTGGTCGACAAACGTATTGACAAACATGAAATCGTTGAAGTTATCACGGAGTTTAAAAATAAAATCCTTTCCCTGCCCGGTTTGGGCATCAAACTGTTCGCGTTCTGCGGTACCAGAAATGCGCTTGAACCCAATGGAATATTTGCCTTTATCCACGAGCTGCTCGATATAATAAAACAGTCGCATCCCAAGGGCATAAGGATTTAATCCCACACGCGGCATGGAGGTCACACCGGAGTGGGTGCGGGCGAAGTCAACCTCGTGTCCTTCGATACGGTCGTCCTGCAAAAAAAGCGTTTCATGCCAGTAGCTCGCCCAACCTTCATTCATAATTTTGGTGCGAATTTGGGGCTGGAAGAACAGGGATGTTTTACGAACCACTTCGATTACGGGCTTCATCCAGTTGTTCTTTTCTTTGGCCAAAAATTCGGAGTGTGTCATCAGATGTTGCAGCAGGTCCAATTTCTGATCGGTCTTCTCTTTCAGATTTTTCTTAAAAATTGTATCGAACTCCGGATGCTTTTTAAACACTTTCGAAAAAAAGACTTTTTCGCCGAGCTTTTTGCTTTGCTGCATGCAGTCATTGTACCTTTTAACTTCTTTTATGTACTCGGTGATTTTTACTTTTTTATTTGATTGCAGAAAGACATCGAAATAAAAATCCAGCATCTTAGACTGGTTGGTCCTGGCGGGGCGATTCAGACGTGACAGTTCACCATGGTATCCCACCAGGTTGTCGACCCCGCGGGAAAATTCGATGATGTAATCCACCCAACGGCCCTTTTCCGATCTGAGTTTGGCAATCATGCGCTTATCTGAGAGGGCGCTGCCGGTAAAATCGTAATCCCAGGTATGGCGGAAGTATAGATTGTTCTGAAAAAAATCTATATGAGCCAAAACGTGGTAAAAAATCATGACATTCATCCAGTCAGGATTGTTGTCGTTGTAAAAAGAGATGGCGGGACGGGTGTTGATAACGGTCTCGTAGGGGTTGCTCGGATACAGTTCGTACCGGCCCTTTTCTTTCAGGACTTCCACATCGTGAACCCAGTAGTCATACAGGGTTGGAATCATCACCTTGGGGGTAAGTTCCAGCAGGTCACGATTGGAAACGATATACTCCAAGGTTTCATCCTGAAACTGCAGGCCCGCATCCAAGGCTCTGCGCTTGCAGCCTTCCATGATTTTTTTCGTGTGTTGATCAATTAATTCCATAATTATATTTGGTTATGGTGGTTAGCCGGTTGGCCCGTTAGCCGGCTACCTTTTTCATTTTAAGTGCTTTCAATCCGCTGCCGGGCTCAACGGGCAACGGGAAAACCGGTCAACTCAATTCATAAGCCACCAGCCGGTGAGAATCTAAAAGGTTCTACCGTTATTGCGAAGGCATGCCTGATGGGTACGAATCTGATCGATGCCGGCGGCTTATGAATTGATATAAATTTTTTTTGCATATTTTTTCAATTTGTTGGTATGCGCCAGCAGAACAACCACCACCAAAACTGGTTGAGGCAAACAAGATACTTGCCAATGGTTAGTCGGTCAAGTGGTCATCAAAACCAACAGATCCGATAAAACAGATATTAAAAAAAATTTAAAAATCAGCGGCCACCAGCAGAGGTGGCCCCGGCCCCTTCCGGGGCCATCCTCATAACTCCAGCTCTGCTGCTTGTCGCTGATTTCTACTCTGAAATCAAATGTTTTATCCCCTCTATCAGCCGCGCTTCAGTCGCATCTTCCTGCATTACGTCCAGTCTGAGAAGTTCCGGTTTATCTTCCAGCAGGGCGGATTTTTTAAGATACTTCTCAACTTCGCTGTTGTGGGAGGCTGAGGTTGTGTGTTCGGCAATGGTGATCCCCACTCTATTGGCGAAGGTCATCATTTTTTTCAACGCCGGTACGCTTTCTTTACCATCCGTGTCCCAGTCGTCACCGTCGGTGCCGTGAAAGATATAAATATTGTAGTCTCTGGCCAGACTTTCTCCTTCGATAATTTCATTGACCAGCCGATAGGCCGAAGACACCTGGGTCCCTCCGGCAACTTTTGAATTGTAGTAGGTATAAAAATCCGGCACTTCCTTTGCTTCGGTATCATGCAGGATAAACCGGGTTTCCACTTGCATGGCATATTGATACAGCAGCCAGCTGTAAATCATCACATGCTGGGCAACCACCAGCGCCGTTGATTTTCCGGCCATGGAACCGGAATAATCCCGCAGGAAGAAAACCAGGGCTTGGGACTCATAGTCTTTTTCGCGGGATAAAATACGATAGACCAGATCATTGGGTGCAATTAGAAAACGGGCCGGATCGATATCGCCGCTATCGGGCAGATTTCCCAGACTTATATTCGTTTCGACGATTTTGCGTAGGGTGGCTTTTTTGTCGAGGAGTTGACCGAAACCACGGTGTTTGTCGGTCAAATCATAAGTATAGCGGGTCAGCGAGCGCTTTTTGCCCTTATCCTTCAGATTGGGAAGTTCGAATTGCTCGGTAAGTATTCTGCCCAGATCATAGGCATTTGATTCCATTTCATGCTGCCCGCCTTCACCCTGACCGGGACCCTCTCCTTCCTGTCCATCCGGTGCACGAACCGGTTGTTCGCCGATGACCTCTCCTTCTTCGCCGTCGCCCGAGCCGCCGCCGGATTGATCTTCGTCCGTATTAAACGAGGTGTCATGCAGAAATTTTTCTTCTACCGTGCTGGGTACGATGACGATTTTGTCTTTGCCGCTTTTTCCCGGTTTGATCAGGCGGCCCACATTGATCTTACGGGGAAAACCATCTTCTTCCCGCTGTTTGTCGCGCTGGAGCAGTTCGTCAATGGATCGGATGCTGACGCTGGGAGTGCTGCGCATGGCAGTCATGCCCTGTAAATCAGTCAGATCGTGAAAAGCGTAGATATCCTGAAAAGCCGATGTCGATGATTTTGTTTCGGCTGGGGTGGAATTTCCAGCGGGCGGATCATGGGTGCCCGCATGATTCAGCTCCAGCCGTATCTTCTGGTCCTGCGCGGGGGTGAGGCCGATTTTTTTGAGTCTTTGATATAGGTCGATCGGTTTAGGTTCCATGCGCTTTGCCCCGTTATTTGAATTTAATTACTTCTCATCCTCCTGGGTGCAGAAATACTCGATCGTCTTCTGCGCACAGGTTTTGCAGTACCCCAGTTTTTCTAACATCGTGTCGATCATACGATCGTAGAGTTTTTGATTTTCTTCGTTGGTTCGATTTGCCAGGGCACCGATCAGGCTGCCGGCGCCGGCAATGTCGGACTTTAACCGCACATCGGTGACAGCCTTGACCAGCTCAAGGTTGTCCATAAAATCATAATCCGGGTTTACGGATATCTTCTGGCCGTAAATTTTGCGGATCGAAGTGCGAAAGGAATCGCGTTGCTCCTCACTCTTAAGTCCCAGCCGTTCCTCCACACTGTTGATATAGCGCTCATCGATCTTCAGCGCCTTCAGCTCCCCGGTTTGCGGGTTCTTATATTTCCACATCTTATCGGGGCCCAGATTTTCGGCATCAATTCCGATGATCATGTTGACGTAATTCATCACATCTTTTCGAATCGCAAAGGGTTCGTCCATATACGCATTGAACATTTCAGTCATGATGCGTTCCCGATATAATCCTTTGGCGGTTTTAAGGTCTTCAAGGTATTTGGTTCTGTCATTGGCTTCGGTGACATAATCCAGGATGATTCGATCCAGGGCCTTGAAAATGTCATAGGCGAACATGCACCGGCCTTCATTGGTTTCCGAACTTTCAATCGACAATTGGATCGCCCGTCCAAGGTTGCGCTGTCCCAGGCCTTTCTGACCAAAACGGTTGATAATTTCCGGATCCATATTGAGGGTGTCGATGACTTCGGCCAAAGTTTTGATGCTTTTTTCGCCGGCGACCTCTCCGGCAGAAAGCTTCATGGTTTCCACCGGCGTCAATTTTTCTGAACGCGGCAAACGTGACAAAACAACGGCAATGGAGGTGGCATAATTTAAATTGGGGTCCTGGTGCAGATTTTCCCCAGTCAAGGTCGTCCGGGCTTCGCTTCCAATGGCGTACTTCGTGAGATCTTTTTGCAGCTTGTAATTGGTGTTGTGGGACACGTAGCAAATGCGGCAGCGGTCGACAATGGGGGCTTCTTCTTTCTCGGACAGGAAGCGGTGAAATTCCGAATTATTGCTGGTGGCAACGATCAAGGTATCAATGGGCCATTTATACCCGTCGATTTCAATACTGCGGTTCTGGATGACACCCAGATAGACCTGTACCAGATCCTTTTTATTTTTATAAATTTCGTCACTGAAATGGATCCCGCCGCCGGCTACCCGGGCCAATGCGCCGCGCCTTAAATCAAACCGATAGGGGTTGTTGGTATCGGTGATGTGCAGCAGACGTTGAATCGACTCTTCACCCAGCAGGTCGACCGAGGAGGATGTGATTTTGTCTTTGGCGGGATATTTGCCGGTCACGGTTCCCAAACTTTCAGTTAGCGGCACCGGGATGATTTCTATGAATTTGAGCATTTCATCGATGGCGCCATCAGTAAAGTTCTTGATATCATTCCAAATATAACCGCTGCAGGCGCCTATGGGGCGATAATTTTCATAAACCGATTCAACTTCTTTATCTGAAAAACCGATTTGTTTGACAAGAAACTCTCTATTTTGATCGGGATCTTCAAACAGATTCATCGCCAGGATCATTGGGTCTTCATAGGTTTGTGATTCAATCGTGGCGATCCGGCCGTAATTTTCCAGCTTAGCGAGATTTAAAAACTTGAACGTATACTTGCGGTTTTTTCCTTTTGACAGGAAATCGCGATATTTAGTGGACAGAAATTCAACCAAAAAGGTTTTACCGTTTCCCGGCTCGCCCACAAGCACAAAGGCCATTTCTTTGGATGATCCACCCTCGGCGGCGTCTTTGACATAGGAGACAAAACTGTTGATCTCATCGTACATGCCGATCACATGCTTGGGTCCCTCACGGAATATACTGAAATCATAAGTTGTTTTACCGTTAACCACTGCTTTGGTGATTTCGCCGTCCAGGATCATTCGCGATACACTCTGAAAAGCATTTTCAAAACGACGTTTGCCTTCCTTTACTTCGGTCAGATGGTGGCGGAGTGTGTTAGCGTTATTAGACATTTTTCCTCCCCGAAAGATTCAAGTTAATTCGCTTCGCTCAAAATTGGAATAATGGAATAATTCCATCCCGCCAAAGGCGGATCTTCGACATTCCATGGGGCTTACCAAGACAATGGCTGCAAAAAGCACTGTGATTCCAATAAATTGTAGAAATTCCGATACATTTATTTAAGCCGTTGGCATGAAAATTCCATAGTAAACCGGTGTTGTGCCATTCAGAAATCATAAACAGCAGTAGGGTTGAGGGTAATCCTGAAAAGTGCAGCTTATGCCCTTGGGTGAGTAGTCAGCAGAGAGGTTTCGTAATTTCCCAGTATTTCCAGATGCGCGAGCGTTAGATTTCCCAATGGCCTACAGCAATATCGTAAGCACTATTCTTAAGGTGGCAACCCCGTTTACGTTGTTGAAAACAGGTTTTACACGGTAACGCTTTTATGACATTAAAATGACGGTTTTTTTATCATTGCGGCAATAATTACAGGGATAATTTTACTTTCAATTCCATGATGTTTTATCTGTCCGGTCGACGCTTTCAGATAAACACCAGATTTTTTTTAATTTTACTAATATTCCAGATAGTTATTGTTCCGGACCCAATTGAATGAAACGGCTTGCCAAAAACTTGGTCGCAAGATAAAGTATCTGCTTACATGCTTATCATATAATTTATGCAAAATTGGTACCATTATGAAGCTTTGGAAACGGGCGGCATTTTATGCTTTTGGTTGGGTTGCCAAAATCGTGGCGACTTTATGGTTGAGCACCTGTCGTATCTCCGAGTTCGGTCGCGGGATAGAAGAGCACTTTTTAAAGGATAATCCTGCAAAAGGACTTCTCTACGCCAGCTGGCACAGGGGTTTGTTTTTTGTCATTTACTGGTACCGCAACCGGAACACCGTTTCAATTGCCAGTGCCAGTGAAGACGGCGAACTGGCCGCCCAGGCGGCCAAGCGGTTCGGGTGGATAACCGCCAGAGGGTCTTCATCCCGCGGTGGAAGAAAGGCCTATCACGAAATGGAAGCGCTCGTTAAAAAGGGATACAGCGGCGGGCTGGTGGCGGATGCACCCAGAGGCCCGCGATTTGTTTCCAAACTGGGAATAATCTATCTGGCCAAACGTACCGGGCTTCCAATAATTCCGGTAATATGGAGCGCGGATCGATACTGGAAATTGCAAAGCTGGGACCGGACCATTATTCCCAAAGCTTTTGCCCGCATTGTTGCCCTGTATGCTGATAGCTGTTTATTTGTACCGGTTGACGCCTCCCGGCAAGAGTGCGAGGAATATCGCCGGCAATTAGACCATATGCTCAATCACATCATGTATCAGACCGACCATTTTTTCAAGACTCCGGGTGCAACGGATCCTCGCCAAATCGAAGTGCCGGAACCAATACCATTGCCGGACTGAACCCTAATGTTGCAACATTAGGGTGAATTCGGAATGCGGATAAGTGGTGCCGCTTCAGAGCTTTGCCATTTAAATAAGTAGTTGACCGATTTAATAAAAATTATCTGCTTAATGAAAATCATGAAAATTTGGGATTTTATTGTTTTATAAAACCTTCTCATGCAACTGGTTTAGAAATTACTTTGATGTTACCCTGGGTGCCGCTCTTTTCGAGGTATTGCCATGCGGTGTGAAATCGACTATGTTCTGTCAATCAACCCGTCAACTATTCGACAATCTCAGAACGAACAGCGAGGATGATTATGAAGCAGGAAATTGCGGATGTTTTAAGTGGGGAAAAAACCCGGGATTGGAAAAAAATCAAGGTGGATTTTGGCGATGATTTTCTGGACATTGAAGTACCGGCCGACGGCGAAATTTTGAGCATGCCATCCATGCCCTGCCTGGTCGATTCAGCGGCAGAAATCACCCATGCGTTGAATCAGCCGACAGGTTCTCCCACTCTATCCGAAATTATTCATTCAAAAGACAAACCCGTTGAAGACCTTACGGTTTGCATCACGGTATCGGATATTACCCGACCCGCGCCTTACAAAGGTGAAAACGGCTTGCTGCTGCCCCTGCTTGCACTCATTGAACAGACCGGCGTAAAAAAAGAAAACATTGTTTTTGTAATCGGCAATGGAATGCACCGTCACAGTACGCTTGAGGAGCGAATCACCATGTACGGCCGGGACGTAGTGGACAATTATCGTATTGTGGATCACGATAGCGAGGATGACGATTCCATGGTGCTGGCCACTCAAACCAAAAGAGGAACCCAGGTTTATTTGAACAGAATTTTTTATGAATCGGATGTTAAAATCATTACGGGGCTTGTTGAAAGTCATTTTATGGCGGGGGTATCAGGGGGTAGAAAGGCAGTCTGCCCAGCCCTGGTTAACACCAAAACCATCCAGTTTTTTCACAGCGTACAAGTTCTGGAAGATCCCAAGGCAACCAACCTGATTCTTGAAGGCAATCCTTGTCACGAGGAGGCGCTGGAGGTTGCTCAAACCGTGGGAATTGATTTTCTGATCAATGTAACCCTCGACAAGCGTTTGTGCCTGACCGGTGTTTTTGCGGGTGCACTGGAGGAAGCCCACCTCGCAGCCTATGAAGCCATGAAAAAGTCCGTGATAATTCCGGTGGAGCGGCCATTTGATATTGTTTTAACCCACGCCGGCTACGTCGGCCGCAATCATTATCAGGCCGTCAAAGCGGCTGTTAATGCCATGCCGGCCGTCAGAGAGAACGGACTGATCGTCATGCTGGCCAACAACGTGGACGTCGAACCCATCGGCTCCCAGGAGTATAAGACCTTTTTGCACCTTTTCAAAATTCTGGGCCCGGACGGCTTTAACAACATTCTTGAGCATCCGGACTGGGTCTTTACCAAAGATCAATGGGAACCCGAAATGTGGGGCAAACCGTTTCGTAAGGTCGGTATGGATGGATTGATCTACTGCTGTCCGCAAATACCGGAGGAAAATTTCGATATCATTCCGGGGCCAAACGGTTATGACTTTATTGATGGTGATGCCGGTTTTACCTCCGACAAGCAAAAGGCGACCGCCATGTTGCAAAATGCGGTTATTTTCGCCGTCAACCACCCAAGATTTGAAGGCCAAAAACCGACCCTGGCTTATATCGAGGAAGGTCCTTACGCGGTGCCGATGGCCCGGCGGTGATGTCATGACCGGCATCGCTGGCCGCGAGGGTCCAGTCTGATCGGAAAAGAAACTCTAAAAAAGAGAATATCGAAATTCTGCGGTTCGCTGTTCAGCCCGACTACCAAAGCGGCCGTTTTAATCATTAATAAATCATGCCATTTTGGCGAAGTTTCATACGAAATAGGAGGTTATAAATGGAAAAGAGCGCCAATGTTTCGGCGGACTGGATTAGGGATTTGATCCGGGATTTCGTCACCTCGTCACCCCACAACTCAATGGGAAACGATGCTGAGGAACCTGCATGGGACGATGCTCTGGTTGGGTTCGCCTCCGGTGCAGACGCGATTTGGCAGCAGTACAAGGAGTATGTTGGGGCCTTCCACTGGACTCCCTGGGAGGTCTTCAATCAGCATCGTCCTGAGAAATCAGCAGGCGCTGAAGAACTAACCGTCGTTTCATGGGTTTTGCCCCAGCGAGAGGCGGTTCGTAAGGCTAATCGCCGGGCTAAGAAATATCCCTCCGAAGAATGGGCCCGAATCAGGGTCTTCGGCGAGGCGTTCAACGTTGCTTTGCGTCGGCATGTGGCCAGGAGTCTTAAAGAGGCCGGCCATGCTGCCGTCGCCCCGATGCTGGTTTCCAACTGGACCATCGTCGATTCGGAACGGTTTTCCTATGCCTCTTCCTGGTCCGAACGCCATGCCGCCCATGCGGCCGGTCTGGGCACCTTTGGTCTGTGCGACGGGCTCATCACCGCGAAGGGCAAAGCCATGCGGGTTGGATCGGTAGTGGCCAAGATATCCATAGAACCGACTGTCCGGCCATATGCCGACCACCGGGCCTATTGCCTCTTTTTCGCTAATGGAACTTGCGGCAAATGCATTGATCGTTGCCCGGTCCGTGCTATTGCCGAGACCGGTCACGACAAGGAGAAGTGCCGGCAGCACCTGGCGCGCTCCAGAGAGCATGTGAAAAAGACCTACAAGTTCGAGGGTTATGGTTGCGGGTTGTGCCAGGTGGGTGTGCCATGTGAGGCCGGCATACCGGTAAAGGCCGCCCGGGAGGTCCTGGAGCGTGGAGAGTTGCCGCCGCCACCGCCGCCTTTGGCTTGAGCCCGGACAATCGACGATTGACCTGAATTTTGCGTTTCAATTAACTTATATAAAAAACAGTATGAAAAAGGCCTCGCTGATGCGGAGAATCTGATCGCTCTTGCTCCTGAAAATGCTGACAGCCATGCGCTACTGGCTGTCATTTTTATTTCTGTAGGAAAATCAGGGCAAGGCATTGAAGATGTTATCCAGGGAAATATTCAATCCTTCACCCCAAAATTTCAAGGTTTTTGAGAAAATACCGATATATTGCTTGAGAAAATTCAATTAACCACTATTTTTTATGCTTGTATCATTTTTAAAGCTTCTTTATCAATTCTATCCTTATTAGCCTGGAGGAAAATGAACGCGATCATTATAAGCGACCTGCATATCGGATCTCAATACCTTCAATTCCGGATTTTGGAGGACTTTCTCGAAGCGTTTCCCCAAGATCATGACTTAATCCTGAACGGCGATATCATCGACCAGCCCTATTCAAAAATGAAAAAGTCGGACCAGAGGATCATCGACCGTATTGAACAGATTTCTTTGGGTCAGAAGGTGGTTTGGATACGGGGCAATCATGACAACGGCTATACACCCACCGGTCTTGGAAAGGTTGAGGTGACGCGTTCGTACAGCATAGGAAACAGGCTATTAATCACCCATGGAGATGATTTTGATGAAATCATGCCCCGCAGCCGAGCGTTCATGAAAGCTTTTAAATTGATGCACGAATTGAGAGTCAAGCTGGGAGCCAAGCCGGTCCACGTAGCGGAATATGCCAAAAAATGGAAGCCTTTTTACAGGGTCCTGCGAAAGAACGTCGCGTTGAATGCGGTTAGTTGCGCCGTCGAAAACGGTTTTGAGGCGGTTGTCTGCGGCCATACCCACTACGCGGAGGACAATGTCGTCAATGGCATCCGATACGTCAATACCGGCGCCTGGACCGAGCTCCCCGCCCATTACCTTCACATCACCGCAGATGACATTGCACTGAACAGGGTGGATCCATCACGCATACGGCATCGCCGGAAATCTCCCTTATTGAATCAGACAACAGCCACAATACCTTTAAATCCGGTTGCCCGCGATTCGGCCAAAACAAGGCGGAGCACCAGTGAAATAGCGCCGTAGCCGGTTGTGTTGAGGTTGGTCCGCCTTGCAGCTCATCTGAAATCGCGACTGAAGCCGCCCCCACAGCCAATCGCGATCCAATTCTATGACTTCAATTCCCGGATAGCAAAACGAACTCAGTTCGCTTCGCTCACAATAGGAATAATGGAATTGTAGAAATTCCGATTGATTTAATTGTTCCTGCGCACCAGCATCAGCGTGTTGCCGGTCACACTCAGACTGCTCAGCAACATTGCCGTAACCGCCACCAGCGGACTGAGCAGGCCGCTCATGGCGATGGGAATGCCGATGGCGTTGTAAAGGAAGGTGAAGATTAGATTCTGGGTGATTTTTTTATTGACCTGTTTGGCAAAATTTAAAAAATCAATGATTTGTCCGGTTTCTGCGCGCATGAGCGTGATGTCGGCGGTCTCCCTGCTCAGCTGACCACCCGAATGGATGGCCATGGAAAGGTCTGCCTGCACCAGGGCCGGGGCATCGTTTATGCCGTCACCCACCATGGCCACCTTAAATCCCTGCTGCTGCAATTCGACAACAAAGCGGGATTTATCCAAGGGCATTTGACCGCCTAATGCTTGCTGAATACCGATTTTATCTGCGATGGCCTTTGTGGTTTGCTCACCATCGCCGGACACCAGAGCAAGACGTAATCCACTGGCATTCAATCTTTGTACCGTTGTCGAAGCATCCGGGCGAACCGTATCGCCAAAAACAAATATCGCGACCAGCCGGCCATCGACCCCCAAATACACAAAAGAATGATTGGTTTTTCCATCCAAGACCGTTGCATCACCCATGGTATTGGCTTCTTTTAATTCCTTAGCCAGAAATTCGGCTGAGCCGATTTTTAATGTTCGGCCGTCAGATTTGCCTTGGACTCCCTTATGATCATGTTGAACGTCGGTCAGGGAGATCGGTTGAATATTTTTAATCCTGGCCCGGCTGATAATTTCAATTGCGATGAAATGTTCTGAATCCTTTTCCAGGCCGGCGGCCAATGCCAGGGCCTGATCCCTGGTGAGTGACTCATCGCAGATGATATCCAGCAAATTCCACTTTCCGGCGGTGATGGTGCCGGTTTTGTCGAACACAAAGGCGCTAACCCTTTCAGCCTGTTCGAAGGCTTTAAAATCCCTCACCAGGAGTCCCTTTTTGCCGGCAATGGAAATCCCTGCCACCCGGGCCAGCGGGATGGCGATGCCCAGGGCACAGGGACAGGAAATCACCAGAACGGTGACCGCCCGCAGAATTGCTTCCTCCAGGGAGATTCCCACTAACAGGCAGATAAGCGCCGTACCGGCCGCCAGCACTATAATTATCGGAACGAACCATTGTAAAATCGCATCCGTTTTTCCTTCCAGCGGTGTTTTCGTCATCAGGGTCTTTTCGATGACGGTGATCATCTGACCTAATGTCGAGCTGGCGCCAACTTTTTGAGCGCTTACTTTGAATGATCCCTTGCTGACGCTGGTACCGCTGTGCAAAGCGTCCCCGGGTTTTTTTCTAATCGGTAACGGTTCACCGGTCAGAGAAGATTCATCCACCGTGCCGGTGCCGTCTAAGACCTTGCCGTCGGCGGGAATAATCTCGTTTTCATCGATTCGGAAAATATCTTTTTCTGAAAGATGATCGGCGTTGACATATCGACCTGATGGATATGCATCCGTGCAAATACGAACTTTGGAAGGTTTCAAGGAGAAAAAATTCTCCAATCCTTCCAAAACCTTGCCTTTGGCACGACGTTCCAATGTCTTGCCCAAAAGGACGAGGGTGATCAACATGGCGGCCGTGTCGTAATAAATGTGAATGCTGCCGGCAAACAGATTCACCGTGCTGTAAACATAAGCACTCATGGATCCCATGATGATCAACGTTTCCATGCTGAAGGCCGCATTGGTAAGGCCGGCCCAGGCTTTTTTAAATAATTCAAAACCGCCGTAGACAACCACAATGGTTGCCATGACAAAGGCCGGCCAGGACAGCTTATAAATGGTGTCCCGGCTGAATTCGGTAAAAAAACCGGAATAGAGTGCATAGGACAGCATCATAATGTTCATCGTCAGAAATGCCGAGATGGCGAAACGAATAAATTCCCTGCGTCTTTCAAGGGCATCCCGGGACTCATCGGGTTCCGCCGCCCTGTAACCAAGTTTCTTGACGGCGTCGATAACCTGGTCCGGCGAGGTTTTGATGGGATTATAGTTAACCTGCAGTCGGTCGGTGGCAAAATTGCAGGCGGAACCAACCACTCCCGGTGTTTTTTTGAGGCTTTCATCAATTAGCCAGGCACAGGCCGGGCACCACATGTTGCTGACCTTGAGATGAAGGCCTAAGACACCGTCCTTTGGGGTTGCCAACTGCCCGCTTGGTGTCCCTGCCTCAACCTTGCCGGATGGGGATCCGTCTGAATTACCATCCATGTTAAGCGAAACCAGATCGGCTTCCGATCGCGGAATAATGCCTTTTTCCACACACTGGTTGAAAAGATCGGATTCACGGAATCTTGCTGGATCGCCTGAGTCGGTTGCTTCTATCAGGATGCTGAAGACCTGACGACATCCCAGACAACAAAATCGGTAGGTTTTACCGCAAAATGTCGCCTCAAACCTTCCGGCGCTTAAAGCAAGGCCGCACAAATCACAAACACTGGAGGAGTTTTGTGAGCTATTAACGGTATCTGGGGATTTAGAATCAGGCATGATCTAATAACACAGGTGCCGCAATCGAATGTCTTGGCTATAACGTTGGGATTATCTATCGGCCAACACCACCCCTCCGGGGATAAATCAAAGCCGGAAGCTGCGCCAGGATTCTTTTTGGGTGGTTAGCGATTGCCGAGGGATTTGACAAAAGCGATGACATGCCAACGATCGTCGATCGTGATGGTGGTATCCAAAGCCGGCTGGCGTCCGCTGGGGACACCATAACTTACCGATTTGAATAGTTCACCGTCGGGTTTGGATTGGACCTCGGGACTGCGCAGATCGTTGGGCAGCGGCTGAAAACTCTGACCGACCGTACCGTTGCCGTCGTACTTGTATCCATGGCATTGGGCACAATACGTCAGGTAAACGGCTTTGCCTCTGGCGACAACCAACGGCTCGGCCGCATCCAACGGAGACTCCAGATCGACACCGGGTGTCGCGCGGTAGATCGCTTCGCCGGCGTTGATTGGCACAATTCCTGCCTCCATGTTAAACAGCGGATCTTCCATAGGTCTGACCGCCGGGGTTTCCCGCATACGGCCATAGCGAAAATTGTTGTCATAATATATCAACGCTTCGTACGCCCCATAGAGGACGACTGCAATCACGATGAAAAAACCAATTATTTTTCTCATTTATTCAACACCTTGAAACGGAATCACGTATAAATGCAACGGATTTTCTTCTTTGCCCAAATCACCTTTCACATGTTGGGCGTAAGGTAGCGGATGATAGGGATTGCTGACCGCATAGGCCGATTCACCCGGTACATCCATAATCGGCCGGTAGTCCCAATCAGGCTGTCCGAGATCGCCAATAACGGTATACGCCAGCCATCCCTTGAATGCCACCCACCCTACCATCAGCAGGATGAGGAACCATGTCTTTACTGCGGATGCTTCATGTTCCGAATGATCCATCAGATTTTCACCTTCAAAAAACCAATTAAAAGAATATACGCCAGGACCCAAAAAATCGTCCCAAGGATAATCAGGTATGCGATCAATGGAAACGGGGCGTTGCGCCCTTCGATCCCGCTCGGAAAGCGTTCAATGATGCGGCTTTCGCGTTCTGCTGAATCCTTACGGTTAAAATGATAGAATCCCAGGCCAATAATGAACAGCGCAATCGTGGCAATCGCCGGGAAAAGATACATGAAAAAATGCTGAATTCCCAATACCTCGAAATATCTCATAACGTATTTCCTTCTTACCACCCTAACCCGGATCCGCCGCCGGAGAATTGACTATTGAAAAGGCACAAAAATATTTTCTAAACGACTAAGCTTTTTCCGAGACGACGCTCGGAAAAAGGGACCCCTGCTGGCCAGCAAGCACGCTGATAATTTATAAAGGTTTCAGGTGACGGGTTTCGGCCCGCCCTGGCCTCCCCTCCGGCCTGTAAGCCTATGAAGCCTACGGGCTGGAAGCGGGCTCGTAGCCTACGCCTCGGAGAGCGCGATATGACGGATTCTCACTGTTCGCTGCAAGAGATCCCAATATTGTCCTATCTTCCAGATTCATACAAGGTTAGGTCTGGGCCAGGGGTGTCAGGCGGGTTAGTCACAAGATCCTGAAACCTGAAACCTCAATTTGCGGACTTCATCAAAGCAAAGGTAATGACCGCAATGGAACATGCCAGGCAGATACAGACCAGTGAAAACAGGGCGATGGTCTGAATGCGTGCAAATCGTGATGCGTTCACCGGATTCGGATTTGGATCATTTTCCAGCGGGATAAAGCGCGCCCGCTGCTGGTCTTTAAACTGGCCGTTGTTCAGGGCCCAGATAAACACCACGATGCTGATCACAAAACCGGCCGACATGTATGCAATAAAATAAGGATAATACATATCTCGTTAATTGGTTGACTGGTTGATTTGTTTAATGGTTAATGAAAATATAGTTAACTGGTTATTAGGTTAAATGGTGAAACCGGATTTTGTCTTATTTTATCAGAGCTTATCCTTTTTTCCCAATCAACCCGTCAACTATTCAACTAAATCATGGTTCCCAGGCCGAGTCGATGCCGCGCGGCTCGGTGTTGGCATCACTTTGATTGATAAAGTAAACCGCCACGTAGTCACCGACCTCCCAAATTTTTTGCGATTCCAGATCGCGTTTAAAATAGGG
>CAVXXE010000066.1:0-18229 GCA_963765595.1 uncultured delta proteobacterium
AGGAGCGAACGTTCCGGAAACCCTACGTCAGGGGTAAAAAGCGAGCTGTCGATGTCACTTTTATTCACGAGTGCTCCCGCAATCATGCCCAATTCCACCGGTCTGCCCCTGAAATCGGTACCGTTTGCACCCCAAAGCGCCGTCGTGAAATGCTCGAACGCCGAGGCACCGGTTTGTTCAACCAGAGTTTGTTGGGGAAAGATTTGGTCTAGATCGATTTTAAAGGTGGCTTTTACCTGGGGTTCAATAAAAACATTCCAGAAAGCGGCCATGGCCTTCAAAAAACTGTAATGGCGGCCATATTCCCCATCAACGCCAAACATCGTCAATTCGTTTGTTGCATCTTGGAGCTTTAAGAAATGCAGGGCCGCGGGGGCCATAATTTCGCTGATAATTTGTCGAGTATCTGTTTCTGTGAACACAGACACATCCAGATTCTTCAAAAACCCGGCATCGGACAGGACTTCATCGATGTAGGGGCGGGCTGTTGCATGCAGCCCCTGATGGGTGACCGATACTGAAAGAAGGCAGGTTATTTTAGCATTTTTAGCGACGGATCCACGTTCACGTTCAAACTTCAACGCTTCTGACAAACCGCCAAGGCCATATAGCAGCTCATTGTTTTGGGGTTTAACGCCAATGTGGATAGGGTGGTCATACCAGAAGCGCTGAGGTTCCCGGGAAACTGTGTGCAGGTTTTGTTTAAGCGCTTCACTGCAGTGTAATCCATGGCTGGATTGAGTCGCCGGCGGAAGGGTTAAAAGGACATTTGAGGTAAACAGAATTTCCCGGGCCGCATCAACGATGGGCGTGGGGTTGGCAGCGTGGATGTTGACGGTCCGTTTTTTCCGCAGAGCAGAGACGGATTTGTCGCGGTCCGAAGACAGGCCGACGCCTTCAGGGAAAAATACGGACCAGATGTTTTCGGCTGCCTGTAGCGGATTTTGCCCTTGGGGAGTCGTATTTAAATAGGAAGAAAGGTGTTTTAAGCGGGCTGAAAAATTCTGATCGCGGATGCACACATTTTCAATTTCTTTATGGATACGATCTGCGCCGGCCAAATAAAATCGTGCAATTTCCGATCCGTCTGTCGAATCGGCGGTCTGATCTAAAAGCGTCTGAGCTTGTTTATAATCCGGATGTTTTTGTCCGGCAAGCAGGATAAGAAAAGCGGCGTTTAGCCGCCGGGCAACTCTTGCGGGCTCATCAGAGTCACTTTTGAACTGATCCGTCGGATCGAAAACCGAAACGTCGTCGCCACCGCCTTCTGCTGCCCTAAACAGCCGGCGGCATATGGATTGAAAGTGTTTGCGCATGGCTGCTGGGTAATGGGTATTGGTTATTGGGTACTGGGTACTGGATACTGGTCACGGCATTACGCCTCTGCATTCCGCATTCCGGCTTCCACCTTCAAAATGCCTTTTCCCCCGATTTTGCCCGCTGCTGTTCTCTTTTTTTCAGTTCATCTGTTTCTATTTCGATGAGTTGTTTTAGGTTCTGGACGAAATAGATGACAATTTGATATTCGTGATGGCCGAACTGGTCGGGCACTTCGGACACCAGCAATACATCCATGTTTTTTCTCCAAACCATGGATTTGCCATTTTCTTCTTTCCAGTCGATGACTTGCGGCGGGCCGTATTTTGTTTTCAGCGTTTCTACGATGCCGGTTTCATCTATTTTGAAATTGATTTTAAACAGCAGCGGTGTCTTTGTTAATTCCCAGAAAACAAGCGCCACATAATCAAAAGGTGCATTTTCTCTTTGGGCATAACGATACATGAGCTTAACGGTGTTATGCTCAACTCTTTCTCCGGGGGGGGAATTTATTTTTCGATTCAGTTCATCGATTTTGGGGAGATATTTTTTGATAAACCCGGCATAGTTGGTGTTCAAATCCAGGATGCTGCGCCGCTCGATGGCGTCGCGACCTAGTTTGTTGCCAAGATCTTGCCTGATTTGTTCGGTCAACTTGGTATTGGTTCCGAGTTCAAAAAACGTGAAACTTTCAGGTTTGACGGCCGCCGGTGCTGTTTCGGTGGATTCACGATTGTCGCCGCAGGAAATTAAAATTGAAACAGATAAGAGGCTGAGAAAGGAATAAAAAATGATTGTTTTATTTTTCGATGTAATTGGCCACTGCATATGAATACCTCAGAATATCCATTTTTTTAGTGCTTTCGTGCCTGGTCCTATTCATAATTGCGGTAACATATTAGCTGTATATTTTTTCTTACAAGAGCATTGAGCGTTGAATGGATTCGATTTTAAATTCCTTTTTTGACCCCGCTGGAATGAGATAAAATGATTCCATTGGGCAGGCAGGATTTACAGGATTAATGGCCCGGGTTAAATACGCTGCGCTGTTCTTCGAAGTTTAACCCCGGATAAACAGGCTTCGCGTTTAACTGGGCAGGCGGGGTAAAGATCTTTTTCGCCTGCAGCGAGATACCCTTAGGCCGAAGGCCCTTCTATCCAGATGATCCTGTAAATCCTGTCTGACATTTGGTTTTTTATTTAGAATCCATTCCTCAAGTTTTACCTTACGGTATTTATGAATCTATCTATAGTGGCTGAAATTATAATTTTTTAGAAATATTCCCGATATAAAATGGAAATAATCCGTTGGGCCGGTCTTTGAAAAACTGAACAAGGGTCTCCTCCATCACCCGGAACGCTATTTCATCCCATGGAATCTCGGCTTCCGAAAACAGCCGAACCTCCAGGCTTTCGCTGCCCGGCCTGAAGTTATGGTCCAGCAGACGGGCACGAAACATCAAATAGATCTGGTTTACATAGCAAATATTGTATAACGCATATGGTGCCAATATTTCAACCCTGGCCCGGGCTTCTTCAAAAGTCTCGCGCCGGGCACCGGCCGAGACGGTCTCGCCGTTTTCCAGATAACCTGCCGGCAAGGTCCACTTCCCATAGCAAGGTTCGATAGCACGCCGGCAGAACAGGATTTTATCGTCCATTTCGGGGATGCATCCGACCACCATGGTGGGGTTCTGATAGTGGATGGTACCGCAGGATTCACAAAAATACCTGGAACGATCATCGCCCGGCGGCATATGGTAAGTCAGCGGTTGACCGCAGTTGCTGCAGTAGTTCATTTTCTATATTAAAATTGCGACCTTTTGAAATTCGAATAAGATATTTTGCTCCGATATTGTGACAAAGTAGAACTATAAACCCAGCATTATATAGTCCGCATCTTTAGTACTTATTGTTTCAGGGTCGATCATGCCCTCTACTTCCGGCAAAATAACTGCGTGAGGTATTTCCGAGCGGAGGCGGATCTGTCGCGGGACGGCACCTTTACGAACGTGCCCGCTGCCGGCAAGCAGGATGACGATGGTATCCGGATTATTTTTTAGATATTCCAGGGTATGGATCGCCATGGCACTGTCCCAGACAAGCTGGGCTTCACAAAAATAGGTGAAGTTAAGCTCGCCATGGCCATGACCTCCGAAAGCTTTTTTAATGTAGTCCATATATTCTTTATCGACCCTGCAGCTCACGTCTGCCAGCTTTCCTTTCTGTTCTTCGGAAAGCGAGTTGAATCCCTGGCGCGACACCTGACGGGTAATCTCCCTGGGGACATTCAGTCCAATCATTGGTATTTTTTCCTTTTTGGCATATTCAAAGATCATCCGGTAAGCCGACCAGGGATAGGTCCAGTTATCGTAATAGATTTCCTGGAATTCCGCTTCGCCGATGTTACCGGCAACCCACCGGTCGAGAGCCTGCTGGCTGTCGTTTCTGAACATTTCAATTCCGATGGCCACCTGAACACCGGCCTCGTTGAGCGATTGAATAACATTCAGCTGGGCGAAGTGATGGTTTTGATTGGTGTGATGCTCGCCAACCAGAATGATCCGATTTTTTTTGAGATCGGAAATTGCATCGGCCAATAGTATTTCTTTATTGTTCTGCAGAACATACAGGCGGTGGTCTAAATGGGCCTGTATCCCAGCTTGCATTCCAACGATTACCACCACAGGTATTATGATTAGAAAAATTCGTTTCGTCTTCATATTGCCTCCAAAAAGCGCTTAATTTCTGACTGTCAGGCCGGACTTGATCCGGCATCCAGCAACATAACACGCTTCCCCATTCCACCTTCTTATTTCCCCTGGTCCCACTCAACCACCAGCGGAGAGGTTTCCGCCGGCCAGATTCCTTTAGCCAGATTTTTACCGCTTTGGAATGCGAGATAGCTGTATTTTCCGTAGTGGGTGATTTTTTGGGCCACCACGTCGGCAAAATGAGGTGATAACGGCAAAAACAGCGCTGCAATGCGATTCGCGGTCTCGGGGTGTTCGAATACACCAAAAAAAGTATCGAAGGGTTTCTTATATAATTTTTCATTCAGCGAAAAGGAATCTGATCGGATAGTGACCCGAGCCGGCATTTTTTGCAAAAGATCATCGCGCCGGGGAAGACCGATCAGCAGTATGTCATTTTCAGCAAGCATCTGGCGGTCCAACTGACTTTCAGTGACGAACTCATTATGTTTCAATCCCAATGAAAGCGCAAGTATTTCTGCCGCCTTCATCAGTTCCGGGTCCAGTTCTGCGGATAGCACGGTCAGAACCGCCGGCGAACTTTTAAGGGCATTGACGGCCGGCGGGATTTCCGAGGGGGAAAGCCGCCTGAAGATATCGTCAGCGGGATCGGCTGCGAGTTTTTGAGGTCGATGGTCACTGTTCAGCTCAAATGAGGTTGCCCGTCCGGAGACAAAGATTTTTTGGATGGCCGTTTGGTTGCCGGTTTGGAGCGCGAGCCTTAGCGGAAAACTAAAATAGGGCTCACGCTGAATGATTTGCCCTTTAACTTGCCAAATGCTGCCGGTGTGTTCGGCCCGAACCCCATCCAACGAAAATCGGGGTGCCCCCCGGCGGTACACCCATTGGTCAAAAAAATCCTGCAGAGACCGTTTACCGCGGGTTTCGAATGCATGCTGCAGGTCGGACCAGGATGTCCGTTTGAACAGGCAGTTGTGATAAATATCCCGTAATGCCCCCCAGAAAGCATCTTCCCCCAGGGTTTGCCGGATCATATGAAAAACCATGGCACCCTTGTCATAGCCGATTGTTCGCGTGACGGTGTCATAGCGGCTTTGAAAGCGGTCCAGCGCAAAATCGTTTTGCGGTGCAACCAGGGTTGCATAGTTTCTCAGCCATTGTCGCCTGTGATCCCGGGCGGCCTTTCGGGATTTCATTTCTTTGAACCGATAATCCGCCACATAGGTGGTCAAGCCCTCACTCCAGTTGCCCTGGGTGGAATCCACATAAACCCCGTTGCCCCACCAGCAGTGAGCGATTTCATGACCCAAACTGGTGCGGAGGATAAACGGCAGCTGCAGCACCCTGCCTCCCAAGAGCGTGTAGGAAGGAAAGCCGAATCCGGTGGGGAAGAAATTTTCGACGACGGCGAACTTTTGAAAGGGATACGCACCGAAAAGATCCGAATAAAGCGATAGATAACCGGCGCTGGCCTCCAGATATGCTGCCGCCAAATGCCGGTTAGGTGGCAGCAAATAAGTCGCCACGGTTACATCGCCCACAGATTTTTCTTCAACCACATACCCGCCGACGGAAAGGGATAGGCCCTCTACCGGATATTTTACCTCCCAATCGGATACGGTTTTCCCATTTTTGGTTCGATGACCCAGTGATCGGCCCGCCGTCACCGCAATCTGACCGGATGGTGCCGTGACCGTCACCTTGTAACTTGCCGTGCTGTCCACAAGTTCCGGGTACCAACCGGCTCCGGCCAGCAAAAAGCTGCCCTTTTCCGAGATGGTCGCCGTAACGCCGAAACCGGGATTATCCATGTTTATGGGGTGCATCGGAACGGGGTCGTCGAAAGTGGCCGAATAGTGAATGGTAACCTGCACTTCGCGGGATATTTCAGAGGGTTTGAGCGTTAGCCGCAGGCGGTCGTTTTCAAAATTGAAATTTCGCGAATTTTTGTTAACTTGCACTTCGATACGGGTAGCTCGTTTAGTAAGGCGAAATTCAAGGACCGCAGTCCCATCGGTTTTGATGGTGATGTCATTTTGGCCGATTAACTTCTTTGCACCTGGAATCAATTCAATTTGAAGGCGATGCGCCGCGCTTAACCCAGCGGCCTGCGAAATCATGGCACAACTTAAAATGCCCAACAAAATTCCCAATATATTTAAGCAGGATTTCAGTTTCAATAATCCCATGATTTGTTCCTTCTGCGTCTATTCGACTAATTTCGCGGTCAAAGGCCAAAGAGTTAATATTAAGGAACAATTTAAGTATTGTAAAGGAGATGTCAAAAAACGGCGTGTCATTGACTTCTTTTCCGGCGGTGTTAGTTTAAAGGTGTTGATACTGAACGGTATTGACCCAATATGAAACTACCTGAAATTAAGGATCAATGTCATTAAATTTGCATGAACTCCTCGTGGGAGCGGCTTTTAGCCGCGAAAGAAGGTGCTCTATAGCCATTATTGCATGATCGCGGCTGGAAAGCCGCTCCCACAGTCGCTAATAGTAAGTATGAAGCCACAAAGTTTATTTTTTGATCAGATTGGCCGTTTTTCAGGCCTGCGGCGGGGCTGAACACTGACGCCTGAACAACTTAGGCTAAATCTCCAACAGTCTCGATTTTACCCGTCAATAATTACATGTCACTGCACTTGAAAATCGATGGACTGAGCTGCAAACTCACATTGGAGGACCGATGGCAAAACAATCAAAAAATGCCGATGGACAATATGTTCGCAAAGAAACATTCTGGCTGGTTGCCCTCCTGGCCCTGGCGGTGGGTTTTTTTGGGGGCGTGATGTTCGGCGTGTTTAAATCCGATCCAGCGCAAATGCCCGGACGGCCTGCACCCGCCCCCACACAGGCAGCAGACCCCGACAAATCAAGTATGATAGCTGCGCTTGAAAAGGAAACCCGGGCCAATCCCGGCAATCTCGAGGCCTGGATCGAGCTGGGAAACTCTTATTTTGATTCGAAACAATACGAAAAATCAATCGCTGCCTACCGCAAGGCTCTGGAAATCAACCCGGACAATGCCAATGTCTGGACCGATATGGGGGTTATGTATCGGCGCAGCGGCAACCCGCAGGAAGCGATAAAGGCATTCGATAAAGCCATCGCGGCGGATCCCAAGCATGAGGTTTCTCGGATGAACAAAGGCATTGTGCTTCTGCATGACCTCCAAGATACGGACGGTGCCGTAAAAGCCTGGGAAGGCTTGCTGGAAGTAAACCCTGTGGCCATGGCACCCACCGGTCGATCGGTGGATGAAATGGTCCAGCAAATGAAGAAGCAGAAAAGCCAGTAGGACGACGCGGAAGAGGCAATTTATTAGCAAGGTCAATTATTCGGATAGCGCTGCCCATAAATTTGGCGGATATCCTTTTCCGTGAAATGATAGGCCGTATTGCAGAAATGACAGCGCATTTCAACGGGAAAAGGTCCGTTGTCCCGGATGTCTTTGAGATCCGCGACCGGAAGCAGCATTAACAGGCTGCGCACCCGATTATGATTGCAGTGGCACATGAACTCGATGCGGTGATCGGCTAAAAAGCGTGGTGAATATTTCCTGAAAACCTCGTCGATGAGGGTTTCAGGATCAATATCAGCGGTAAATACTTCTCCGAGAGAGGGCAGGTTGACGACCCGCTCTTCCAGGCCTGCGGCCAAATCTTCAGCGGTCCCGGGCATGGCCTGTAGAAACACCGCCCCGGCCCCGCTGACCCGACCCGCTTTATCGAATTTTATACTCAGATTAAAGGCCGTCGGAATTTGCTCGGAGGTGAGGTAATAGTTGGCAAGGTCTTTGGCAATGTTGCCGTATTTGAGCATGACCTTGCCGGTAAAAGGTTGTTTGGCATCTTCTAAATACTTCGTCACGGAAAGAAAACCGGCGCCGAAAAATGGCGACAGGTTAAAATCTTTCATGGGTTTATCCATCGGAATGGGGACGTTTTTCAGATAACCGCGCACCTCGCCAAATGCATTGGCTTCTACCACCAGCCCTTTAATCGGTCCCGAACAATCAAATTTAATGGCGATCCGGTCATTGCTTTTCAAGCTTGCCGACATTAAGCCGGCGCCTAAATAGGCCCGGCCCAGCACCAGGGTCTCCAGAATTCCCAGGTCGTGGTTGGCCCGCATTTCGTTGACCATCCGCGTGCCGTTCATGATTACCCCGCGGACCGCACCGTCGGCCAGCAAAAAGTTGTGGAGACGATCCCGGGCGCCGGCCAGCAACTGTTCTTTAAGCGATTCTCCGTATGGGTTTTTCTTTTGCATGTTCTAATTTAGGGTGAGCGGTTCAACTCTCACGCCCGCCCTGGCCTCCCCTCCGGCCTGTAAGCCTATGAAGCCTACGGGCTGGAAGCGGGCTCGTAGCCTACGCCTCGGAGAGTGCGACAGCCGTTATCAAGGAGATCAACCCGCTGCTATTAAAAACATATGCTGTGGCCGCATCTTCTTGAAATCAGGTCTGGGCAGGGGTTCCCGGTTAAAGTGCCCTAACCGATCTCTGACAATCGTATTACGCGTCAATCGGGTCGAATTCCATAGCCACAAAGAAAAAATCATGGGAATGCGGCTGCGAACAGGCTGCGGCCCCAATGTAACACCCCAAAATATCCGATGGCGGATAAAACCAGGCCCATACACGGAAACCAAAGGTGCCTGTATACAGAAGACAAGTTGGTCTGGAAATATTCATTGGATAGGACCAGGCACAAGTGCAGCGGAGATAAAAGTACACCGGCAAACCCGCAAACCATGGCCAGCATAATATAAGCGAGCATGTGCTGGGTCTCGCCCATTGAATGGATCATCGGAATCAAGATAGAAAATGTACTGCCCACAAAGGCGATGGCGATGCCGGCGATCAACCCCACCATAAAGGGCAACAGCGCAATGATGAAAAACAGGGGTATTTTCAAGGTGACCAAATTGTGGCTGATGGCATTAACAGCCTGACCGTTTGATAATATTCCCTTAAAAATGAATATTGCAGCCACCATATAAAACATCGCCAGGAGATGTTTGTCGAGCACTACCGCGCCTATCTGCCGGCCGCTAAACTTGTTTTTCTGCCATACCCAAAAAATGGCCGCAGCCAGGCAGGCAATCAGCCCCGCTTCCTTGCCGACGGGGAAGTCAGGGAAGAGCCTTGAAAGAAGCCATCCGGCGCCCAATCCCGGTAAAATCGCAATCAGTATCGGCGTGAGCTCTTTTAAAAAGGGAATGATCGGCGGACGCCGCTGCTGGGCTCCCTGCGGCGTTAAGTCTGCGATGACTTTAATGGCGCCCTGTCCCAGCATGATGGCAGCCAGAGTCAACGGCGCCATAGACAAAACAAAAACGGAAAGATTGATATCGGCCAGGACCACCGTCAGAAGCACACCCGGGTACAGCGGCCACCAGTACTCCCAGATATGGCGAAACCAGTAGTTGACAAAACTGAGCTGACCGCCGCTAAGCTTCGATCGAGCACCGAGCTCTTTGACCATCGGGGCGGAAAACACTGCACCACCCGGCATCGGAAGGAGTCCGATGAGCGCCGGAAAGATTGTTAGATTCAGACGCGGGCTGGTCACCAATCCCTGGAAGCTGGTCAAAAGACGTTGCATTTGCCCGGCCTTTTCCATGCTGCTGCTCAAAATCAGGATGAGACCTACAATGAGTGCAAGGGTTACCGTTCGCGGGTCCAGCAGGGATGCAACTACTGAGCTTGCTATGGTTCGAGGGCTTTCCCCAAAAAGGACACCTAAAGCCAGAGCGCCAAGCAGAAAGGCATTTCCGAGTGACAGCTTTTTGCGGATGGCGATGAGCACCAGCACAAATACGATGGTCACCCGGAGCAGCGCCGGTATTTGGTTCAGTATGGTCATACGCGTTGCGAGTTACGTGTCGCGGGTCATTTTAGTTCTTTTTCAGACGTTGTGATTTTTCGAAATAATGCGCCAGTTTTTTCTGGACGGCCCCGTATATGGTTCCCTCGGGGTATTTGCCGTCTTTATCTGCTTTTCCCGCCGGCACGCCGGTTAATATTTCGATGCCTTCTTCCACCGTTGAAATTTGATAGACATGAAACTTACGCCGTTTGACGGCATTGACGACTTCTTTTCGGAGCATGAGATTTTTGGTGTTTGCCCGGGGTATGATTACCCCCTGGGTCCCGCTAAGGGTCTTGGTTTTACACACCTCGAAAAAGCCTTCAATCTTATGATTGACGCCACCGATGGCCTGGATTTTTCCTTTTTGATTGACGGAACCGGTGACGGCAATCCCCTGTTTGACGGGGATGCCCGCTAAGCTGGAAAGAATGGCATACAGCTCGGTGGACGAGGCGCTGTCACCATCGATGCCGCTGTAGTTCTGTTCAAAGGTGATGCTGATGGCCAGGTTCAGCGGATACTGCTGGGCGAATGTTCTGCCGAGGTATCCGGAGAGAATCAACACCCCCTTGTCATGGGTCTTGCCGCTTAATTTAACTTCTCGTTCGATATTAATGACGCCTTCTTTACCCATAAAGGTTTCGGCTGTAATGCGCAATGGACGACCGAATGAGAAATCGCCGATCTGATAGACGGCCAGCCCGTTGACCTGACCGGTGATCGCGCCATCGACATCGATCATGATGGTCCCATCGCGGTAGGAATCGTGGATTTTTTCTTCATAAAGATTGTAACGGAAGCGGTGTTCGTGAAAGGCCTTGACGACATATTTATCGGAAATCAGCCTGGCCTTGTTCTTGCGCGCCCAATAGTCCGCCTCCTTTAAAACGCCCAGCAAAGGACCGAATCGGATTGAGAGCTTGTCTTTATCGGATACGGATTTTTCGCCGTACTCCACGATGGTGGCCACTCCTTTGGGGGTGAAGGGCAGAAGCCCCTCCTCTTTGCAAACCCGGGCAATAAAGCGCGCATATTGCTGAACCGTGTCCGGGCTTTTTTGGACTTCGGAATCAAAATCCGCCCGCACCTTGAAGATCTTGTTAAATCGCGGGTCATAGTTTTGCAAGACTTCGAAATTGTCATAGCTACCCAGCAATATCACCTTGACTTCCAGGGGGATGGGCGCCGGCCGCAGGGAAACCGTACCAAATCCGGTCTCCTCGGTAATATCCTCGATGTAAAGGCATTTGGTCTGCAAGGCGCGTTTGAGTGCTTCCCAGACATAGGGGTTCTTCAGTAAAGATTCCATGTCCATTATCAGGAAGCCGCCGTTGGCGTTTAAAAGAGAGCCGGCCTGAACCATGGTAAAGTCCGTCGTCACCGTTCCCATATACGCACGTTTTTCGATGCGACCCATAACATTGTGATAGGTGGGATTGGTTTCGAAGATAACCGGCGACCCCTTTATCGGTTCCTGATTTGTTAAAATATTCACGCGATAGCGCTGAAGTTTGGAATTTTGCGGCGAAGTAAAAATAGTCTCCTCGCCGGTGCTGGTTTCCCCTGAGGGCATAAACAAATTGACGTTTTCGACAATATCCTGTTCAACTTCAGCCAGATGGGTGAGAATGCTGCGGTTATCTTGAAATTCGGACCTGATTTTTTCCAGACGGGATTTTAGGACAGACAGGGTGGTTTCATCCATCAATTTTTCGATATCCGTGTGCTGGGCATATTTCAATTTATCGACTTCCACGGATGCATTTGCTATCTGAGAATGGACCAGGCGGATATTTTCTTCAATTGCAGCCTTTTTTCGTTTTGAAAGATTTGTGAAATCTTCGGTAGTCAGCGGTTTGCCGTCCACCACGGGAATCGTTTCAAACTCATCCTCAGATTTAACAATTTGAAGGTTTTTGTGCGCGGCAAACTTTTCGATTTTTTGAAACAGCTGGTTTTGTTTCTCCGAATATCTTTTGTTAATGACGGACAGCCGTTTCAAATATGATTTGCTCTTAAATGCTGCAGGCAAATCCTTTTTTAAATCGTCGATGAATTTATTCACTGTTTTGCTGAACTGGACAGCTTGTCCACTGGAAACCGCGATGGCTTTGGGACGGAATTGATCTTTAAAATTATTGACCAGACACCAGCCATCCGGTTCGGCCAGGGTTTTCGCATGTTTGGTAACAAGATCTTTAATGATGGTGGATTTTCCCGTGCCTTCGAGACCGCTAACAAAGATGTTGTATCCGGGGCTCTTCATATTCAGCCCGAAGTCGATGGCCTGTACCGCCCGCTTTTGACCGATGACTTCGCTTAGGGGCTTGACCCGGGAAGTATTTTTGAACTTAAAAACCCTGGGGTTGCAGATACATCGGAGGTCGGCAGTTTTCACTTCATATTTTTTGGACATGGTGGCTCCCCGTATATTGAATATTTAAAGTCCGCCTGTGGTGGATCGATTTTATATAAGACTACCTACCGACGAATATACCACAAAATGCAGTCGCAGCGAACTAAAGCTTATCCGCGGACTGGGCGGACACTTGAACGTGATTTGCTATGCCTAATTGGCCTTTATTCTTGGAATCAATTAATGATTCCCTACCCCAGATTAACCATAAATAACAAATTACAAGCACCACCTGATCTTAAAATTGGGCAAATAAATTCCAAACTTCAAAATCCAAATCTCAAATAAGATCAAAAGCCAATTGTTTGGGATTTTGAATTTCGGTCATTGTGATTTGTTTGGTATTTGTGTTTTGTTATTTGAAAATTAATTAATTGCTGAAACCTTACGTTACCTACAACATGTTGTCAGCAAAAAGGGCTTATGGGCCTAATTGCCTCCTAAGTACTTCTTAAACCACCTCGCCGTGTGGGATTTTGTGACGGCTTTGAGAAGCTCCTTGGGTGATCCGGCGGCCACCACCCGTCCGCCTTCATCACCGCCTTCAGGTCCCAGGTCGATGATATAGTCGGCTTCGCGGATGATCTCCATGTTGTGTTCGATGACGGCCACGGTGTTGCCTTCATTCACCAGCTTTTGGAAGACGTCAATCAAGCGCTGAACGTCGGCCATGTGCAGCCCCGTGGTGGGTTCGTCCAGGACATACAGGGTGTGACCGTTGGATCGTTTGACCAGTTGTTGGGCCAGCTTAATGCGCTGGGCCTCACCACCGGAAAGGGTAGGACTGGGCTGCCCTAGACACAGATAACCCAAACCGACGTCGCAGACAAACTGTGCGGCGCGCCGAATGGTGGGAATGGCCGCAAAAAAACGGGCTGCTTCGGCGAACGTCATCTCAAGGATTTCAGAGATATTCCGGCCTCGATACTGAACAGCCAGGGTTTCGCTGTTGAATCGTTTTCCCCGGCAGACCTCACAGAGGACATACACATCGGGTAAAAAGCTCATTTCAACTTTGGGCCGCCCCTGTCCTTTGCAGGTCTGGCAGCGGCCCGCGGCGACATTAAATGAAAAGCGACCGGCTGAATATCCTCTGGCACGGGCCGTGGGCGTCAGGGAGAAAAGTTTACGGATTTCCGATAAAAATCCCACATAGGATGCCGGCACGGAGCGCGGTGTGCGGCCGATGGGACTGTGGTCGACTTCCAGCACGCGGGTGAGGGTTTGCCAGCCGGTGATATCCTGGCATTTACCGGCCGGGCGACGCTGCTTCAACAGCCGGTTGCGCAAACCTCTATAGAGGGTTTCCTTGAGCAGGCTGGATTTCCCCGAACCCGACACACCGGTGACGCAAATCAGGCAACCCAGGGGAAGATCGACCTTAATTTGTTTCAGATTGTTCACAGCGGCCCCCCGAATTGAGATGCCGGGCATTTTTTTGTAGGGCCTCAGGCGCGATGTTATTTTTTTGCGGTGACCGTCAATCAGGGCCCCGGTCACCGACAGGGGGACTTTTTTCAAATCGGAAAGGCTGCCCTTGGCCGTCACCTGGCCGCCGTCCTGTCCGGCCCCAGGACCCAAATCGACAATGGTGTCGGCGGCTCGGATGGTTTCTTCATCATGTTCAACGACCAGAATGGTGTTACCCCGGTCCCGCAACGTCTTGAGGGCATCGATCAGGATACGGTTGTCCCTGGCATGCAGGCCGATGGTGGGTTCATCCAGAATGTAGCAGACCCCGGTCAGGTTCGATCCGAGCTGGGCGGCCAGACGGATGCGCTGGGCTTCGCCACCGGAAAGCGTATTCCCGCTGCGAGCCAGGGAAAGATAGGACAACCCCAGTTGATTCAGCAGCGAAAGCCGGGTCAGCAGCTCGGCCACTATGGGTTCGGCCACCGGTTTGTCATGGGCGTTGAAGGTTAGTTTTTTGATGATCCCATATACTTCCCGAGCCGGTTTTTGCACCAGATCCCAGATCGCATATTGGTTGACTTTGACTGCCAGGGCCTGGGGCTTCAACCGGCTGCCGCCGCATTGCCGGCAGATCTTCACAGCGGCGGTATCTTCATCCTCCGGTTCCCCGATGCTTCCCAGCCCGCCGCATTGTGTGCAGGCCCCCTGCTTGCTGTTAAACGAAAACAGACGGGGATCGAGGCTCTCAAGGCCGATGCCGCAGGTGGAACAGATGCCGTGCAGACTGAAAACGTCTTCGTTGCCGAGACGGTCTAAAATCACCAGGCTGCCGTCCCCCTCTTGCAGGGCCCGGTCTACCAGCGGTTCCGGATCCCCATCCGTAAGGCGTCCGATGACCAGATCGATGTTGTGCTCGCGATAGCGGCTCAAGGCCAGGCCTTCCTTCAATGGCGTTATTTTGCCGTCAATGCGGGCTTTTTTGAATCCTTTTTTGAGGGCCCGGGCAAACACATCCTTGTGAAAGCCTTTGCGGCCGAATACCTTGGGCGCCAGCACCGTGGTGGCGGTATCGGGGTAACGTCGGCGGATCTGATCGACAATGGCGGCCTGGGTCTGGGCTGTCAATCGGCGGCCGCAGCCCGGACAGTGCTGGATTCCCAGTTTACTATACAGCAGTCTCAGGTAATGGTAGATTTCGGTAAGGGTGGCCACGGTGGACCGGCGGCTGGCATAGCTGGTTCGCTGTTCAATGGCCACCGTCGGGGCCAGGCCGGTCACCAGATCGACATCCGGCCGTTCCAGGATTTTCATGTACTGACGAACGTAGGGTGCCAGACTTTCCAGATAGCGGCGCTGGCCTTCGGCGAAAAGGATATCAAAGGCCAGGGTAGATTTTCCCGAACCGGATACTCCGGTCAGCACCACCATTTCGTTGTGGGGCAAGGTCAGATTGATATCCTTTAAGTTGTGTTCGCGGGCGCCTTTCAAGGTGATGGCATCAAAGATCGTCGGTTCTGAATATGATGCCACCGACTCGGCCACACCGGCGGGCGATGCGTTTTGACGTTTCAACCGTCCCCTTCCTTTTAGATAGGCTTTTAAGAAACGGCCGGTGTGCGATTTTTTATTTTTGGCCACCTCTGCCGGTGGTCCGGTGGCCACCACATAACCACCGGCATCACCTCCTTCAGGGCCCAGATCGATGACCCAGTCGGCGGTTTTAACGACATCCATGTTGTGTTCGATCACCAGGACCGTGTTGCCGCTGTCGACCAGACGCTGTAAAGCGGCCAGCAGCCTGCCGATGTCATCAAAATGAAGCCCGGTGGTGGGTTCGTCAAATATGAACAATTTGCGCGAAAGATTACCGGAACCGTTGCCGACATAGCGGGAGAGTTTGAGACGCTGGGCCTCACCGCCGGACATGGTGTTTATTGGCTGGCCCAGTCGGATATATCCGAGGCCCACATCGGCCAGCGGCTGGAGCGCCGATACTACCTTTTTATTGGTTTCGAAAAACCTCAGGGCCTGGTCCACCGTCATGGTTAGAATGTCGTCGATGTTGCGCCCCCGGTAGCAGACATCCAATACGTCGGGTTTGAAGCGCTTGCCTTTGCAATCCGGACACAGAATGAACACATCGGAAAGAAACTGCATTTCCACCTTCTCGAATCCTTCGCCTTTACAGGTTTCGCAGCGTCCACCGGCCACATTAAAGGAGAAGTGACCGGGACCGAAATTGGCGGCCTTCGCTGCGGCGGTATCTGCCAGCAGCCGGCGAATCGGATCCAGGGCTTTGGTGTAGGTCAATGCATTGGCCCGGGGGGTGCGGCCGATGGCCCGCTGGTCGACCAGCACGACATCATCAATATGATCCATGCCCTTGATGGCGGTGTGTTCACCGGGACGACCCTCGTGGTTTCCCAGGGATTTTTTGGCGGCTTTATATAGAATATCTTCCGCCAGGGTCGATTTGCCCGATCCGGACACACCGGTTAAGCAGACAAACAACCCCAGGGGGATCTGAACATCGATCTTTTTCAAATTGTTTGCGGCTGCCCCTTTGATAGCCAACCAGCGATTGCTGCGGGGACTGCGCCGCCGGCCGGCGACAGGGATTTTGCGTCGACCCTTCAGATACTGCCCGGTGAGAGATCCGTTGACGTCGGCGGTGGGGCCGAAATACATGATTTCCCCGCCTTGTTCACCGGCTTTTGGTCCCAGATCCAGCAGATAGTCACTTTCGCGAATGATTTCCGGATCATGCTCGACCACCACCACGGTATTCGATAAATTGCGCAGCCCTTTCAATATGCGGATAAGCCGATGGTTGTCCCGGGGATGCAGGCCGATGCTGGGTTCATCCAGCACATAGAGGGTATTGACCAGGGAAGAGCCCAGGGCGGATGCCAGCGCAACCCGCTGGACCTCGCCGCCGGAAAGGGTGCGGGACTGACGATCGAGGGTCAGGTATCCCAACCCGACATCTCTGAGATAATTCAAGCGATTGCGGACTTCCGCCAATATCAGTTGACCGGCTTCATCCCGGGGAGGTACCGGCAACATCTCGAAAAAATCATGGGCCTGCTCAACATTCATGGCATAGATCCGCGCGATGTTCCGGCCGTCGAGTCGGTACAGCAAGGTCTCATCTTTAAAGCGCGTGCCGCGGCATTCGCGGCAGATGTCATAGCTGCGATAGCGGGACAGAAATACCCGCACCGTCATTTTGTAGGACCTGGACTCCAGCCAGCGGAAAAACCCCTCGATGCCATAATAGTCGGAGGTCCCTTTAATAATGGCATTTCTGTGGGCGGCCTTCAATTTTTTATAAGGGATATTCGTCGGAATTTTTTGACGCCGGCAGAAATCCATCAGGTCTGCAAATTCCATGCGATCGTTGTCCGGATTACCGAAGGCTTTGATGGCGCCGTCTGCCAGGGAGAGGGAGTGGTCCGGTATGACGAGATCCATGTCAATGCCAATGGTGCGGCCAAAACCGCGACAGGTGTCACATGCGCCCATGGGGCTGTTAAACGAGAAAAGGTTGGGCATCGGTGCGCTGTATACGATGTTGCAATGGGCGCACGCCAGAAGGGTGCTGAAGGCATGATGCCCATCCGGTCCCAGCCAGACATCCAGACGTCCGCCGCCGAAGCGGAAGGCCAGCTCAAGGGAGTCCAGCACCCGCTCTTTGTCTTTGGGGCCTAGTATCAACCGATCGGCCAGCACCGGTATCTCTTTTTGGCGGCTTTCGGGCTGCCAGTCTTCCAAGGGGATGATTTGGTTTTTAAAGAACAGTCGATCAAAGCCCATCTGCCTTAGCGATCCCCTTATCTGGTCTATGGAGGCGCCGTTAATCAGGTAAGGAAAGGTGATGACGACGGCTGTTTCTGCCCGACGCTTTAGCAACAGGTCCCAGATATGGGCCGGCGTCTCCGGTAGCACGGGCTTGCCGCATGACCGGCAGTGGAGCTGTGCGAGCCGTGCGTACAGCAGTTTGACATAATCTGTTATTTCGGTCATGGTGCCTACCGTCGAGCGCGAGGTCCGGACCGGGTCCTTGCGGTCGATGGCAATGGCCGGCGGAATGCCTTCAATCTTATCCACCTGGGGGCGATCCATGCGATCCATGAATTGCCGTGCATACGGTGAGAAGGTTTCGACATAACGGCGCTGGCCTTCGGCATACAGGGTGTCAAAAGCCAGGGACGACTTGCCCGACCCGCTGACGCCGGTAACGACGGTAATCTGATTCAGCGGGATGGCTAGATCCAGGTTTTTAAGGTTGTGCTGACGGGCACCTGTTATTCGAATCGACTGGTTTTTCATCATGTTATAAAGAACGTAAGGTTTCAGGTGTCAGTGTTCGGGTTTCAGCCCAGCCTCTGGCTGGCATAGCGACCAGTCGATCAAAAAAGATCATAAAAAATGACAGAGCAAAGCGACAACCACACTATTCAACAGTCAATGTCGCTCTATCCGGG
>CAVXXE010000067.1:0-10317 GCA_963765595.1 uncultured delta proteobacterium
ATAAACCTGAGCATTTGACATCAACTGAATTTTTGTGATATCCATTTGAAATCTAACATTTTCAGTAAGTTATGATAATGGCAAGATACATTTACCCGGAGTTCCGTCAAATTTGGGGCAATTTTAGAGCATATCTTAAATTTGACCGAATTTAAGATCAACTCAATCTATTTGTGGTTCCCGCTTATGGAAGTTCAAGAAACCCAGAAATTAAAATATTTCCTCACCTTAATCATGATAGGAATCATTTTTATGTACTGTCCCAGTTATGGAAAAAATCCGAATCTGACTCCTCAAGAACGAATGGAAAATTCACCACAGTACCAGAATGGAAAGTTTCATAATGCCATAAGAGACTTATATGATGTTGGGGCGGCATGGCGAGCAGCATTTAAATATATGCTTCTTAGTAAAAGAGTGGATCCTGTTCCACAAGAGGCGCCCCCAATTCGACGGCTGACAGGAACAGATTTTTTTATACAAGATGACCAAGCCTTACGATTTGTTCGGATAGGGCATTCCACTATTATGCTCCAAATAGGAGAGAAAGTTTGGCTGACGGACCCTGTCTTTAGTGAACGAGTCTCCCTGTTTCAATGTGTTGGGCCTAAACGATTTCATCCTGTACCCATCAAAATGGAGGATTTACCACCCATTGAAGGAGTATTGATTTCACACAACCATTTTGATCATCTGGATCATGATACTATCCTTCAGTTAAAGGATAGAGTAAAATATTTTTTTGTTCCCTTAGGCCTCGGAGAAACTTTAATTTCTTGGGGCGTTCTTTTAGAAAAAATCAGGGAACTGGATTGGTGGGAAAAGACACAAATTGGAAACGTTGAGTTGATTTCGACACCTGCTCAACATTTTTCTGGACGAGGTCTTTTTGTTTCAGATAAAACTTTATGGACTTCTTGGGTGATCAGAACACCCCAACATACTGTTTATTTCAGCGGAGATTCCGGTTATTTTGAAGGCTTTCAAGAAATTGGGGAAAAGTATGGTCCTTTTGATCTGACCTTTTTGGAATGCGGAGCTTATCATAAAAGTTGGAGAACGATGCACATGATGCCTGAAGACAATCTGAAAGCATTCAAAGATTTGAAAGGGAAAGTCTTGGTTCCGATCCATAATGGTACGTTCGATTTGGCAAGCCATTCCTGGTATGACCCGATGGAACAGATCATGACTTTAGCACCCAAAGCTCAGATCCAATTTTTGATACCATTGATGGGACAAATTGTGGATGGAAATAGTATCCCGAAAACAGTCGCATGGTGGAAACCTTCAAAAGAAACTACCAAGACCAAAGATTTTCTTAAATAGAGATAGACATGAATATTTCGGTAACGTGTTCTATTCGCAAAGTATTTCAGGAGACTCATGATGAGGTTGTTGCACTTCATGAAATTTGAGATGGTTCCCAGCCAAACAATTGCGTAGAGACAGACCGGGTGGGTGCGCTTTTTTCACCAGAGTTCAATAATTTGAATTTGAAAGTTTATCGTTCTAGCGTCAGTCCGTGTTCCCACTCGGCTGCTCACACAGGGCGTTTCTACTAGGCAGTTGAAGATCTTGTGATATCTCTCCAACATAGCTGGAATTTTGAAGGGCTAAAAAAACTTGTGATATCATCATTTCCGGCTCTCATGGCAGCGGTTTGGGTATCTTCTATATATCTACAATAATAACAGTGGCTTAAAGTTAAAGACACTCAAATCATATCTTACACCAGGCAATCGTTTTTAATCAGCCCGAATCCTCTATTTAAATCCCACCTTAAAATTCAGCTATAAACTGCACTCAAAATCCAAGCCGACCAGGATAAATTGCGATTTATTACAAAAATGGACGGATCGGTTGTGTGTTGCCTGAACAAATATATTATAAAATCAATCGATTTCATCTTTTGATATGATCAGCGGGGGTGCCAAGGCGATAACATTGACCGGATTGGCACCATTGATTTATTTTGCATTTAGTGAGTATAGGTTTCGGTGTCAAGGGTATGGTCACAGAAGTCAACGACCATACCCCCCGATACATCGGCCTTGGTGAGTACTGATCCTCTCTTATGCACCTTTTTGGGAACGCATGTCAGCCTTGTCAACCCCTGCAATAGAAACTGGTGTTGTCATGGCATCGCGACGAAACGGTTCGCCCAGTTCCTGGTTGGTCATAACTTCGATGAAAGTGGTTTTACCATCTTCCATCTGTGCCTTGATGGCAATGTTCAGTTTCTCGGTTAGATCCTCCATGGTGGTCGCCTGAACACCGTCTAATCCGCATGCCTTTGCTATGTCGGCGTAGGAGACCTTCGTATACAACTCGGTTCCAACGAAGTTATCGTGGTACCAAAGGGTGGTGTTCCGTTTCTCAGCTCCCCACTGGTAGTTGCGGAAAATGATCATGGTGATTGCGGGCCATTCTTCGCGCCCGCAGGCGGTCATTTCATTCATTGAGATACCGAAGGCCCCATCACCGGCAAAACCCACCACCGGTATGTCGGGTTTTGCGATTTTTGCGCCCAGGATGGACGGGAACCCATAGCCGCAGCTTCCGAACAGACCAGGCGCCAGATATTTACGGCCATCTTCAAAGGTCGGATAGGCGTTGCCGACGGCACAATTGTTGCCGATATCAGAGGAGATAATCGCCTCTTTGGGTAAGGCAGCAATAATTGCACGCCAGGCCATACGTGCCGTTATTTTTTCGGGTTCACGCTTTTGACAACGTTCGTTCCAGGTGGTACCGAGATCGTCTTCTTCATGATCCATGGTGGCCAGTTCCTGATCCCAGTCCGCTTTGGCTTTTTTTACTGCTGCCTTGCGATTTTCACGATCCGCATCACCAGCCGTATCAGACAGCTGTTTCAGGATGGCGTCGGCTACTTTCCCGGCATCTCCGACGATACCCAAGGAAATAGGGTGTGTTAGGCCGATGCGATCGGGATTAATATCGACCTGAATAATTGCCGCATCGGTTGGCCAATAGTTAATACCGTAGCAGGGCAGGGTTGAGAAAGGATTCAACCGGTTACCCAGGGCCAAGACCACATCCGCCTTGGAAATGATGTTCATTCCCGCTTTTGATCCGTTGTACCCCAAGGGGCCCACGAACAACGGATGGCTGCCCGGAAAAGCGTCATTGTGTTGATAGTTACAGCAGACCGGGGCGTCCAGGCGCTCGGCCAGCGCCATTGAATCTTTGATCGCGCCACCAATCACAACGCCGCCGCCGTTTAACAAAACAGGGAATTTGGCTTTGGACAAAAGTTCGGCTGCACGGGCAATGGCTTCCTCGCCACCCGCCGGACGCTCAAAATCAACAATGGGAGGCAGCTCGATCTCAATTACCTGGGTCCAGAAGTCACGCGGAATATTGATCTGGGCCGGGCCGGAGGCACGTTTGGCTCGCATGATCACCCGGTTGAGAACTTCAGCCACACGGGCAGGATGGCGTACTTCTTCCTGGTAGGCAACCATGTCCTCAAACATGGCCATCTGCGGAACTTCCTGGAAACCGCCCTGTCCCATGGTCATATTTGCCGCTTGGGCCGTGATCAGTAAAAGAGGGGTGTGGTTCCAATAAGCGGTTTTTACCGGTGTGACAAAATTTGCGATACCGGGGCCGTTCTGGCCTACCAGCATACTCATCTTGCCCGAGGCGCGGGTGAACCCGTCCGCCATCATACCCGCGCTGAATTCATGCGCACAGTCCCAGAAAGTGATTCCTGCTTTGGGAAACAGGTCGGTAACCGGCATCATCGCCGAACCAATAATACCAAACGCGCTATCGATTCCATGCATCTGAAGAACTTTAATAAAAGCCTCTTCGGTGGTCATTTTCACTTTACTCATAATTAACCTCCTAAATTATAGTGATTATCGTAATAACATTCCAAATGTACGTGTGGACTACTTTTTAGATCGTCCTTGTGAAAAGCGTTAAAAAAAGGGGCTAAGCGCTTGAATAGAAGGAACTGCAAAAGACTTTAGACCGGTTAAGCTGATTCGTGTTTTTAAGAGAAGCAAGCATATGTGTTGATAAATGCCGTTCTTTCTTAACGATAAAGCGGATGCCTGCATCCGGAAACATGTCCAGGGGATCCTCGTATGCCTGCCCCACGATACCATAGGCAACCTTGATTTCTTCACAGACCGGGGTTTCAACAAAAGCTTCGCTCGAGGTCATTTTTTATTTACTCATTCTTGTCTCCCTAGTTTGGTTTAGTGTTTAGCCTCTTTGCTCGTGTTGCAGCCACATTAAACGTTTTCGGCCCTGCTGTTTTTAACTGTATCGGGTCGGATAAAATTATCAGGATAATTGAATTTCCAGTGAACGTCTTTCAGATAGTCCGCAGCGGACTTTCGGTCGCCTTCCTTTAGCAACGCGATAAACACATCGTGTTCGGCGACAATAGCCCTTTTAAAACGATCACGGTAACTTTTCAGCGCAAATCCGAATAATCTCAGCTTCAGGCTGCTCACATAATTGGTCAGTTCCCGGTTGCCGGACAGATCAAGAAAGACTTTATGAAACAGAATATTGGTTTCATGAAAATTTCGACTTTTTCCTTTGTCGATGGCCTGATCCATGGCTCGATTGAAGCGCTTCATCAGATTGATCTTATTATCCGTGATCTGATCGAAAACCGTAAAAACCGCCTGCGACTCGAGCGCCCCGATAATTTCAAAGAGATCCAGAAGGTCTTCATATATCAGGACATTGATCCGGACGCCGCGCTGGGGCAGAATGGACACCAGGCCCTGGATCTCCAACTGGGCGAGCGCCTCGCGCAACGGTGTGCGGCTAACATTCAGCTCTTCGGTCAATTTGCGCACATTAATCAGGGAGCCTGGAGTCAGGGCCCCACATTCGATTTGATTGCTGAGATAAGTAAAAATTTCCTTGCGAAGACTCCATCTATTTTGAGTTGCGATTAGTGGCATCATGCTGACGAGTCCAAAAACTAAAAAAAATCAATAGTGGGAATTAAGATACTAGGATCCCACTTGGCTGTCAAGAAATATTATCACTCAACTTTTGGTCGTGGGCGTACGGCGACCTTCGAAGGTGGGCAAGCTGCTTTTCCGCTACACGGCCCAATTTGTAATTCTCAATGCCCCCTGTCCGGTGTTGACCCTTAACTGATCCGGGTATCCGTTAATTGTTTCAAAAATTCTGGGACTTTCGAACACCACAACATATTGTGGTAGCTCGATGGGCGGGAAAATCATAACCCCTTTAAACTTTGTTATGCAATCTATATATTTCCCCATTTTAGGAGCAGGCAATGTAAACTTAGCCTTTTATGTGGGTTGGGAAGGAGAAATATACAATGGCGGGTGTTTTAGGTTTGACCAGCAAATCTTAACATTCTGATCCCATTGATTTTTTGGATTGGTTCGTGGAATGCACAACAGTAATTATTTCCAAGGATTAAACAGGCATTTTCCAAAATCGAATACTAATGCTTCTCATAAATATTCTGCTCTGACTTTCGAATATCACTTGGAGAAGCTTTCGTCCAACGTTTATAAGCCCGCCAAAAAGAACTGTATTCCGAATATCCTAAAATGTAGGCGATCTCCGCCAAACTCAGGGATGAATCGAGAATGTAATGTTCTGCAATCTCCCGGCGCACCTCGTCCAGCAGCTTACCAAAAGTCGTGTGCGCTCCCTGAAGTTTGCGCTGCAGGCTGCGTGTACTCATGCTCAATCTTTTAGCCACCTTCTCATCGGAAACCCCGCCCGAAGGAAGCATTTCGATAATCGCGCCTTTAACGCGCTGGATAATGTTGTTTTTATCCAAATCGGCTAAATAAGTTATGATATATTGGTCGCTAAGGGTGGCGAGCTCTGGGTTGCCGATCGATAGGCGCTTATCAACAGCATCTGACGGCAAGATAATACAGTCCGTGTCGGCGTTAAACTTAACGGGAGCATTGAAATAGGAATCGTATTCTTCAGCACAGTCAGGCTTAGCGTGGATAAAAGTGACCTCTACCGGGTTTAAATCCTGCCCGTAATTAAACCGACATGCAGACAGCAAAATTGACATTGACATATCCATAAGGGCCGGCAGCTTCAAAGAATTAGACAATGTAATGGTTAGCCCTTTAGCCGTATCCTCCAGCCGATTTTTTCTATCTTGGCCGATAATGTGAGCATAGCGGGTGGCACGAAGAAGCGCTTCGCGCAACGTAACACTGGCAAGCCAGGCATATCCTAAGGCATTAAAGTGGGATGGGTGCCAAAATTTTACACCCTGCAGCCCCCAACACGGATCGTCAATAAGATCGTCTAATTTAGACCAAAGGCTTTCAACCCTTGCTTGGGTAATACGTACCCCCGGTTTTAAAATCATTTTACGATCAATACCCACCTCCAGGAATACAGATTCGGCGTCATACTCATAGTCAATTAATATATTCCACAGAATATCGGCTGGAGATAAAAGATGTGTTACGTCCCTGAGCTGTTTTTCCATTTTAGACCCACCTTTCTTCAAACTAAACTCAGAAAACTGGAAAGTTATCAAAAATGGCGCAAAAGGGCAAACGATTGGCGCGATATGTGAGCCAAGCCTCTTAAAAATGTATTACCTTACCAGTGAGTAAAAAATTATCCCGGCTATCCATGAAGTGCCTGGTGGAAATTACCTTCTCCCCTCCAAGCACTATAATGAAGAGTATAACTGTTTTTGGAGATAGGCAGATAAATGAGTTTATAAACCCATCTGTGCTCACAAATAGAATCAATGAAATGAGCCCTTGTTAGGGATGACCATGTTAAATGAGGATAAATTAAAAATAACAATAACCACCACCTTATTCATGTTGGTAAGTTTTTTTGTAATCTTAACATTTAATTCCTGCAAACAGAATATATCAGAAACAACAGCTCCTGAAGCTGTCAATGGCGTTCTTGATCTGCGCACCTGGGATTTTGAAAGGATGGGACCGGCGGCACTTTCGGGAAAATGGGAGTTTTACTGGCATTCCTTGTTGCAACCAGATGATTTTACAACAGAAAATCCGCCTGTTGTCAGTGGTTTCATCGAGGTTCCTGCAGATTGGAACAGCTTTGACGTAAACGGAAAGAAAATTGCCGGAGATGGTTACGCCACCTATCGATTAAAGATACTTCTGGGTAAGACAAGCGAAAGGATGGCTTTCAAGTTCCTTGATATGGCGGTGGCCTTTTCTGTGTATGTAAATGGAAATCAGTTAACGTCGGCTGGGATACCGGGCAAAACCCGCGATACCACCGTACCTCAGTATTATCCGCATGTTATCGATTTTAAGCCGGACTCCGACCGGCTGGATATGATCATACAGGTCTCAAATTTTCATCACCGTAAAGGCGGCGCCTGGGAACCTATCCATTTAGGCTTAGCTGATGATATCCGGGCTGTCAGGCAAAACACCCTTTATTTCAACTTTTTTCTAATTGGTAGCATCCTGATTATGGGAATCTACCACCTGGTTTTTTTTGCTCTCAGAAACAAAGAAAAATCCGCCCTTTATTTCGGAATTTTCTGTTTTCTGATTGCAGCAAGAAGTCTTTTAACCGGGGAAAGATATATCATTGATCTTTTCCCAACATTTGATTGGGCGATCCTCACGAAAATTGCATACTTGACGTTCTATCTTGGGGTTCCTGCATTTGCTGGGTACGTCAGAACCTTATTCCCGAAAGAATTTTCAAAAAAGACTATTTATATTATCAATTTTGTCGGCGTATTATTTTCGGTCACGGCTTTATTGACTCCGGCTAAATTTTACACCCACACCGCACCGTTATTCCAGATTTTCACCATCCTTGCAGCCGGCTATGGATTTTATATCCTCAATCTTGCCCTTAAAAACAAACGCCAGGGGGCTTTCGCCTTCCTGGTGGGCTTTGTGATTCTATTTCTAACTCTTGTCAATGATATTTTGTATTCCAATCTCCTGGTTAAGACCGGACACATGATTCAATTCGGACTTTTTGTCTTTATATTTTCCCAGGCGTTTTTTCTGTCTTTTCGATTTTCAAAGGCCTATTCCACCATCGAAGAGCAACGGGGAATATTAAAAGCTACAAATGATTCTTTGAAGAAAGAAGTTGCTGAGCGAAAGCGGACAGAGGCGGAAAAAATAAAACTCGCAGCTCAACTCCAACAGGTTCAAAAGATGGAAGCCATCGCTACCATGGCAGGCGGTATTGCTCACCAGTTCAACAATGCCATTACAGTGGTAGTCGGAAATATTGATGTTTTGTGGTTAGAAGCATCTGACAATGAGAAAATTAACAAATTCATTGGTCCGATAAGACAATCGATTCATCGGATGACTCAACTGACCAATCAACTGATAGCCTATGCCAGAGGAGGGAAATATCAGGTTGAAGATATATCACTCGTTGATTTCATTAGTAATACACTGCCTTTGATTCAATACAATACCAAGTCTACGATCGATGTGGAGACAGATATCCCTTATGACATTTTAAATATAAAGGCCGATTTAACTCAAATGCAAATGGTTATGTCAGCCATCATATCCAATGCATCAGAGGCTATTGATAGCACTGGTTGTATTCGAATCATAGGTCGTAACATTGAGATCACCGAAGTAAATTCAAAAGACTTTGGAGGTCTAAAACCAGGTCCATATGTCAGCTTGACAATCAAGGATGATGGCAAAGGCATAGATAAAGAAACAATAAAACGTGTTTTTGAACCCTTTTTCACCACAAAATTTCAGGGTCGGGGACTTGGGATGGCAGCAGCCTATGGGATCATAAAAAACCATGATGGTTGGATTTCGATTACCTCTGAGTTAGGAAAAGGGACAATGGTGTTTTTTTACCTCCCTGCAATTCAAGAAATTTCAGAAGAAAAGGGACTTTTCGCGTATTAAAGCCTGTTAAATAGCTTTATTGGTAACCGATTTGCACCGGTGCAAAAGTTTGATTTTAGATTAAAATCAGCCCAATGCTTGAAATTTCGCTTATAAACGAAAGGATGAGGTGCATTTCAGAAGATACCCAAATGATGTCTTGAAGCGAGCAATCGCTTTCGACTGGCCTGTGCCATCTATTCTAATCCCACCTCAAAATCGGTTATAAACTGTGTGCAAAATCCCGAAGGCACGTCCACCGGCGTAGCGAATGCAGGAGTATCTCCATGGTCATCGACACCAACGTGATCACTCCACGCCGTCGCGTCACCGGATTCAAAGCCGTCTGAGAAGATCATCAAGTAGGACCTTAACTTCGTCACGAACACGTCTTCGTACCCGCCATTGAATGTCGTATCTGGACCGCCCAAGAACCAGGAAGGAAGTCTGATCGGAGTCAGTTGAACCAACGAGCCAAACTGTTCCTTCAGGATCGGCCGTTATCGAACTTCCTACATCGCGGCCTGCTCCGCCGACGTAGCCTGCGTAGAACAGATCTGTTCCGTCTCCCTTGATCATTGCTACGAATGCATCGCGGTCTGCGCCGTTGTACGTGAGATCCGGCCCGACCTTCACCGGGAAGGTTGTCTGGTCTGAGTCTGTGTACCCGGTGATATAGAAGTTCCCGCTCCGAAATCAAGTGCATTCTACTCCGGCCAATGTCTTCGAGGGCGCTGCCCGCGGGTTCGCCGCCCAAATTTCAGCGTTTAACTGCTGGCATGTTCCCGTGCCACGAATGCGTCATGACATCATTATGTGTCAGGTCTGGCGCGACCTCGTTTCGGAAACGAGGAGAAAGGCGCCGATATTCAGCTCAACCGGCCACATCTTACGACCGTTCGAATTCTCTCGTTGCCTCACCAACTTCCTGCTGCTCAACACACGATATGGCTCCCATAGTCAGAGGAGCTTCCATTCAGCTAGTGATCTCTCTCGCCGACAAACATGCCGCCCTCCGCAATGAAGGTCAGATCAGAGCCAACCGTCTCTGCGGACGATATTTCGTTTCGATACTCGGTGAACCCCGAGATGTACACCGAATCAGCCGCATCTAGAGCGACTCCCAGCCCCTGGTCGCTGCCCTCACCGCCAATGTAGCCTGCAAAATGCAGGAAAGTTCCCAGAGCATCCACCTTGGCAACAAAAGCATCAGTAGGAGGCGCCGTTGTGCGACAGGTCCGGCCCGAATGTCACAGGAAAAGAGCCTTCAGTTGAAGAAGTGTCCCCAACAATGACCAGATTCCCCTCGGAATCTAGGGCGATTTGCCGTGCCTCCTCGTGCCCGCTTCCGCCTATGTATCCACGGAACTTCCAGCTCATCACCAGACTGGCTCACAACCGCAACGAAGGCATCGGATTGGCCGTT
>CAVXXE010000068.1:0-20469 GCA_963765595.1 uncultured delta proteobacterium
AACGCACCAGCCGGTGCTTATGCGTGCCAGAGACAACCTAAAATAAAGTTTACCGAACGGACCGCCGAATTACGCAAGCTGTCCCAGGCCACTGAAAACAGTCCGGCGTCGGTGGTGGTTACCGATAAAAACGGCACCATCGAATATGTCAACCCGAGATTCAGCGAAGTTACCGGATATACCGCAGAAGAGGCCATCGGGCAGAATCCAAGTGTATTAAAGTCTAGGCGATCTTCCCAAAATCCTATTACCAGGAGCTCTGGCAGGAGAGATTCTTGCCGGTAAGGTTTGGCGCGGTGAGTTTAAAAATAAACGCAAAAACGGTGAGGAATTTTGGGAAAGCGCTTCGATTTCACCCATCAAAAGTGAAGCCGGTGAGATCACCCATTTTGTGGCCGTCAAAGAAGATATCACGGAACAAAAGAAGATCCGGGAATCGCTGCGCGAAAGCGAAATTCAATTACGCACCATTTTTCGTAATTCTCCTATCGGGATCACTTACGTTGGCAAAGACGGCACCGTTCTTGACTGCAACGATAGGCATGCTGAGATCATGGGATCAACCCGTGAAAAAATTATTGGAATGAATTTACGGGAGGAAACTAAAAATGAAGGATTGCGAGCTGCCGTATTCGGCGCGCTTGCCGGTGAGCAAACCGAGTTTGAAGCAGAATATACCTCTATCAGCGGTGGAAAAACAATGTTGGTTCGATCGCTCTTTAACCCAACTGAACCCGGCATCTCTCCAACGGAAGTCATCAATACCACTGAAGACATCACCGAGCGCAAGCAAATGGAACTGGACCTGCTGGAGGCTAAAGACCGCCTGCAGGCGATTATCGATGGCGTTCACAGCCTGGTATTTATTAAAAACACCCAAGGGCAGCATCTTCTGGTCAACTCATATTTTGAAGAAGCTTTTGACATTAAAAAGGAAGATGTCATCGGCAAGACCGATTTGGACATTTTTCCTTCCGAAATTGCCGAGCAAATAATGGAGGTCGATCGGAAAGTCATCGCCACAGGTGAAGCGATACATTTGGAAGTGCCCATCCCCCATCAGGACGGCAACATTCATATCCACCTGACCGAAAAGTTTCCTCTGTTCAATAAAAAAGGGGAAGTATACGCCATGTGTGGGCTGGCCACGGATATTTCCCATCAGAAAGACATCGAGCGGGAGCTTCAGCAAGCCAAAATGACTGCGGAAGAAGCCACCCGAGCCAAGAGTGATTTTCTGGCCAATATGAGTCATGAGATCCGCACCCCGATGAATGCCGTGATCGGTATGAGCCATCTGGCGCTGAAAACCGAGCTGACGCCTAAACAGCAGGATTATTTGAACAAGATTCAATCTTCGGCCAATTCGCTGTTGGGCATCATCAACGACATTCTGGATTTCTCCAAAATCGAAGCCGGCAAGCTGGATATGGAGACGGTGGAGTTCAATCTGGACGACGTCCTGGGTAACCTGGCCAATCTGGTAACGGTCAAGGCCAGGAAAAAGAAGAGCTTGAGGTTCTGTTTGCTGCGGCAAGGGAGGTTCCGCGGTTTTTGGTGGGAGATCCGTTGCGGTTGGGGCAGGTGCTGATCAACCTGGCCAACAATGCCGTCAAATTTACAGAGTCCGGTGAAATCGTGGTTTCTACTGAATTGTTGGAGCAAACTGAGACTGGATTAACGATAAAGTTTTCCGTTCGAGACACCGGCATCGGACTGACGAAGGATCAGATCGGTAAACTGTTTCAATCCTTCAGCCAGGCGGACACATCCACGACCCGCAAATTCGGGGGAACGGGCCTTGGACTGACCATCAGCAAACGCTTGGTCAATATGATGGGCGGAGAAATCTGGGTGGAAAGCGAAGCCGGTCAGGGCACGACCTTTAGCTTTACGGCCAAATTTGGGCTGGGAAAGGAAACAGTTAAAAAACGTCTGGTGCCATCGACGGACCTGCGCGGTATGAAGGTCCTGGTGGTGGATGACAGTGTCACTTCCAGGAACATCCTGCAGGACATATTGGCATCGTTTTCCTTTGAAGTCACTTTGGCGGCTTCGGCAGAGGAGGGACTGGAAGAAATTCAGAGAGCCGATACGGATCAGCCCTATGAGTTGGTGCTGATGGATTGGAAAATGCCGGGGATGGATGGTCTCGAAGCCTCGGAACACATCAAAAACCACCAGAACCTGGGAAAGATCCCGAGCATTATCCTGGTGACCGCTTATGGACGCGAGGAACTCATGCAACAGATCGAACAAATAGGGCTGGACGGTTTTCTGATCAAACCGATTGGTCCATCGGTTCTTTTTGATACGATCATGCAAGCATTTGGCGAAGGGATACCCAAGAGATCTCGGGTTGCAGAAAGAAAGAAAGAAATTGAAGATTTGAAGGGCATCCAAGGGGCTCAGGTGCTTTTGGTAGAGGATAATGAAATCAACCAGCAGGTGGCAATGGAGATTCTGCAAGGTGCGGGACTCAATGTCACGGTCGCCAATGACGGGCAGGAAGGCGTCGACGCTGCCATGCAAAACCAATATGATGCCATTCTGATGGACATTCAGATGCCGGTGATGGATGGATACGAGGCAACGAAAAGAATTCGGAATGCGGAATTCGGAATGCGGAATGGGGAAGGAGAGCTGAAAGCTCAAGGCTCAAAGCTAAAAGCAAGGGACAAAACTCAAGACTCCAACCTCCAACCTCCAACCTCAAGCATACCTATAATCGCCATGACAGCCCATGCCATGGCCGGCGATGATAAAAAGAGCATCGAGGCCGGCATGAACGATCATATCACCAAACCCATTGAGCCGGATCAGCTGTTTGCGACGTTGCAAAAGTGGATCAAGCCGGTGGCAGAGCGGGCTGCCGTCCAAAAGCCGTCAGTACTTGACGCTCCCCCTGAACCGGATCAGGTAGTGCCGCATGAAGAAGCGCTGCCGGAATCCCTTCCTGGATTTAATCTTGCCGCCGGTTTGGAACGATTGATGGGAAATAAACGTCTATATAGAAAGTTGCTGGTGGATTTTGGCACAAAATATACCGAGACGGCCCGTGAAATCCGCGAGGCGTTGGATGCAAAAGATTTTGATCAGGCCCACAGCCTGGTGCACAACCTCAAAGGGCTGGCCGGAAATCTGGAAGCCACAGACCTTCAGGCTGCAGCTGTGGAAATGGAAAAACTTGTTAAAGGACAGACTGCGAAGGCTTCATCGAATAAGGATATAAAACAGAGATTTAAAGAACTGGAAAATGCGCTCGACCAGGCCCTAAATGCGGTTCGGACCTAGTTTCCTTAGATGAAAATAAGACCACGGCGAGCAGTGGCGAGACGATCGCTTCGGTACCGCCAGAACTAATAAAAAAGGTGACTGAAAAAATCAAGGCGGCTGTTGAAATGGGGGATGTGATGAAAATCAAGTCAATAGCCGAGGAGTTGAAATCTGAATCAGATGCTGTGGCTCCTTTTTGCGACGAATTGGTCAGGTTGGCAGAGGATTTTGACTTCGATGGTATTCAAAGATTTATGCTCGAGTTTGGCAGTTAAATCAAATTCAATTGGTCTCTCAATTCCAAGAATAACAGCGCTTGCTGCTCTATTACATTATCTGAAGAAATTCATTGTTACTAAAAGTGATCGGTTAGCCGTAGCAATCCGGCCTGAACTGCAACAAAGAGGGCTCTGTCCGGAAGCTCAAAGGTAAGGTTTACATCGATTTCATCTATCTTGAGGAAAGGGTGAGAGAATCTTCCGGACTCCCCTGGAACGAAAAAAACGCAAAACATGTCAGAGGGCAGCTCGATAAAATCATCGTTCAGATAAGCTCGGGATCTTTCAGATTCGCGGATGTCTTTCCAAAAAGCAAACGGGCAGAGTATTTTACTGAAAAGGAACTACATGTGTTCGGGGGGAACAAAACTCCGGATCAGGTTCTTTTCGGCGACTATGTCTGGATCTGGTACAAACTGCTCAAGGATTCCGGTCGTATCGCCGGCAGAACCCTTTGGGGCTACAAAAGCCATATCACCCAGTACCTTGAGCCCTATTTCGGGGAAATGCCATTTGCAAACCTGAACAAAAGCACGTTTGACAAGTTTGTATCTTGGGCAAAAAGACGAAAATACCAAAACAAAACCATCAGCAACAACACGGTCAACAAGGTATTCGTCCCGCTGAAAATGATTTGCAAAGATGCATCCATCGAATATGGGAGGCACGTACAATCCGTTCTATGGGTTCAAACGACTGCCCGAAAAAGATTCATATGAAAACCTGTTTCCGTTTTCCCTGGATGAACAGCATAAGATCATCCAAAACCTGCCCGATCACTGGAAACCGTATTTTGATACGGCGTTTAAAATCGGTTTACGACAGGGGGAACAGATAGCACTCAGATCGGATGATATCGACTGGGAAAAGGATCTGCTTCAGGTCAAGCGGGCAATCACCCGCGATGAAAATGGAAAAATCATGATCGGTAGGACGAAAAACAGATACAGCCGTCGGACAATCCGGTTGCTCCCGGTCATGCGAAGCGCCTTGGAAGAACAGAAAAAGGTATATGACACTATCCAAGGGAATTTCTTTTTCAGTTCGCCAACCGGAGCCATGGTCGATACCAGCCATCTGAGGAAGCGTGTATGGAAACCCGCCCTGAAAAAAGCCGGCCTTGACTACAGGGAAATGAAACAGACCCGGCACAGTTTCGCAACCAATGCATTGAGCTGCGGTGAAAATCCCCTTTGGATTGCGAGGGTCATGGGGCATCGTGATACCGACATGATCATCCGGGTGTATGGCAAATACATTGAAAATTTCAATGGCACCCGGGACGGAAACAATCTGAACGATTTTTACAAAGGAAACACCAAGAAGGATGAGTAAAACAGGGTAAAAGCAAATTATGGCAAAATTATGGCAAAAACCCACCAAAATGCGAAAAAGGCTTAGCTTGGCGGAGCTAAACCTTTTTCTAACCTACCGTTATTCCATTGGTTTTTGTTGGTACGCCCGGCCCGATTCGAACGGGCGACCTACGGATTCGAAGTCCGGCGCTCTATCCAGCTGAGCTACGGCGCATGTCGTAATGGAAAACAGGTTGCAGAAGACAGACGGCAGAGGCCAGAAAGCGAATGTGAGATCACAGAATTTAGTTTGTGACTCGATTTGAGATTGAATATAAATCCCGCTAAGATTTTTAGTCTTTAGCCCGGTATACATAACCAGTCAAATTTTTCCCTGTCCGGTTTTTAATATACCAATGGGGATCGTGATGGGACTTGACCCACGACCTCTTGAGCCACAACCAAGTGCTCTATCAGCACATCCCGCCAATCATTCCAATAGTTTTTATTCGTTTTATTGATTTTAGTTATTATTAGTTTGTTTTAGTTGCTATTCGAAAATAAAAATAAAAAATCAAAATAATATTGACAAATTATTACGAATTTCTATAATCATCCCCCTAATTAGTTTGCCAAAGGGCTGACCCTGTCAAGGATGTCAGCACCATTTTTATAATTTTCGGAAAAAACCGGCAACCAAATAAAGATAATCGGTCCAAATTCGAGGTGATCGGCCCATGAAAAAACTCCTTTCGACCAAAGAAGTTGCAGAGTTTTTAAATCTTAATGAGAAGATGGTCTACACCCTCGTCTCCGAAAAAGGTCTGCCGGCCACTAAAATTACGGGAAAATGGCTCTTTCCCAAGCATTTGGTGGAGCAATGGGTTGAAGCAAATACCATCAACTATCCCGATAACGGTGTGCCACTTCCTCCTTACAAAGGATTACTCATAATAACCGGAAGTAACGATCCCTTGCTTGATAGGGCCATCTCTTTGTTCAACACCCATCAGGCCGATCAAATTGCTGTTTTCGCAAATCTTGGCAGCATGGGGGGCCTGACGGCCTTAAGGAAAAAACTTTGTCATATCTCCTCCAGCCATCTGCTCCAGGAGGATGAATCGGAATACAATTTTGATTTCGCTTTCAAGGAACTGGATCAAATGCCGGCGATCGTCAATTTCTGCCGGCGTGAGCAGGGTATCTTGGTGCAAAAGGGCAATCCCAAAAAAATTTCAGCGGCGGCGGACCTGGCGCAGCCTGGAATAAAAATCGTTAATCGGTCGCTGAGCACCGGCACCCGTCTGTTGCTGGACAGGGAACTCAAAAAAGCCGGGATAAACGGCCAGAAAATCGAGGGCTACTCTCATGAGGTTTCCCGCCATCTGGATGTCGGCTTGGAGATCCTGTCGGGGCGGGCGGATGCAGGGCCCGGAATCCGTGCGGTTGCAGGATTACTGGATATCGACTTCATTCCACTGCGATGGGAACGGTTTGATTTGATGATATCCAAAGAGCGTTTTTTCGATGAGGGGATTCAGCGTTTTTTAGGGCTGCTGCATGAAAAAGAATTTCGTGAAATAGCAAATATTTTAGAAGGGTATGATGTCAATTTAGGCGGCAAAATGGTGTTTCCAACCGATTCCCAAAAGGAGGATTAAATGTTTAGAATGAAGCGATTTTACATTTTAGTCTCAGGTTTTATTGCAACCATCTTTTTGATGTCATGGGGGGCGATGGCAGAAGACAGAATCTTAAAGATGTCGACCACTACAAGCACCCAGGCTTCCGGCCTACTCGATGTGTTGCTGCCCGAACTGGAAAAAGACACCGGCATTCAAGTGAAGGTGATTGCCAAAGGAACAGGGGCGGCCATTCGGGACGGAATCGACGGCAACGTGGATGTGATTTTTGTACATGCCAAAGCGCGGGAAGAAAAATTTGTTGCAGACGGTTACGGGACGAAACGTTATGCGGTCATGCACAATGATTTTGTCATTTTAGGCCCTGGCGATGATCCCGCAACAATCAAGGGAACAGCCAATGCCCCGGAAGCACTGAAAAAGATCGCCGATTCAGAGGCCCTTTTCATTTCGCGCGGAGACGACAGTGGCACCCACACCAAAGAGCAGGCGCTCTGGCAAAAAACCGGCCTGCAGCTTGAAAAGATTACCAATACCATTGTCAAAAAGGGCAAAAAACAGGAGATTGCCTTTGTTCACCCGGCGGGTTCGACAAAATGGTATCTGTCCATCGGTCAGGGGATGGGAAAGACCATCATGATTGCCGATGAGAAGCAGGCCTACACCCTGGCCGACAGGGGAACGTATATCAAGTATAAATTCGGCCGTGATGTACCTGTCGAACTGGAGGTTCTGTGCGAAGGCGATCCCTTGCTGGCCAACCCCTATGGCGTTATTCCCATTAATCCTCAAAAACATCCCCATGTGAAAAATAAGCTGGCTGAGGAGTTCGCCCAGTGGCTGGTTTCAGACCGGGGACAATCGGTTATCGCTGATTACAGGCTGCTGGGGAAACAGTTGTTTTATCCGGATGCGGTGAAATAGGAAATAGGTTGGCCCGTTGAGCCGGTTAGGCCGGTTTGTAGTTTTAAAAGAGGAAAGATGGTATCCACTTCATGGGCCTAAACGACTAATGGTAGGTTGGGTTAAGCCGAGGGTCGGCAACCAATTTTGTTGGGTTCGCTAATTTTGTTGCTATTTCAAACTGTTGAGGTGCATAAAGATAGGCGAACCCAACATAAATAGTACCGGTATCCCGCTTAACCCAACCTACTATATGCGCAAGGGCAGAGAGGTGGATACCTCGCTAAAAGGAATATTGCCACCATTAACTTTTAAAATATAGGCAATTATTAATTCAATTAAACATGGATCTACTTATAGACAGCTTTATTTCAGCCATCCTTCTGGTGGTTTCGCTGGATGCTGAGATGATCGCCATTGTCGGCGTCTCCTTGAAAGTAAGTTGTGCTTCGACTTTTTTTGCCGCTCTGATCGGTGTGCCCGTGGGTTTTGCGGTCGCCTTCAGCGAATTTTCAGGAAAACACATGATTATCACTGTGTTGAATACGCTGCTGGCGCTGCCGACGGTGGTGATCGGCCTTTTTGTCTATGCCTTTGTTTCCCGCCGGGGGATCTTCGGTCCCCTGGATCTTCTCTATACCCAAAAGGCGATTATCGTTGGCCAGATTATTTTAATTGTTCCGGTGGTGGCTGCATTTACGATTGTGGCCATCAGCCGCATCGATGAGCGCTACCGCAAAACAGCGATGACCCTGGGGGCCAACCGGCTCCAAACCGCCTGGATATTATTCAGGGAGGCCCGTTTCGGAATTGTTGCCGCGGTTATCGCCGCTTTTGGCAGGGTCATTTCCGAAGTCGGCATCAGCATGATGCTCGGCGGCAATATTAAAGGATTCACCCGCACCATGACGACGGCCATGGCCCTGGAATACGATAAAGGCGCATTCACCCTGGCTGTGGCCCTGGGCATCGTTCTGCTGGGATTGAGTTTTGGTATGAATCTGCTGTTTCATTTTTTTCAGGGGAGAACCCACTCGTGACGGTTTATACCATAACGCAATTAACCAAACGTTTCGGTAGCCGAACTGTTCTGAACATTCCAAACCTCACTATCGAAGATGGGCGCATCTATGCTCTCTTAGGTCCGAACGGTGCCGGGAAAACGACATTGCTTAACATACTGGGGTTGCTTGACGCTCCAACAAGCGGGCAGGTTCATTATCTCGGCAAGCCGGTCCGATTTAACGAGGTCCAGTTGCAAGTGTTGCGTAAAGAGGTGGTGATGGTGGATCAACATCCCATTTTATTTTCAACCACTGTTTTTAAAAACCTCGAATTTGGATTGAAAATCAGAAGGATTGCCAAAAAAGAGCGGGAACGTATCATTGAGGAGACGCTGGATTTGGTAGACATGCGTTCGTTTATTCGTGCCCAGGCCCACCGATTATCGGGAGGCGAGACCCAGCGAGTGGCCTTAGCCCGGGGACTGGCATTATCTCCCAAAGTATTTTTATGTGACGAGCCGACCGCGAGTGTGGATGCCGAAAATCAAACGACGATTATGAATATTCTCAGACGGATCAACGCAGACAAGAAAATCACAGTGTTATTCACCACCCATGATCGTTCACGGGCGGCCGATCTAACCCATCATACCCTGGTTTTGGATAATGGCCGGCTCATCCCGACGGCCTATGAAAATGTTGTTAGCGGGAGGTTGTTCCGCAACGGTCAGCGGCAATATCGTTGCCGGATTCGGGAAAACATTTCGTTGGCCTTTACGCATTATCACTCTGAAGTTGACAATCAGAGAGTGAGGATATTCATCGATCCCGAAATGGTCATTCCCACCGAAATAGTCGAATTAAGTAAGGATTCGAATCGAACACAGGGCAGAGTGGTTCAGATAATGAGCGAAAATGGAAAAATACGGATGGTGGTTGATATCGGTTTCCGGCTGACCCTGTTGATATCCCGCGATGATTATGAAAAGACCCGACCGCTGGTCGGAGGTAATGTGGGTGTTTACATTCCTCCCGATGCGATCCGGGTCATTGGATAGATAGGATTAAATATTTAGCCTTTGCCACTTCAACAGATAGGCGATCGCAATGCCGGCGATAAAACCGGCCGCCAGGTTGGTGGCCAGTGTAATACCTAAAATGAGTAGGCAGACAAACAGCTCTTTTCGATCTTTTAAGTCCGATACCGTCAGGGCCAGTTGACTGCCGGCAAAAAGAAGCAGTACGCCTAGCACCGATAAAGGCAGCAGATAAATGATTGCCAGACAGTGGCGGCCCAAAAGTATCGCCAACGCGATGAATATCATACCGATCATTAAGTTGGAACCCACCGTGCGGGCACCGAAACGAAAATGGGCGGCCAATCCGCCGGCCCCATGGCACAGCGGCATGCCGCCGATGGCAGAACTTAGAAAGTTGGCCAATGCCATGCTGATACAGGTTGCCTTGTAGGTAATTTTTTTTGATTGCTCGCCAAAATACTCTTCGGATAAATCCGCGTATGCCATTACAGCATTTCCCAGGGTCATCGGAATCTGCGGCAGCACCAGGGCCAACAGCGCAAACGTAAAATCGGCCGCGGTCGGCCAGCCATATGGCAGAAAAGTCGGCAGATTGATGCCGATCTTCAGGTAGTCAAGGCCTTCGTGGGTACCAAAGGCCAATCCGAGGATCAAGCCTCCGAATACAATAATAATCGCGGCCGGCAATTTTTTATTCTCAAGTAAAAGAAGGGTCAACACGCCTCCGATAATGCCGATCAAAATACCGATGGGTATCCATCCGATTCTTTGTATTATCAGGTAGGGTTCTGTGGTCTGATTGAGAATCTGAAACTTCGATGTTCCCAGCATTAATTTGACACCGCCGATCATCAGCAACGTGCCGGTAGACAACTGTACCCCCCTGACGACCGATTTAGGAATGTATCTGCCGATCAGACCCATAATGCCTGTAGCCCCGATGATCAAGAGCACCAGGGCCATCAGGAGCCCTGATGCTGTGATCTGGGAGGCATTCATTCCGGTTGTAATTGCATAAGCGCTGATGACTTTCATCGGTTGGACCGGAACCGTCACACCGAAATACATCCCGGAAAAGATGTAAAAAAGTCCCACGGATAAGAACAGTCCTGTCGGGCTCAATCCATTGATCAATATTAGCCCGATAGCCAGAGGCAGCAGCGTTCCCAGGTCACCCAGAGCACCGGCGAACTCAACTCGATTGAACAGGTAATTGGATTTCATCTTCTTTTTCTCCGTGCCCTGATCAGTAGCATTTTCGCTCCAGGCGGTCAAAACTTTTTATTCTAACATTGAAAGCCTGTTGCTTCGGGCTGGGATTCTTTACTTTGATGGTTGAAATATCAGCAAAAGTATATTATTTTGGGACATCTTTTTTTGCCGGTTTACAGTTATATTTCTTTCGAACAAAAAGCATATGCAAAATAAAACGACAAAAAGTGTAAACTACTTTTGGTTTTGTCAATTTATATCGTACCTCGAGATAAACTATGAAAATGAAAACTGAAAAAGTGGGTCGGAATGATCCCTGCCCCTGCGGCAGCGGCTTAAAATACAAAAAATGCTGTCTGGGCACCGCCGAAACCGGAACCGAGGATGTTGAAGCGACCTATGCCCGCAAGTATAATATCCGTCTTAAAAAAGCCGCCGATATCGATGGCATCCGCAGGGCAGGTCGCCTGGTGCTGGATACCCTCGATCTGGTGGCGTCCAAGATCAAGCCCGGCATAACCACCGACGACCTCAACACGCTGGCCCATGAGTTTACGGTTAAAAACGGCGCCACCCCCGCCCCCTTGAATTACCGGGGTTTTCCCAAAAGCATTTGTGTGTCCATCAATGAGGTCATTTGCCACGGAATCCCCGGAGAGCGGATTATAAAAGACGGCGATATCGTCAATGTCGATATCACTTCCATTTTAGACGGCTATTATGCCGATGCGAATAAAACCTTTTTTGCCGGAACTCCCGGTCCCGATGCCCGCAAGATTGTAGACATCGCGCGGGAATGTCTCAGCAGGGGCATGTCCGCGGTGAAACCCGGAAATACCATCGGGGATATCGGTTGGCGCATTCAAACCTATGCAGAGGCCCGGGGATGTTCGGTTGTGCGCGAGTTTGTGGGCCATGGGGTGGGGTTTGGATTCCATGAAGCCCCCCAGGTACCCCATTTCGGCCATAAAGGCACTGGGATCGGCCTGATTCCCGGGATGGTGTTTACCATTGAACCGATGATCAATCTCGGCAAAAAAGATTTAAGAATACTGGACGACAACTGGACGGCGGTCACCAAAGACGGACAGCTTTCCGCTCAGTTTGAGCAGACGGTTGTGGTCACCGAAAATGGCGTCGAAAGCCTGACACCGTATGAGTGAGTGCAGGGCATGGGGCAGAAGGCAGATGCCGGACCACTTCAGGCAAGTCGTCGGGAATTTAAATTAATGGCCGGAGACCTTCAGCCGTCAACGGACCGGACGTACAAAACGTTTAGGACCTAAACTATCTATATCAATTCTAAAATTAGCCGTGATAATACCCGCCGGGATTAACCCGATGTCAAGTCCTGCCCTTTTCCACGAAATGCCGAAATAGGCCCCTGCAAAGACACTCATCCCGGCCACATTAATGAGATCATCACCATATCCCCATAGCAGGCCGAATTTATAGCCGATATCAAAGCGCGTATTCTTGCTGTAATTGTGGGAATAAACTTCTCTTGCCAGACCGATATAATACGCACGGTCATCAAAGCTGTTGATAAACGTTCCCGCTGTTAAACCGTAATATTGGATGCCTGCCAGATGACCTTGATCATTGTTGCGCCCATCACCAAAATATTCACCGGTTCCGTCCACATGGATGCTCCACATTCCGAGAAGCAGTGCATCTCTTGCTTTTTTCCCCTTTATCTTTTCCCATAAAGTTTTATCGGTTTTTTCTTTAGCAGTTTCTTCTTGTTGAATGACGATATGGTTGTTTTGGTGACCCGTCTGTTGCACCGGCGGATCCTGACAATATGATGTATTTACTATACAAGCACAGGTAAACAGAACAATCAGAAGCATAGATTTTTTCATATTTTAGTTGAATACCATTTTACTATTAATGTCTATTGATCGATGCTTTTTTATAAGACACTTTACGGTTATCCATAATTGGACCCACCTGCCTATAATGATGAACCGATTTAGTCAAGTGCAAATCTTGATCGCCAACCGGCGTCCAAAGACCGGGATAAATATGAATTAAATTTATTTTATTATTTCCATATGGTTTTTGACATATGTTAAATGGTTTGGTATGTAGCATCAAATAATTTCTATTATGGATAAACAGCTTTTTGGTTGTGTAAGAGTTGGGTGGGAAAGGGGGTGATAGCATTCTAAATTGACCTTCCATCTAATACGGGTGCATGAACTTGTGTCAGGTGATGAAGCATTATCCATCAAATGGTCGAACTTAGCTCCGCTTCGCTCCGCAATTGGAATGATGGAACAATGGAATGATGGAATCATGGGTTCTGGAATATTGGAGTGGTGGATTTAGAGTATCAAAACGAATATAATTGTATTGATTTTCTCGTAATACTGGTATATTTTCTGGGTGAAAGCAGAAAATGGATGCCTGATGGGCATCATCATAAAATGTAGATACAACATTTTTTGTAGAATAGATCTTTTTCCGCTTTTCATACCCAGTATTCCAACATTCCACTATTCCATCATTCCATGTGGCTTCCTAACTTGGATGGCCATAAAAAACGCCATATTTCCAACGATTTGTAGAAATTCCGAGACGTTAAATTAAAGGAGGTGCACGATGAAATTTAGATTAATAACAATCGCAACGTTGGCCCTTATCTTGACATTTGGCATCGCTTCCAGCGGGCTTTATGCCGCTGATTCGATCAGTGCATACCTGGGATTCTCGCGGGAGGTAAATGAAGCCCTGGCACAAAGAATTCAGGAGAAAACCGGGATTGAAGTCAAAAACATCACGCTGTCATGGGGGGAAATATGGGCCAGACTTGTGTCAGAGGCACCCAGGTTCAACGCAGATATGGTTTTATCTTTTGGTGCGGCGCAGGCCATTGACGGCACTAAGAAAGGATACTACGTTCCCTATAAATCCCCAGCCTGGGAAGATATCGATGCGGCCTTTAAGTCGCCAGATGGCAGCTATTACGCCTTGGGAACTTTCTCATTTCTGTTGATCGGCAACAAGGTAAAACTGGCTGAAAAAGGATATGGCATGCCCATGAGCTGGAAGGAGCTTCTGGATCCCAAGTGGAAAGGACAGATTGTGGCCCCCTCACCCCGGACATCCGGCACCGCCTTCATGATCAACTACTCTTTTCTCCAACTTTACGGAGAAAAGGAGGGGTGGAAGTTCCTCGCCGCCCTGGACCAGAATATGGCCCAGTATACCAAAAGCGGCAACGCTCCCACGGATCTCGTCGGCAGAGGCGAATACCTGCTCGGAATTACGGCGGATGAAAATGTACTGAAAAGAATTAACGATGGTTATCCGATCCAGTGGGTGATCCCGGCAGAGGGTATCGGATACGAGGGTAACTACTGCACCATTTTGAAGGGTACCAAAAAGCTCGACCTGTGCCAGAAAATTATGGATTATCTGGGCACCGAGGATGCCAGTGAATTCTTAGCTTCCATGGGTTATATCCCACCCCGGCCGGGCATTCCCAGTGCGCTTTACGGGGCCGCAAAACCAACATTCATCGACCTTGACCACGGTTGGGCGGTAGAGAACCGAAGTAAAATCATTAAAACCTGGAAAAGCAAGTTCATGATGAAAGAAACAGCCAAAGCCAAGCAAGTCGGTGATGAAAAGGAAAAAAAGGCCGCCGAAAAAGTAAAAAAGCAATAGAGATGGTTCGGATTTTTCCGGGTTAAGAAGTATCGGAGTGAAAGATGGCAGAAGCGGTAGCAGGTAGAATATACCCTAGAAGTTTGTGGTATAAAACCAGGGCGTTTTTCAATGCACATCTGGTGAGAATTTTTGCCGGCGGTCTTTTTGCCCTTCTTGCCATCTTCCTGCTTTACCCGATTATAAGTGTATTGTTGAGAAGTTTCTGGGGAGATGACGGGTTTACCTTCGACTTTTACGTCGAGTTTTTCAGTTATAACTTTTACTACTGGTCACTTATCAACACCCTTATTCTCGGCATTTCCACCATGATCATATTGGTGATCGTCGGCTTTTGTTTTGCCTATTTGACTACGCGAGGCCCTTTGTGGCTGAGAAAACCGCTGAAAATTTGTGCCTTGCTCCCTCTGGCGGCTCCGCCCTATATCTTTTCCATTTCTTTGATTACGCTCTTTGGCAGAAACGGATTGATTAACAATTTACTAAACCTGGAGTTTAACATCTACAGCTGGACCGGGGTTATTACGGCCCAATGCCTGGCGTTTCTTCCGCTGTCCTTCATGATGATTGAAAATGTCCTGAACTCCCTGAATCCCAGTCTGGAAGAAACGGCCAGCGATATGGGGGCCTCCGAGGTTCGGATCGTGCGCTCCATTACCATCCCGCTGGCAGCCCCCGGCCTGTTGAAGGCAGCCCTGTTGGTCTTTGTCATGACCATCGCCGAGTTCGGCAACCCCGCAATCCTGGGCGGCCGGACCCCCTTTCTGGCGGTGGACACCTATTTGGCGATCACCGGTGAAGGCGACTTCAATATGGCCAGCGTCCTTTCCGTGGTACTGATTACACCGTGTGTCCTGATATTCATTATCCATAATTACGTCCTGAGGGGTAAGGGCTACGCCACGATTACCGGCAAAGGCATGGCCGCCGAAGCCAAACCGATTGTACCGCTTATCCGGATTCCCTTTATGATTATCAGCATATTCACTGCCGTGATTGTGCTGATGAGCTTCGGGGTTATCCTGCTGGGGGCGTTTGTCAAGATTGTTGGGGTGGACAATACCTTCGTCATCGATCACGTTCTGAATACGCAGTCGAATATCGCCATTTGGAACAGCATCAAGGTCTCCCTGGGTGCCGGCCTGGTCGGTGCGATCATCGGGACCTTGCTGGCGTATGTGATTATGCGGGGAAAATTTCGCGGCAAACAGATCATGGAGATGGTCGCCCTGTCAGGTTTTGCGCTTCCCGGCACGGTCATCGGGGTTGGGTATATCATGGCTTTCAACCGCCCGCCATTTCTGCTGACCGGAGGTATCTGGATCATTATATTAAACTGCGTCTTCCGATTCCTGGCCGTAGGTGTCGAAGCCGGAATCAGCAAGCTGCACCAGATCAGTATTGAAATCGAAGAAGCTTCGGCGGATCTGGGCGCAGATTTTTTAACGATATTTTTTAAGGTGGTTCTGCCGATCATGTTTTCTGCGTTTGTTGCCGGATTTATCTACACATTTATGACCACCATGATGTCATTGAGTTCGGTGATCTTTCTGGTGACTCCGGGCTTTGATTTGGCATCGGTATATATTTATTTGACGGCCCAACTGGGAGAATTGGGTTTGGCATCGGCTACGACGATGAAAGTGATCGCCATCGTTGCTGTTTCACTGGGAATCCTTCAAATTATTGCCAAAAAAGCCGGACTCGACGTCAGCAAGAAGCAGGGAGTATAAATGTCTCGGAGATTCTATCCCGCCACGGTGGGGGAAACATAATTATAAACGAAGCGAACTAAGATCATGCAAACAACAAAAACACCCATGCTGGAATTAAGGGACATATATAAAAGCTTTGGCGAGGTGGAAGTGCTCAAGGGGATTTCGGCCGAAATCGACAAAGGCGAATTGTTGACCTTTGTAGGGCCGAGCGGGTGTGGCAAAACGACCTTGCTGAGAATTGTGGGCGGTTTCACCACGGCTACCTCCGGACAGGTGATTCTTGACGGCGAGGACATCGGGAAGTTACCGCCCAACATGCGCAACACCAAAATGGTCTTTCAAAGCTATGCGCTTTTCCCCCACATGAATGTAAGAAAGAATATCGGCTTTGGGCTGAAACTGAAAAAATGGCCCAAGGACAAGATTGACACACGGGTCGAAGAGCTTCTTGCCCTGGTTCACATGGAAGGCCTGGGGGATCGAACCATCGACCGCATCAGCGGCGGGCAGCAGCAGCGCGTCGCCTTGGCCAGGGCACTGGCGCTGGAACCCAAAGTGCTGCTATTAGACGAGCCGCTTTCCAACCTGGATGCCAACCTGCGGGTGGTTATGCGGGATGAGATCCGAAATATTCAGGAACGCATAGGGGTTACGACTATATTTGTCACCCACGACCAGTACGAGGCCATGAGTATTTCCGACCGGCTCCTGGTCCTGAACGATGGTGTGATTCAGCAGATCGGTTCTCCAATCGACATTTACGAGCGACCTGCCAACGAGTTTATTGCCGGCTTTGTGGGATATGTCAATTTTCTCGAAGGAACCGTCGATGCCGTAGATGAGGGGACGAATACTTCCTACATTACCACCGAGTACGGTAAGCTCGAATTAGATCATGATCAAAAAGAAATAAAGACCGGGGATAGGGTCTTGCTGGTCATCAGACCGGAAACCGTTTCGCTTTCGCCGTCACACGGAACCGAACGGCCGAATACCTTCCATGGCACGGTGGAAAGCCAAATGTATGCCGGAAACCTTGCCAAATATACCGTAAAATTCGGCGACAAGGAAATGGTGGTTGATCATTATAACCCCATGGGCTCTGAAAAATTTAGCAAAAATACCAAGGTTAAAGTCACTGTGCCCCATGCGATTCACGTATTGAAAAGACAGGAGGTTCAGGGTTCAGAGGTTCAGAATTAACATCAAAAACTGAGCCGTTGATTGATGAACTCTGATGGGAAAACGCATTAAAATATAACGATTTTAGGATATTGAGGCGTGGCAATTAGCCCGGGAGCTAAGGCGCAAAGTTCATGTGCATTGACCCATACTTGATTTGACAGAATCGAAAGGTGAGTTAAAACACCGATTGACAACTATATATCACAACTTTTTTGGAGTTTTGAAAACCTTTAATATGTTAGAGGCATCCAAGAAATCTGGCATCATTTTTAACCTGTGATAACAAAAAAAGTCAACTAATCATCGGAAACGACCAACCACCAGATGTTGTGGTCGGCCATTTTATAGCAGGGCGTTTTGTACATAGAAGCAGCTATCGTTTTTTCAGCCCTTTCAACCGAACCTATGATATCCCCCCATTGGAGGCTGTCAGTTTATTTAAGATTACCAGATGATATTCACACAAATTAGCCATTGTGAATTTATAGCCGCTATGTCTAACTTTGGGGCGGGTTTAAAATTATGGGTTGGCATGGCAAATCTATACTTTCCGTGCCGCTATAATATTGCAGGTTGGCAGCACCAATATAGCATTTGAGGCTTTGTGGATGCCGAATGCTAATTTACACTTTTCTCGGACACCGAACGATATAGTTTAGCGGTTACGCCCCGTTTTTCTGTTTTATTTATCGCGAGCCAGCCTGTACGCATTTGACAAATCTTTTTATTAGAAGGGTGAATCAAATAACCTCTGATTGCTGAGATAACCTTATCTATGCTGCGCACTTACAATACTTTTAAAAAAACGTTCCAGAATGGGAATTATACCTGATATACAATCGTTAACAAAAAATTTAGTTGATGGGTGTGATACTGCCATCCCAAACCTCAAAACCTGCTTTGTCGCTGGCGATAAGAAAAAAACAGCAGGGTCATGCCAATGGCATTGGAGGTGGGATCGACATCCCGTGCGCTCATGCTGGCAATGGGTATGTTGCGCTTGGCCTCGATACAACCTTCGTAATAAACTTAACGGATTTCAGATAGGGAATAAAAATTTCAGGGTGAAATTAACGGTCCATTCCAGGGCTACACAATCATCCTGAAAATTGTACTCATAGGCACCGCTGAACATGACCGGCAGCTTACCGAAATTTACCAGCTTGTTAATCTTCATCCCCAGAGGAAGACTGGTCCAGGCACTTTTTTCCCAATCATAGGTGATATTCATTTCCGATACCCCGATGGACCATTTATTCGGTAGGGAAAAATTGATAATCGGCTGCAGGATGCTGACCTTCACATCTTGGCGGTCGTCATCTCCAGCAAAGGAAAACAAGTTCTGGTTGAAAACGCCCCACATCAATTTCTGCCCGCGCGCAACAAAACCGACAGCCGGACCAACGGCCCATTTGCCTGCGCCAAGCTGATCGTCACTGGCGGTCGGCGCCATGCCGACGAGTCCAGCACCCCACCGTCCCCAGGATTTATCAAAAGCCAGCAGATCAAAGAGCACCAGGTCGCCCAGTCCTCTTTCACCCGACGGGCTGTTCGTGACAATGGGTAGCGTTGCTCTGGCAATATGCTTGAGACTGCCGGTTTTAAAAGGGACGGCCGAGCGCAGGAGGATGGTGTTACCGCTTTTGTCGTCCAGGTTGTGGTAGTCACCGCTGTAAAGATTCTGCATCTGAACGCTCATAAGCGAAGCGGTTGGATCGTTGGCAGCCTAATCCAGGGACTGTCCATCCTGTTTTGCATCTTCAGCCAAAACCGAAACCGAGTTCAAGATGAAGAGCCATATCAGTACAATTTTTACCAACTTGATGTACTGCATAAGAATTTACCTCCAACGAAAAATAGAGAAAATATTATCTTTATCCAGTTACAACCAAATAACATTATAACATTAAACGGCCTTCTATCAGACAGACCGTTTTTACTATTGATGCCGAATGGGTCGTTTAACGAAGCTTACCATTTTTCATTTTGCCAGGTTTTTTTAGTTTTTTATCATCTTCAATTCCAAACGGTTCGTCGGTTGCATTCTCGACCGTCTTTTTTACTTTGTGTTTCGCTGCTTTTTTCCGATACTTATTGGATTTTCCATTCTTATGGTTTCTGATTCCGCTCGCATTCAATTCCCCTGAGCCCCTCTGGTCAAGTCGTTCATTACATCCTCAAGATTGAATGACGCGGGCTTTTGGCGCGGCGGGTAGCCGATGTCGTCACCGAAGATAACCAGAATGTTGGGCTTATCTATAATAGCAAAGGCCGTCAGATGAAACAGCAATATCGGGATAATAAACGCTATGGATAACAGAGATTTTTTCATCTTCCTCTCCTTCATTAGATGTTGATTATGCAATCAGTTCAATTTCACATTCACCGAATTGATTTTGCCGTTGAATTCGAATGGTCGCCGATCGGCATAATTGGTCGAGACCGGTGAGCCTAAGTCTGCACCGACATCAAAGGTTTCGGTGGCGGTAAAGGCCAGCGGCACCGTACGCTTCACGTCGGCCTTGGCAACCTCCTGCCCGTCTACGACAATAGTAACCGTGCCGGGGGCGCCGGGCTTCTTGATGTCGGTCGTAACCTCGATGATGTGCTTCCCGGCTGCGAGCGGAACGGCGCTTTTCGCAGAGTAGCGCTCAATGATCATCATGTTGTACTCATACACCAGGTAACCTTTATCCATATACAGAGCAAGTCCGCCACTGGCCCCGCCCAGCGCATAGAGCACACCGCTCGCTGCGTCAGCCACCTCGACATCCAAAACTACCTTGTTGCTCTGTTTGCCAAGGCCGGGGGCGGTAAATTCGGGCATCCTGCGGGTATACTGCCGGAAGGTCCAGCTGGTATAAGATGATTTGTGTATATCCTCCGGGTGAAGCCTCAGCCAGTTTCCCGCTCCAATGGGGAAATCTTTGTTGTCCTCGGCAACTTCCAGAAAAAGCTTTTTCATCTCTTCGAGTTTCTCCGGGTTCTCCTTTGAAAGATCTTTAGCTTGTGAAAAGTCGCTCCGCAGATCATAGAGCTGCCATGAATCTGTTGCGGAATCCCAGCTTTTGTCGAACCCTCCCTTGGCGGCATTCCAGGGAGTGAAGGGCCCGAAAGCACTGGCGAACCAGCCGTTGTGATAGACACCTCTACTACCGTTGTTGTCGAAAAACTGAACATCTTTGCGTCCTTCTGCTACACCATCAGCGAAGGTGTAGGCCAGGCTGATGCCGTCTATAG
>CAVXXE010000069.1:0-48670 GCA_963765595.1 uncultured delta proteobacterium
CCCCAGAGAAATAAGTGCAACAGAGATTTCATCCCGATGAAATAAACGCAACAAAGATTTCATTGGACAGGCAGGGTAAACATTTAACTGGACAGGTTGGGCAGGCTGGGGGATTTACGGGATTTGTCGGATAATTCATTTGTCTGAATCACTTTCCTGAAAAAATATAGGCCATCACATCTTCCAGGCAATTTTGAGATGAGGAAGAAATGTTTCTTTTATCACCTGTATGCATGTGATCTGGAAATGTCTCAACCTTCGTATGGTGCGGTGCGTTATCCCACCCTATTTTTAGTTCTTTATTCGATGACAACCAGTAATAACTATACTTAGCTAATTTATTTTTATCCCATAACTCAGCTACTCGCAAGTTACTGCCATCGTTAAAATAGATTACGATCTTCAGGTATTCTCCATCAGATTCGATAACCTCAATGTGATGCGCCTTACCTGAGCAAAGCAGTTCGATTTCGATTAATCTTTCAGTAGCCAACATAAGGAAAATCTTCTGTTCTCAGTCCCTGTTGAACAATCCCTTGGACTAATGCGATTTCCTTTTTACACTTTTTTGCTGCCCTTACCCAGTGACTCCATTCAATGTAATCTTCATGCATTTCATGGTCGGCATCATCTGGTATCCCCTCGGTTTCAACTTTTTTCAGTGTAGTTTTATATTGATTTTCAAAAGATTTTACTTTTTGGTCAGCCAAGAAAAATCTCTTTTTTAGACTGGTTAATCGAAGAGATGCTCCATAACTGATTATCGTTTCACGATCCTTATCTGGAAGCGTCGAAAATTTCTTTTCAATTTCAGTCATATAGGTATTTCTCCTTTAATTTCTATATATTGAACATTTTTCAAAGGTCTTCGATTAAGATATTTCATATGATAATTGTTGTCAATCGCAAATTTTTCGCAAAGAAGAGCGTATTTCTGTAAAATCATTATTTTCGACCGATTTAATCTTTTGTTTTTAGGACACCCTGGTTAAATACGCTTCGCTCGTTTCTTCAATAATTGAACAGGGCAGGCCCCAGTTAAATACGCTACGCTCCTCTTCTACGAAGAATTCAACCCCGATGAAATAAATGCAAAAAAGATTTCATCCCGGTTAAATAGGCGAGCAAATACTAAGAGCTCGCCCCAGAGAAATAAGTGCAACAGAGATTTCATCCCGATGAAATAAACGCAACAAAGATTTCATTGGACAGGCAGGGTAAACATTTAACTGGACAGGTTGGGCAGGCGGGGCAGGCTGGATAGGTTGGGCGGGCGGGGCAGGCAGATTTACGCAGAAGTAACTTATAGTTTTGAATTTTGAATTATTAGTTTTGAATTCTTTTAGTTGATTAGTTGAATAGGTTGATTGGTCAAGTGAAAAACAAGTATTTTTTCAATTTTGACATTATCTAAGCATCTAATTTTCTTGGTGCCTTTATGGCTGAACTTTAACTTTTCAGATAGCTGCTGTTTTCGCTTTTTTCCCGTATTTGTCCAGTTTTTCTTTTACTGTAAATCCGATTTTCTTCTTTGGTTTATCTTTTACGTTTATTAGTTGGTCCAAAGTTTCAAAGACAATCTGGAAACGATTATTGTATTTTCTCTCCATTTCCTCTATCTTTCTATCAAGGTCTTTATGTGCTGAAAGCATTGCCCGGAATTTTATAAATACCCTCATTATTAGAATATTTACCTGAACAGCTTTATCGTTTTTCAACACAGAAGATATCATTAATACACCATGTTCTGTGAAAGCCATTGGGGCATATCTTAAGCCGCCCCAACTTGAGGTCGCAAATTGCGACCTCAAGATTTCAAATTCATTTTTTGTCAGTTCAAACATGAAATCGTCAGGGTCAAAGCGTTGAATAGTGAATAAAATTGGTTGATCGTAAAGATATTGGGACACTGGATTGAACGGATTTACACAGATGGTGACTTATAGTTTTGAATTTTGAATTTTTAGTTTTGAATTAAGCATTAAAAATTATAGAATTAATTTTTTGCCATCCCGATGAAATAAACGCAACAAAGATTTCATTGGGCCCCGGCAGCGGGATCTGCGCTTCAGACTTCGCTCTATCGAGCTACGCCTTGACAAGTCGCTTCGACAGGAGGGGCAGGATTAACACGATCTTTAGGATTTTGTCTTGTCTTTCAACCTTTCCTGAAGAAAGTTTGAAAACCAAATCGCTTCGCTATAAGGTCGAAATGTTCGACCTTAAAGAGTCCTGCTCACCTGTATCAAGCTCAAACAAGAAATCCTCAGGGAATTTATCAGGATTATTCCTGACGGCTTCATTGATACGCTTTGTTTCCACTCCGTAAATCTCAGCTATATCCAATATTATCAATTATTTAATGAGTTCTTTGCATTTAGTGCGGTTTATTTTTCCGCTGCCATGCTTCGGTAATGATCGAACGAACTTGATTTCAGCAGGGATTTTATGTTTCGGCAACATTTTAGAGCATAAACTAAGAATATCATTTTCTTGGCATTCCCCATTTACAGGCGTTGCGACAGCCATCAGTTTGTGGCCCAAAAGCTTATCGGGCAATCCAAGCACAGCCGCTTCAATCAAAAGTTTGGTTGCCATGAGGGCATCCTCGACTTCCTGGGTGTTGATACGATGGCCGCCGACTTTCAACAGGTTGTCTTTGCGTCCATTGACATAGAAATAGCCCTCATCGTCCTGATATCCCAGATCGCCTGTATGGTAGCCGGCTTTTGTCAAAAACCGGTCAGTTGTTTCCGGATCTTTCCAATAGCCCTGCATGATGTTGGCACCCGCGGCGACGAGTTCGCCGGTGCTGCCGGCCGACATTTGGCGGCCATCTTCAGCCAGAACCTGAATCGTTACGCCCGGGATGGGTTTGCCGATAGATCCCATTTTTTGCCGGTAGCGGTCAGGTTCCAGGTAGGTAAGCCGGGAGGATGCCTCGGTAGCACCATACATAATATAAATTTGCGTATGCTCAGGCAACACATCTTGTAGCTCCGTTTTGATTTGATCCGACATATGACCGCCGGCCTGGGAGCAATACCGGAGGGAGTCAAGTCTGGTTCTGATATTTTTTAAGGGTGAGCGATGAAGAAGATAGGCATAGGTTGACGGGACCCCTGCAAAGGCGGTCACCTTTTCATCCGCCATCTGCTGGATGACGGATGCAGGATAGGCAAATTTGTTGTTGATGACCACAGTTCCGCCCGCGGCGAAATGGGTATTCAGCAAGGATTTGCCCATCACGTAGAAAAAGGGCAGGACGACCATCTGGATGTCTTCGGCGGTCGTGCACAGATATTGGCAGATGGATTGCACGTTTGATACCAGATTTTTGTGCGACAGCATCACCCCTTTGGGTGTTCCGGTTGAACCCGAGGTGTAGATAATGCTGGCCAAATCCGATTCAGCTGTTGCAACATCCGGCTTTGAGATATTTTGATTTCCAACGACATCGTCCCATGAATAGGCACGCACATTTTTGGCAGACCAATCGAGATTGGAATTTTTAATGATTAATTTTGAATTTTGAATTAAGACCGGATTAATCGCCTTGAGGAGTCTTTCAAAACGCGATGATGAAATAATCACCCCAGGCTCGAGCTCTGCCAGCAGAGATTCAATTCCGTCTGGCTTGAGGTCAGTGCTCAGTGGGGCCGCAACCGCCCCTGCTTTGAGACTGCCATAGTAGCTGACGACATATTCGAGACAGTTTTCAAAAATAAAAACGACCCGGTCCCCTTTTTTTATGCCCATATCTATAAGAGAAGAGGCTAGTTGATTGGATAACTGGTTGATTTGTTGATAAGTTAGGCGCTGATCTTCGTGGATGAGGGCGATCTTGTCCGGAAGACGAGCGCCGAGTTTTCGAGAAAGTGGTGGACTAAGATATGGATGGTTTATTGAGTTCATTAGGATGATTTAGTTGATTGGGTTGATTAAGTTGAGTGAGTTGATTGGTTGAGTGGGTTTATATGGAATGGATTCTATTTAAAATGTTGTTTTGCCACAGAATTACACAGACAATTTTTTTATTTTTTTGGACACGGATCTGCACGGATATACACAGATTATGTTCTTTTCTTCGCTAAAGGCGATAAGGCTATTTTACCGCAGACACACACGGACTGCACGCGGACGGTTTGCGGACGGTTTGTTGTATGTTGTATGTGGCTTGTTGGACACCCCAGTTAAATCCGCTACGCTCGTCTGCTACGAAGAATTGAACGGGGCGGGCGGATTGAACAGATTCACGCGGAATTACAGAGATGGTTTTATTGTATCGTTGTGAGTTGTATGTGGTTTTTTAGACACCCCAGTACCATCTCCCGGGACTAAACGACAGGCACAATACTATCTTCCAGAGCTACGGGGCAGGCGGATTGGACGGAGTTTGCACAGATTATGCTTTTTTCTTCGCCGAAGGCGATACAATTAATATTTTTATCCGTGTTCTATCTGCGTTCATCCGTGTCCCAATATTCTTTGGTAATTATTTTGTTGGACACAGATTTGCATCGATATACACAGATTATGCTAATTTTCTTCGCCGAAGGCGATACAATTAATATTTTTATCCGTGTTTATCTGCGTTCATCCGCGTCCCAATATTCTTTATACATTCAATGCTATTTTTCTCCCAAGATAAGCAGCCACATTGCCGATTGAATCCAGATTTTCAGGTATCAGCTCCTCGTCTTCAACGGTTATTGAAAACTCGTCCTCCAGAAAGGTGACCAGTTCAAGGATTCCGGTTGAATCGATGATGCCTTCTTCGAGAAACGATGTCTCGTCTTTTAAACCATTGCCTTCACCGAAGAGAAAATTTTCGACGATAAATTCCTTTATTGCTTGTTTATGTTGCATTGGATCTCCTTTGAATAATTTAGTCACAGTGAAATTGAAATAAGAAGATTTCACAGGACAGGCAGAAGCACACTGAATGACACAGACAATTTATTTATAGTTTTTGACAGGATCTGACACGGATATACACAGATTATTTAATGCGCCAACGGCGACAAGCCACTGGCGGCGGAACCACGGTAAGACATACATAACGCCTGCCTGCAGCGTGGTTTCCCTCGCCGAAGGCGAAACAAATAATATTGTCAATCTGTGTTCATCAGTGTTAATTTGTGTCCAATATCTTTTATTATTTGGTAGATAATTATACCTTTATTTTCAATCTCCGGCACATCATCGATCAACAACGGCGGCAGATGCAGGTAGCGGGTGGTGGATCGTTTGGTATCAATGTCATCATAAACGCTTTGAACCTGCTCCGGGGTCAAACCAAGAGCATCGGCAACAATGGCTGTCGTTATGCCGTTATTTTTTCCGTACAGGCAAAGATCCATCCGGTCATAGGGCAGGGAGAAATAGAATTCATCCTGTCCCTGGGGCATCGAATAGGTATCCGTCGTGGGCGGCCGTTTTCTGATTTCTGCCGGAACCTCGAGGTATTGCGCCAGCTGGTACACCTGTGTTTTATACAAATGGGCAATCGGTTTGACATCGGCCGCACCGTCGCCGAGCTTGACGAAAAAACCCTGGTCGTATTCCAACCGGTTGGGCGTCCCGGCAACCGCATAGTTCAAGCGGTCGGCATGATAATACTCGAGCATCTTGCGGGTGCGCTGTTTGAAATTGGTGGCCGCGACGATCTCCAGATAGGCCTGCAGGGGCAGACGCTTTTTGACAATGGTATCATCCGGTTTTTGGGCCACAATCGAAAATAAGTTGAAGCCTTTTTTTTCAATGACGTTGGGCGTAATGATTTTAGACTTCCAGCCCTGACCATATTCCGGTATCACGCGTTGCACCGCGTGGTCGTAGCGTCTGTAAAAGCCAAGGGCCTCGAGTATATCGGAGATATCCTCATGGATTTTTTCAACCCCGAAATGATCGGCCACCATACTACTGAGATCTAAGGTCTCGTCGGCCGAATGCTGCTCGGGCATGAGCAGCACGATGACGCGCTCGGCCCCGATGGCTTTGACTGCCAGGGCGGTGGTCACGCTGCTGTCGATCCCGCCGGAAAGGGCCACGACCAGGCCGCGGCGTTTGAGCTGTTTTGCGAGGAGTTCGCGAATCCGGCTGGTGATGTTTTGCACTTCTTTTTCGGGGTCTAGGGTTAGGATGTCTTTGGTGAATGGTTGGTTTGCCATTTGGGTCCTTTCTTAGTGGAATGGATTCTTGTTTGCTTTTTTTTGGACACAGATTTTCACGGATAAACACAGATTATTAAATTCATAAGCTATAAAAAATAGGACATAGATAATCACGAGTAGTTAAAAATTTTGAGGTAAAAATATACCCGATCTCATTTATTTGGGGACACCGATTGGCACAGACGAACACAGGTTATTATTTTTTAGGGACACGGATTTAATGGATTTGCACAGATTATGTTTTCCCTTCGCCGAAGGCGAGACAAATAATGTTGTTAATCCGTGTTCATCTGTGTTCATCCGTGTCCCAATTGCCTTTCTTTTATTTAAAAATTTTGCGGACACAGATCTGCACGGATATACACAGATTAATTCAAGTCCCCAGGCGGCGAACCGACGGATAGACTGACGTAACTGCCTGCCTGCAATGTGTTATTCTTCGCCGAAGGCGAAACAAATAATGTTGTTAATCCGTGTTCATCTGTGTTCATCCGTGTCCAAACACTTTTACATCTACGGGTTCATGGATCGGATAAGCCGGGAAGTTTTTAATAAAATGATGATCCACCAACTGTGTCGATAAAATCCCCACCAGGGCCATGTTTTCGCGCTCACTGAGCAGCTGCCCCTCCTGTTTGCGGCATTTGGCAACCAGCCGTGCCACCCTGCCGGCATCAAAGTAACCGGTATTCTCAAGGGCGCTTTCAGACAGCAGCTCCTCGACATAATCCAATCTCTCTTCTCCCAGAAAGCATTTGCTGATGGGTGCCCGGTAAGGCTGTTTGGGTCTGTCAACCAGCTCCCGGGGAATAACATCGGTCGCGGCCTGCTTTAGAATAAATTTTTCTGTCAGCCCATTGAGTTTGAAGCGCACCGGCAGGCGCGACCCGAATTCAATCACGCGATGATCCAAAAACGGATAGCGCCCTTCGACGGAATGGGCCATGGCCATGCGATCCCCCTGGGAGGATAGCAGGTAGTTGGAAAGGAAAATATTCATTTCCGTATACTGCGCCCGGCACAGTGACGGCCACGAATCAAACGCCGGTGGCAGCAGCTGCAGGTATCGCGCAACAAAACCATCCAGGCCGCCGCAAGCTTGTTGAAGGTCATCTGACAGAAAGGAGTGGAGCTGGGATGTGTTCTGCCAGCGCAGTCTGTGGGAATAGACCGGCGAGCCGGTATCGTTCAAACTTTTCTTAAAAAATCCCTCCAGGTAGTTTTTGGCCCTGCCATTGCCCTGGGAAAACACATAGGGATAAAGACGTTCCAGCAAGGCGGGCCGGAGTTTTGAGCCCGGCTGCCGGGCCCAGAACCGCCGCACCTGATCTTCCTTAAAGATGTTGTAACCCGCAAATACTTCGTCCGCGCCTTCACCGGTCAGCACGACCTTGAAATCGTTCGCGCGCACCAGGCTGGAAAGCCGAAAAAGCGGTACCGGAGCGGTGCGTAAAATCGGAACTTCGGTATGCCAGATGACCCCGGGAAAGGCCTCTCCAATATTTTTCTCCGTACAGAGGATAGTATGGTGTTTGGTATTGAGATCAGCGACCGCTTTTTGCTGATAGGCCGTCTCATCAAACCGCTGATCGGAAAAAGAAACTGAAAAACTGCACAGCAAATTGTTGAAGTTTTTCTTAACGATGGAGGTCGTGTAGGTGCTGTCAAGGCCGCCGCTGAGATAGGCGCCCACGGGCACATCGGCCCTTAGCCGTATGCGGGTCGCATCATAGAGCAGTGATTTAAATTCTTCGGTCCAGTCGGACAATGGCCGTGCCCAGGGGTCGGATTCTTCAAATTCAGGCTTCCAGTAATTGCGTATGTCCAAATCTTTCCCGTTAAACACCCCGAACGATCCGGGCGGGATTTGTAGGATCCCTTCAAAAGCCGTCTTTGGCCCCAGCGGCGCCCAGCAGGTAAATATATCGCCAAGGGTTTGGGTGTCTATTTGGCGGGGAATCCGGGGATCGGCAAACAATGCCTTTATTTCAGATCCGAACACCAGACGGCCGTCCTTGATATGATAAAAAAGCGGACGGATACCAACGCGATCGCGCCCCAACATCAAGGTCTGCTTGTTTTTATCCCACAAAGCAAAGGCAAATTGTCCGTTGAAGCGGTTTAACATAGCCATGCCATATTCTTCATAGGCATGAACCAGCACTTCGGTGTCGGTTTGGGTGTAAAACCGGTGGCCAAGGTCTTTCAACTCCTTGCGCAACTCGGGATAATTAAATATCTCCCCATTATAGACGACCCAGATGGTTCTGTCTTCGTTGTATATCGGCTGATCGCCGCCACTGAGATCGACAATGCTCAACCGGGCATGGGCCATTCCGGCCGGGCCATTCAAATATATGCCGGCTGCATCGGGTCCCCGGTGATGCATCAGGCCGATCATGCGGTGCAAAGTGTCTGCATCCGGCCCCGGCGAATTAAAATCTATGATACCTGCTATACCGCACATGGAATAAATACCTTAAATGTGAATGGGAATAAATTTTCAAATCTTAAAAATATTTCTAATAGACCCGACAACGCGGTCAGAGGCGTGGCCGTCCCAGAGCTCTATACTGCAGGGTATCCGGGATGCACCTGCCAGGATTAGGCTGACCTTTTCTGCAAGATCATCTACAGTGCACAGCTGGTTTGTCCCCTGTGTTATCGTAACCGGCCTTTCGGTATTCGGTCTCAGCGTCAGGCAAGGGATTCCAAGATAGGATGTCTCCTCCTGAATACCGCCGGAGTCGGTAATGGCAAGCCGGCAGTTGAACACCAGATTCATAAATTTTCGATAACTCACGGGCTTGATCAGTTTGAAATTGACAGCTCCGGTCAGTTCACCGGCCAAGCCGGCTTTATCGATGTTTTTACGGGTTCTCGGATGAACCGGAAATACCATCGGCAGCTGGTCAGACAGCTTTATCAGTGTCCGGCTAAGTCGCTTTAACGTTTCCGGATCATCAACATTTGACGGGCGGTGCAAGGTGACGACACCGTAGTTTCCAGATGCAAAACTATGTTCGCAACAGTCTGCCTCATTTTGAATCCTATCCCGCAGCATCTCCAGGGAGTCGATCATAATATTGCCGACGCAGCAAATCTTTTCCGGCAACACCCCTTCTCTTATAAGGTTTTCATCACCATCCGGTGATGGTGTCCAGAGAATGTCAGCTATCGAATCTGTAACCAGACGGTTGATTTCTTCAGGCATGGTGCGATCATTTGACCTGAGACCCGCTTCGAGGTGACCCACGAGGGGGCGATGCCCGAGTTCATAGTTGATAGCTGATCGAGGATAGTGTGAAGAAGAAAATGATATTTTAGTGGTAGCGAGGGCACAGGCAACGGTTGAATTAACGTCACCGACAACGATAACCAAGTCCGGTCTTTCTTCCACAAGCACTTTTTCATAGGCAATCATCACCTGGCCGGTTTGTTCGGCATGCGTGCCGCTGCCGACTCCGAGATGGATATCGGGTTCCGGCAGATTGAGATCCTGAAAGAATACATCCGACATATTCAGGTCGTAGTGCTGACCGGTGTGCACAATGACGGGTTTTGCCCATGATTCATTTTTTAAGGCGTGAAAAAGCGGAGCGATTTTCATAAAATTGGGACGTGCTGCTGCAATGAGATGGATAATCATTATAGGTAGCCCTGAATGGATTCTATTTTATAAAATTAATTTAGACCCCGGTTAAATACGCTACGCTGTCAGTCACAAAGAATTTAACCCCGATGAAATAAAGGCAACAAAGATTTCATTGGGCAGGCACGGCAGGCAGACACACGCGGACTGACGCGGACGGTCGCTTCGCGATGATATGTTGGATGTGGGTTGTGGGTTGTTGAATGTTGGATGTTGGGTTGTTTTCAACGAATTAAGCATGCGGCCAATCATGCCGGTACTTTACCCTGACCCAATACCCAGATGAGATGGTTTAAGATATCCAGCCTCTTTTTCTTGGTTAGCGTGCCGGCCTTTTCTCCCAGCCTGCTTTTGTCAATGACCATGACATGGGTGCATCTTGCAAGACTCTCTCTGGGGAGGTTTGCCTCTCCTTTTGGGAGCAAAACGTTGCCGGGAATGTCTGCATGCTTTGTTTGTTTGGTCAATGGAACAACCACAACGGTTTGGAACTTGCTGCGGTTGATGGAATCTCGTTGCACGACGACCACCGGTCTCTTATATCTTGGCTCTGATCCTTTTGAAAGATGAAGATTAACCCAAAAAACATCACCTTGGCAGACTACCATTTATCCTCCATCTCGCGGATTGCACCGGCTTCCAACATTTCCTCGGCCAGTTCACTATCTTTAATTCTATTTTCCGGGTTGCCGTAGGTCTGGTCGTATAATCTCGTAATTTCTTCATCCTCAAGCTCTAACAGCCGCTTATCCAATTCTTCCACAATAAACCGACTTCTTGATTTACCCGTTTTTTGGACCCAAGAATCCAATTTTTTTAGAAAAACCGGTGGAACGGTGATGGCGATTTTTTGAGTAGACATAAAACATCCTATTTTTATATGATAATAAGTATGATAAATAATACCTACTAGAAAGGCCTATGTCAAGGTGCTATGTTTGTGGTGTGTTGTGATTTGGATGTTGGGTGTTGTTGGGCCTTCGGCTGAAAACCGATGGAGGATGGAAGACCGCTTCGCTAGGATGAGGGACGACAGAACGGAAAACCGACGGGCGAAGGAAGATCGCATCGCTAAAAAGAGGGTCGATAGACCGTATCTGCCTTCTTTTCCATCGCGTTCAGCATTGTTTACTTAGAAAATCAGAAGTTAAGAAGATTAGTTGAGTGGGTTGATTGCCCCGGTTAAATTCGCTTCGCTGATTTCTGCGAAATATTTAACTGGGTAAAAGTTGATTCGTTTATTGGGTTTTTGACTGTCAACTTAATCAACCAGTCAACCCAATTTTTCCTTCTTAATTTCTCTTTTGGCATCCTTTCATCCCATCGTCCATCGTCCCTCATTCTCACCTTCTTATCTTCTCAGCTTCCATCTTTTCAGAACCGCCAGGGCTGATCCGGCTCCAGGGTTATCGTCAGCAGTGCCCGATTTTCGTTGGTATCATCTAAATCGCCCTCGCTGGATCTATATCTGTTGAACTCGTACGCCAATCTGATGTTCATCCAGCGGGTGGGAACATAGCTGATCCCCGCCCCGGCCCGATATTGGTTGGTCGTCAGATCGTCGGCACCATCCTCGTCCGTTTGAGCGGGTTGATGGCCGTAGCGGTAATAAGCGCCGATGTCAGCGACGATTTGGCGGGTGAAGTTGTAGTCGGCCGCACCCCGGATAGCGGCGAACTGTTCAAAACCGATGTTTTGGGCGCCGAAGTCGTTCTGGGTGATACCGCTCAACCCGACGAGGTTGATGGAACCGCGCTGGAAATTCCAGGTCTTGGAAATCTCACCGTTTATAAAAGGATCCTCCTGATTGTCATCATTTTTAAAATCCTGCCAGTAATACCCCAGGCCCAACCGCAGGTACATATCCTCGGTGATATCATAGGTAAATCCCGCCGACGGCGCGTAAACGATGTAGTCGCTCTCATCATCGTTGTCAAAATCACGATAGACTTGATCGTACTGGAAAAACAATGAAAAATGCCGGGTCATGCGCCCGAGGAACCTGAGAGTCCCCAACCAGTTGTCAAAATCGCTGGTGGGCTCACCGACAAAGTCCGATCGGTTGCTGAATTCACCCCGGGTAAATTCCCCAAAGAACTCGCCGCCAAACTTCTGGCTGAACCAGTAATCCAGGCCGGCGGATGGGCGATATTCATTGTTGTCTTCAACCTGATCGTCATCATTTCTGAGCAGGCCGTATACAAACCCGGCATAGACCCGGTCCTCCCTACCGAACTGGTGGGAGGCATCCAGCCGGGCCCGGTTGCGGTAATAGGGTTCCCGGCCTCTTCTGACGGTGGTGTCGCCGGTTTCTTCCACCCGGCCACCCTCGGCGGTAATACGATCTTCCCGCGCGACAGGATCTTCGGTTCTCAAGAAATCGTTTGTAACTTCAAACCGGGTTGCCCTGGATGGAGAGGTCCAGGCCCGTAAAGTTGCCGGAAGCCCCCAGTCATCGAATTCAGTAAACTCCTGGTAAAACGCATAACCCGGATCAAAGGAGAGTTCCAGCCCGCTGGTTCTGCCAACCAGCCCGGCCGTAAAACCGGCGGAAAGGGTGGTGATGAAATCATCTTCGGTGTCGTTGTGGGTAAGAAAAACGTTGTCGGTATACTCGCCTTCGGCTGAAGCACGGGGGGTAAAATTGAATTGGGCGCAAAAAGCCATTGGATTATGGAAAAGCGTGCAAGTAAAATAACAAGAGTTATCATTTTCAGCATCATCTTAAACCCCATCTTATTTCTCATTTACCACAGAGACACGGAGGACACAGAGATAAAATTTATTTTTGTCGGATCGGGAGACGACGATCCGACAAACCCAACTCATTGTTCTCAATAGCTATGAAGCATTAATTTGCGATCCGCTTTATTCCATCCTTCAATAAAGGGACATTGAAGTTTATCAATAAACCTATTTTTATTCCTGTTAATTTTAAATATGTCAATAACTGGGCCTCATGAATCGGCAGCAGGCTTTCGCATGCTTTCAGTTCGATGATCAATTTATCAGGCACAACAATATCCAGTCTATAACCGCAATCAAGCTCAACACCTTTATAATTGACTGCTAAAGCTTTTTGATTTTCAATTGGAATATTTCTCAAAATCAGTTCTCTGCAAAGGCATTTTTCGTATACATTTTCCAGTAAGCCGGGACCCAAAATTCTATGTACTTCAATTGCCGCACCAATGACTTCACCTGTAATATTGTTAATATCATCAAATTTTTTCATTTGAATAATTCACCCATCATATTTTATTTTTATTACCACTGAGACACGGAGGGCACAGAGGTAGGGTATATTTTTGTCGGACCGGGAGACGACGGTCCGAAAAATGTCTCAGCCTTGCGGGCAGCCAGCTTAGCGCGGTCCCCTATTGCCACCTATCGTCAATTGTTTATCCTTTGCCGCCGCCTGTCCTGTGGAATACAGTTGGGGTTATTATTCCTCTGGGGTCTCACCTGCCAAGCTGGATCCACGCACCGACAAACAAAAAAAATATCTCTGTGTTCTCTGTGACTCTGTGGTTCAAAATAAATTATGGCACAATAATGGTATCATCCGCCTTCAACTTGAGATTCTGGCTAAGATCCTTGCCTTTGATGATGTTTTTGTAGTTAATGCGGTATATTTTTTCTTTACCGTCTTCTTTTCGCATCAGTACAATTTCTTTTTTGGAGGCCCACTCGGTAAATCCGCCCGCCAGGGCAAAGGCCTGCAGCACCGTGAGATTTTTGGTTAGCGGGTATTCACCGGTATTCAACACTTCACCTAAAATATATATTCTTTGACTTTCGGGGCTTGTGACGGTTATCGTAACGAACGGGGTTGAGATAAACTCTTTTAACCCGATCTCCATGTTTCTTTTCATCTCCAGGGGTGTTAAACCGGCCGCCTGAACATCGTTCAACAATGGGAAGGAGATCTTGCCGTCTGTCCGCACAAGGACTTCTTCCCGCGACAGGTCCGGTTCTTTCCAGATTGTAATTTCCAGAATATCGCCGGCACCTATCTTGTAATCATTAGGGCTGGCTTTGGCAGACCAGGTCCGGGTTTCAGCAGCGCTTTTCTTCTCGGCCGCCAACGCCTGACCGGGACCAGGAAAATAGGAAATTAGCAGACAAAAAACAAGAAGGTAGGTTTTTTTCATGGCTTTTTCTCCGAACAAATTCCGGTTAAAATTATTGCGTTGAATAGTTGATTAAGCTGACTGGGTTGATTGGGTTGACTATGATAATTCTGAATTTTGGATTATCAGTTTTGAAATTTTAATTGGTTTTTTGGAAACACCTGACGTTCTCTCTTTAAGGTAGAACTAAAATCGTATCAACCATTCAAATATCTCCTATGGAGCATAGCTGATTCTTTAATCGAAAAATCGAAAAATTTTCTCATCGTCAGAGATTCAAAGATATGGCGTGCAAATGGATTCTTGTTAACAATAACTTTTTTGCTTTTCAAAACATTCATGATCAGCGCGAGTTGGGCCGTGTTCAAAACAACCAGGTCAATTTCATCCGATTGAAAAATGTCTATCAACTTGCCCAAAATTGCCAATTTACATTCGACGATATCGGCATCCGGTTTCAGATAAGCAGCAATATCCACGTCACTTAACGGGGCCGGCTTTCGCTGTGTCAGACTTCCGAAAAGATATGAAAAAATGACTTTCGGATGGGATATAAGATAGGCAGCGGTAGCTGGCAAATACCCAAGAATATTTATGGGTAGTTTTTGATACTTTATCATAACAATCTTGAGGATTGGATTCGATTAATTTTCTTTCCACTTTTCACGTCTCACTTCTCACGTTTAACGTCTTACCTTTTCTAATACAGATACAGCTCCGCCCCGTCAACCACAAGGCTTAAATTTCTTTATCAAATTGTTATTATTACTTATTTTGTTTAATGATCGGGAAAATTGCCACCCCGGTGAAATGGACGACGCCCCGGTTTAGTAGCTCTCTCTTTGTTATTTGCTTCAGATTTATCATTGGCTAAGCTCAGCGGGGTGAATATTTCACTGGGCAAGCAAAAGCACAAAGACACTGAAGGTTGAATGGATTCGATCTTAAATTTCTTTCTTTTTTTTTTGAATTAGAATCCATTCCGCAAATTTTACGTTACTGTAATCGCGCCCGGAATCAGGATGTAGAAAAACGCCAGAAAAATAGCAGAAAATCCCAAAGCCTGGAGCAGACGGATTCCCAGCTCGTGGAAACTGTTGGTGATTTTCAGGTCATAAAGATCGTTGTAATAAAGACAGGTCTGGCAGACGCAAGTTATCAAAAAAACCTTCATCAGCAGCCGGTGATCGGGCACGAACGCTTCCTGACCTATAATGATCAGCGACGCCAGCAGCACCGAAAAAAAAATAAAGATGCCCTCGCCGGCAACGAAGAAAATATTGCGCAGGGGATAATACTTTTTGAAGATTTGCAGCATGTCAGCTTCGCTGTGTTTGTTGGGTGTTGTCAGTTGTCCGTTGGTATTTTCTTTTAGCCTTGAGCGCTTTTGCCAATCAGCTTCACTGTGTTTTTTGGGTGTTGCCAGTCGTCCATCGGTTACTTCCCAGCTTCCCAGCTTCCCACCTTCCAATCTTCTCAACTTCCATCTTTATCCTTTAACCTTTATCCTTTTTCCTTCACTTCTCATCTTCCCAACTTCTTATCTTCTATTTTTCGTCCATCACCCATCTTCCCTCGTCCCTCGTCCTTAATTCGTCATTCCCCAACTTTTCCACCTTTAACCTTTCCCCCCATACCGACCGTATCTCCCGTACTTCCCATACCCGTATCGTCTCGACAGCGGCATATCCAGGTAATTTATGACAACGCCGAGAATTTTATCGGAGCCCACCGTCTCCATAAGGTCTTCGACATCTTCTTTGGGGGTTTTGCCGTATTTGACCACCAGTAAGATTCCGTCAACCTGTCGCGCTAAAAAACTGGTTTCGGCGGCCAGGCCGGGAGGCGGCGAATCAATGACAATTAGGCGATCTTGGTAGCGCTCTTTGACCTCTTCCAGCATAGCGGACATCCGCTCTGAAGATGCCAGTTCGGAGGGGTTGGCCGGTATCGGCCCGCCGGGCAAGAGCGTTAATTTCTCCACGCCGGTCTTCATCAGTAGGGCGCCAAGCGACCGGCGCTCTGCCAGGTAATCGCTCAAACCCGGCCCAGCGCCGTATCCAAATATGGAATGGAGATCGGGTTTGCGCAGATCGCAGTCTATCAGCAAGACGTGCTTGTTGATATTCATCGCAATGCTGACAGCCAGATTGGACGACACAAACGACTTGCCGTCACCCGGCAAGGCGCCGGTTACCAGAATGGACCGGGGTGCCAGGCCCGCAACCGGGAACAAGATGTTGTTGCGCAGCATTTTAAACTGCTCCGCTTCGTAAGACTGGGGGTTCACCAGCGAGACCAGGTTTTTAGACAGCCTTTTCTCATCAAATGAGACATCGGGCACGTCCGTATCGTTTTTAACTTCATCGCTGGTTGTTTCCTGTTTGTCACGCTCGTTAACGGTTCCCTCGACCGCCGGCGGCGGGATTGTAGACGCCTCCTTAACCTCGGGTGGCGGCGCCGTTCCGGGTTTGACCGCGACCGGCCGTTTTAGCAGGTGGACGACCTTTTGGGGGGCAGTTTCGACCCCACCTGCCGGCTCGACCGGCGTAACTTCCTCCTGCAACTTGATAATGACATCGTCGCTGTCGATGTCTTCAACACTCTTTTCCTTGACGTTTAGATCGTTATCTACTGCAGGCTTCCGCACCGGGCTTTGCTTTTTTAAGCGTTCACACGCGGCCAAACCCTTGGGGGTCAGCTTTCCGTCGGGAAAAATCAGCCTGTGGTCCAGCAAGCGCTGAAGGGTTCCGCTGTTTTTAAGCGTTTCCAGGCTGTGGTTGCCGGGCTTGTCTGTGGCGGTCTCAGGATTTAAAAGATGACCGTTCTTTGGGCTGTAAGATATCAGCGCAGCCCGGTCTGCCCGGGTCAACTTTGGCAGGCCGGCGGCCTGGTGTTCCTGGGCATATTTTCCCAATGCGTTGGCAATTTTCCCCAAAATTATTCCCCGTATCTTTAGAGTTTAGCTATCATGATGTCAATTATCTTTAATTGGAATTCCAGCCAGAATTGGTGTAATAAATTCGAAATCCGAATATCGAAACTCGAAACAAATTCGAATTAGAAAATTACCAATGACAAAAACCTGCCTACCCTAAAACTGGAAATTCGAAATACGAAACAAATTATAAATTCGAGTGAATAAAGACTCAAAACACTATTTGGTCTTTTGTAAGATAGCACCGAAAATATTCATAAGTTCTGTGGCCTCTCTGATAAGACTGTCTCTTTCTTTTTTCAATTCTTCATTCCCACAGATGTCTACCAGTCTCAACCAATATCTGCTCTCTTTTGCTTCTTTACGGCTAATTTTGATCCTCATTCTAAAATCTTTTTTACTGAGTGATTCGTTAGCCTCAATGTAATTTGCTCCTACAGAGCCTGAAGCTTTGATCAGCTGTTTCCCATCTTCAATATTGGCTATTGTTTTCGTGAGCAGTTTAACAAATTTTCTTACTCTCCTGGCAAACTCAAGAGTGCGATCCTCAAGGTCATATTGTTTAGGATTTCTATTTTTTGTCATTCGGTTTTGTTTCGAGTTTCGAAATTCGCGTTTCGGATTTATTCCTGTGCTATTTTCTCCCATAATGGGTTACCCGTGGCTGAACTTTTTTAAATTTTCACATATTTACTCACCAACGCCATTATGGGTTCCACCCCCTTGAGGATCAGCAGGCCAAATCCGGCAGTCAGGGCGGCGGCAAAGGTGAGTGAAACCGCGGTCAAGGCCCGATTCAACCGGCGCAATATTTTGTCTTTGGGGCTTAATAGTTTTGGAATGGTTGCCAACACCGTCAGCCCCAGCTTGGATTCGAAGTCTTTGGGTTGTTTCAATGACGAGTTAAAAAAATCGAACAAGAAGATCAGCCCGCCGCCAAGTCCCAACCCGGCTGCCACCGAAAGCAAAAACAACTTTCGCATGTCCGGTGAAACAGGTTTGCGCGGTAGGGCGGCACGGTCGACAATACGAAACTGCTCACCCTTTTGCTTTTTTTCCATGTTGACGGCAATTTCGGCTTCGAGCTTGCGGTTTAACAGGGAATTGTAAGATTCCTGAGTATTCTCGTAATCGCGTTTGAGGGCCATCAGCTCCTGCTCCCTCTTGGGGGTTCTCTCCACCCGTTGCTGATATTCCCCCAACTGTTGCTTTAATTCGGTAACCTCCAGAGCGATGTTTTTGATTTCACCGCTTAACTCCACACGCTGACGCATCAGCTCGTTTAGTGTATTTGACACCAGCTGCAGGGCCGGGTCCCCGGAAATGTTTGGCCGGGATTCGCCGGCTGATTGCAACTCGCCTGCTTGCTGCTTGCCTTCGAGCTCTGCAATTTGAGCCTTCAGTTTGATGACGTCGGGGTGGCGATCGGTGTAGTTGCTTTTCAGGGTGTTGAGCTGGGCCTTGAGCAGATCCAGACTCAACAAATCCCCTTGCTCGGAAACGGTTTCAGTCCCAGTCTCCCGGCTTTCCGCCAGGATCTTACGGTTGCCCTCGATCTGGTTTTCAATCACCACCAGTCGGGATTTTTCATCGCGCAGGGTTTTTCCACGCTCGCTGAGCTGGGTTTGAATTCTTTCCAGGATTCTCAAATTGGCGTCGAGCTGCTCGGGCAGCTCCCCCATGTATTCGCGACGGTATTCTCTGAGTTTTTGCTCGACTTCCTCCAGACGTTGGCGCTTGGTTATCAATTCATTGGCCAGAAAATCACTGGTTCCGACGGCCTGTGCTTCCCGCACCTTCAGGTTTTCATTAATAAATGATCCGGCAAGGTTATTGGTAACCGCCATGACGGTTTCCGGGTCGGGCCCCTTGAAAGTTATCGCAAAGGTATCGGCTTCCGTTCGCCGGCTGCCGCGATTCACCTTGACTTCAATGCGGCTGCGCAGGTTGGTATACATATCTTCCAGGAACATATCGCTGTATTTCGGGCCCGAAAAAAGCCCAAATTTTTTTATGACCTTCTCCAGGTTGGAGCGGCTTAAAATCTGCTCGGAGATGGTGCTGATGCGTGAATCGACATCGGCCGTCACGATGGATTGTACGAATTCCGAAGGAACCCGCTGGGGCGTAACCAAAATGAGGGTACTGGCCTCATAAATTTTCGGCAACTTGATGACCAGAAACATGCCGGTCACCATGGCAATGCAAAACGGTATAATCAGCAGCCAGCGGTGTTTAAGCACAAGGCCCAGATAGTGATCGATTTTAAGGGTATCGGTTTTTTCCGGCATTATTTCCCACCTTCGGTGAGGTTATTTAGATAATTAGTCTATTGAGTTTATTTGATCTGTACGTCATCACCGATCGTCCCATCCATTTTACTCAATCAACAATTCACCTAATCAAATCAATCAACTTCTTTAACCGACTTGCTTACATCGGTTTTGCAGAATCGATTGCGCACTAATTTGCTGATTGTGACCTGTATATCGGCAAGTTCGAAATTTTTCTTAAGGACCCTAACGATTCAAATCGTTGAGTATTGGAAAGAGATGCAAATTATATGCCGTTTTAGGAATTGCTTGGGATAGAAAATCGGAATGAAAAAAATACCATTTATTGGTATCAGTTTTCATTTTTTTCCTCAGTCAATTTTTATTAATCAGTATTTTTTTTTACCGCAATATGCGAATTACGGCAGGGAAAAAGGAAAAAAGTTCATAGAGGAATGGGCTCCACACCAACCTAACCCGGACGAGCCGGAGCCATTAGTTTCACCGCAGAGGCGCTCAGGACACGGAGGGCAGCATCCCCTGCCCGTCATAGAGACAGTCTAAAAACAGCGGTTGGATAGCAGCACTTTTTCGATAGGATCAACGAGATTATTAAGATTTCTTTATTTATAATATACTGAATATAAAGTAAATTCTGTCCAATTTATTTTTTTGAATTGGATCCACAGCGCCCAATCCACGACCTCACAACCCGGCCAACACCTGCCTTGCTTCCTCAGCCCCATCAAAATTCTCATCCAAACCCAAGGCTTTTTCCAGCTCGACCCTGGCTTTCCGGGCATCGCCGTTTTTATAATATGCCATGCCGAGATGATAAATCACCGCCGGATTTTCAGGAATCCGGGCCAGACAGCCTGAAAACTCGCCGATGGCCGACCCGTACAAGCCCTTCTTAAAATAAACCCAGCCGAGGGTGTCCATGACATAGGGACTGTTCGGCAGTTTTTCTTTGGCCAGGCGGGCCAGGCGCAGTGCTTCGTCGATGTCTTTGTTCTGATCTGCCAGGATAAACGCCAAATTATTGGCGGCGGCGGCAAACTCGGGGTTGACTTCAAGGGCCGAGCGGTAATGCGCTTCAGACTTATCATACTGCTTTTGCTTTTCATAAATAATACCCAAAAGAAGATGGGGTTGGGCCTGGTTCGGATTGACGTCAAGCAAATCCTTGTAGCGGGCAATGGCTTTTTCTTCCTGGTGCTCCCCCAGATAAATTTCCGCCAGCACATAATAAGGCCTCAAGAAATTGGGATTCTCCCGGATGGCCGTTTGGAAGGATTCTATGGCGACCGCCTTTAGCCCCTGGGCCAGATACAAATCGCCTTTCAAATTGTAGACCACAGCGGAACGTGCCGGGGAATCGGCCCACAGTTGCAGCTGCTGATCGCAGCGTTTTAAAGCCGGGGAATACTCTTTTCGGTCTGCCTGGACCCGGATGACATGGGCGAATACGTCGACAAGCTTTGGATTAATAGACAGTGCTTTTTCAAAGTTCGCCATCGCAGCACTGTACTGGCCCGCGGCCCGCTGCAACAGTCCCAGTCGATAATAGCCTACCGGGTTTTCCGGTTCCGATTCAATCAGCGAGTTGAATATGTCTGTGGCCTGGGTCAGGTTGTTCCGGTACATGTAGGCATTGCCCAGTATCAGCCGGGCCTGGAAATTTTGCGGGTGCTTTTTAAGGATCTCCCGGGCCTGCTCTTGTGCCAGTGTAAAATCGCGTTTGCGCAGATAAATCTCTGCCAGCAGGAGACGGGCATTTACAAAAGCGGGATCGATTTCAACGGCCTTTGCAAGCGTTGTTCCGGCAAGATTATATCCCCCAGGCCGAAATGCGCCAAACCTTTAAGATAATACGCCCGCGCAGAGCCGGGTTCTTCCACGATTAGCCGGTCAAACAGAGACAACGCGGCCTCAAATTCACGATTTTTGACCAGCAGCTCACCCTTGAGCATACGAGCCGGAAAATAGTTGCTGCGCTTTTCAAGGATTTTGGCAATCTGTTTTTGGGCTTCGTCAACATCGCCCTGACTCACATAATACTCGGCCAGGGAATGCCTGACCTGGATGTTATCGGGCTCGATTTCCAGCGCCTGAAAATAGGTTTCTAAGGTTTTTTCTTTATTCCCGCCGGCCGCGTAAAAGGTCGCCAGAATCAGGCGGGGTCGAATGTTGGCGGGGTCGATCTCGATGGCTTTGAGGTAAGCCGCCTCCGCCGGGTCGGGTTGTGCCAGCCTGGAATAGAAATTGCCCATGACAACATGCACCCCGGCATTTTCGGGATTATCTGCGACGATTTCCCTGATTAAGGTTTCAGCCCGATCCAGTCTTTCCCCGCGTAAATAAAAATTAAACAGCGCCAGCCGGGTCTTCAGCGCTGCAGGTTCGATGTCAACCGCCTTTTGCAAGGCAATTTCAGCCTCCTCGCGTTTGCCCCGGGCCGCTAGCACACCGGACAGGCCGATATAGGCCGGGATTTGGCGGCTGTCGATCATCAGAACTTTATTAAATGTGGCTTCCGCTTCAAGAAAATTGTTTTCCAGGCTGTAAAGCCCGCCGCGCAGCAGGAGGGCATCGATATTGTCGGGCTCGCGGTGTAAGACCAGTTCCACTTTTTTTCCGGCATCTTCATGCTTTTTGGCAAGCATCAGAAAGGTGGCCAGTTTCAGCTGGGCTTCGATATTACCGGGTTCCAGTTCGGCAACAATGGAATAGGCCCTGAACGCCTTCTGAGCATCGCCCAGTTTGAGGTTGGTTTCTGCCAGCTTTTGATAGGCATTCACATATTTGGCGTCGATCTGAACGGCGTTTTTAAACTCCAGTCTGGCGCTCTTGTACTCACCCTTGTCAAAATACGCCAAACCCTTTTCAAAATGAGAGGCCTTTTTCTCTTCGTCGGACGAGCATCCCGACACAAACACGGCTACGATCAGAAATGAGAAAAAAAGAAATTTCAAACGGAACATTGAGTCTCCTCTATGGTGGATGTCAGAAAAAGTGTCAAAGTATTTGGAATTGTAACATACTCAGTACTTTTATTCAATGTTGCGATAATCTAGCCGCGGGTGTCCTGTCAGCCCCATCAGCGCTGAGATGCTTTGTAAACATGCATGGGATGTCATGATAACAGAAATTAGCCTTATTTTGTCGCGTTTCAGGGATTGTTTTAGCAGAGCTGCTGCCTTTAACTGGTTTGTGATCGTCATCATGGGCTTTATTCTCAGGCTCGATCATCATGGTGTGACTTCAATGATTCGTTGGTTGGGCTTAAAACCTTCACTTTATACGGGGCTGCTATGGTTTTTTAGAACTTCTTCCTGGCATTTAAAAGGCATTCAGCAACGATGGTGGGAAATTGTTCTGTCTCATTGTCCAGTGCTTACGGTAGCGGGTCGACACCTCATTGTCGGCGATGGCATCAAGGTGTCTAAGGAAGCACAAAAAATGCCGGGAGTCAAAAAACTACATCAAGAATCGGATAATTCGGGCAAACCACCATATATATACGGCCATCACCATGGAGTATTGGGAATTTTGGCTGGTTGGGCAAAAAAAATCTTTTGTATTCCCCTATTTGCCGAGCTCCATGAAGGCGCACAAAGGCTTCGCAGGTTTCAAAAAAAGTTGCCGCAACCGCCGATGGCAAAGAGAAAGTAAGTGTTACCACCCTAATGGCTTCGATGGCGGTCGCCTTGGTAAAAGGCCTTGATGTGAAATGCATCGTTGTACTGGATGCCTATTTCGCAGTCGGACCCGTATTGCTAATTTTAAAAGGACTGCTCGACTCAAATGGTAAACGGTTAGCACACCTCAGGACGCTTCATTTCACTTATCACTTTTAACATTGTTTTTAACGTATTTCATTGGAACGATCTTGACATTCCAATGCAAAAGTTATACGTTTCAAAGAAATGTTTAACTCAAGAAAGGGGTGTCATATGAAACGTGCTAAAGTCTTGGCCAAAGGGCAAATAGTAATACCCGCCTCAATCAGAAAAAAATATGGCATTCAGCCGGGGGCTGAAATTCAAGTTTTTGAATATGGCAATATTATCTATCTTGTCCCACCCGTAAAAGATCCTATCGAACAGGCGATGGGCTGTCTCCCTTCAGCACCATCTTTATCGGAGGAATTGCTTATGGAACGAAGAGAGGATTTTTCAGAATGACAGCGGGATACCTATTCGACAGTCATGCACTCCTGGCATTTTTTCAAAAAGAAGAGGGCGCTGAAATTGTCGCCAATATCTTACGAGAATCAGCGAAAAAACAACGGGCTCAACTTATATGCGTGATCAATCTAGGCGAAATTATTTATATGACCAAAAGGCGATTTGGTGACCAAAAGAAGGTGGAAATTCTGGGTCGTATCCACCAACTGGGTTTGGAAATTCTCCCCGCTCCGGAGCCTCTGGTGTATAAGGCGGCAGAACTCAAAGCGGAATATCCCATTTCATATGCCGATTGTTTTGCTTTAGCATGTGCCCTGGAGAACTCCGCAATCCTTGTGACAGGAGATCCTGAGTTCAAGAAAATAGTTCATCTTGTCAGCATTCAATGGATCAGATGATCAGATAGTGTCCACCTGCGAGGTTGGGGGCAGAAAGATGGAAGTTGAGAAGAATGTGAAAAGTGAAAAGTGAAAGGCGCAGGGCACAAGGCTCAAGGCTGAAAGCTCAAGGCTAGGAAGCTGGGAGGCGATGGAATTGGGAATTGGAAATACGGAATGCGGAAATAAAGAAGATGATTGACGAAGGACGAGGGAAGATGGATGATGGACGAAGAAAGAAGGTGAGAAGGTGTGAGGTGAAAAGGAAAGAGCAGGTGAAAGGTGAAAGGAAAAAGGTTAAATGGTTGATTAAGTTGACTGGTTGATTAGGTTAACGGCAAAAACCCAATAAACAAATCAACCCAATTACCTAAATCAACACCCGGCAAACAACTCACAACAAGAGTGTCCGCCTCATCGTGGTGAAAAAATCTAGGATATCCAATTTTCACATTTGAGGTTTGGCACCCGTGAAAATTCTTTTAGGTTGTTTGAAATAATCGTTAGATCCAGACTCAATGCATGCGCAGCGATCAACATGTCAAGAGGACCTATTGTTTTACCCTTGGATTCCAGCATTGCCCTCATTTCCCCATAGCATGCAACCAGTTTTGCGCCGTGAAAAGGCAATATCGTCAGAGGTAGCAAGAACTCATCAAGAGCAAATTGATTTGTATTTTTATTTTTGCTTTTGGCAATCCCATACTGCAATTCTGCTTGCGTTATCGAAGAAATTCCAAAATCATGGATAGGGTATCGTTCAAATTTTCTCAGTATTTTTTCTGGTTTTTCATTGATGATGTAAATGCAAATATTTGTATCCAAAAGGTATTTCATTTGAACATTGGCTCACGTTTCTGGTTTTCCGCGGGTTGATCGCGCTCGATTTTAAAATCCTTCGCAAAATGGTTTAAGCTGTCAATAAGTGATGCCCAAGAATTTTCTTTTGGTAATAAGACAACTGCCTCTCCCTGTCTTTTGATATACACTTCACTGCCTGCCATCCTGAATTCCTTTGGCAATCTCACGGCCTGGCTTTGCCCGTTTTTAAACAATTTTGCTGTTTTCATCGTTATCCTCCCGGAATTAGTCTACATCATTAGTATATACTCACAATGTTATTTGTCAATTGGAAAAAGTTGATCAAGTTGAATAGTTAATTTAACGTCTCGGAATTTCTACAAATCATTGGAAATATGGCGTTTTTTATGGCCATCCAAGTTAGGAAGCCACATGGAATGATGGAATAGTGGAATGTTGGAATACTGGGTATGAAAAGCGGAAAAAGATCTATTCTACAAAAAATGTTGTATCTACATTTTATGATGATGCCCATCAGGCATCCATTTTCTGCTTTCACCCCAGAAAATATGCCAATATTACGAGAAAATCAATACAATTATATTCGTTTTGATACTCTAAATCCACCACTCCAATATTCCAGAACCCATGATTCCATCATTCCATTGTTCCATCATTCCAATTGCGGAGCGAAGCGGAGCTAAGTTCGTTGATTCGTAACAGTTCACCGCAATCAACTTCTTTGCCTCAATTAACTTAATAAACCCAATCATCTGAATCAACATACAAAGCGCAGCGTATTTATAAATCATCCTTGTCAAAATTCGTACTAATAGGCCCCGTCCAGGACCCGACTAACAACATCCAACTTACAACACCCAACAGCAAGCGGCAAAAATACATGAATTTCGCCTTGACACCCATCCAAAACAGCGATATGTATAATGGTCCAACCATTGGATCCGGTTCGATAGACCCATCCGCGGAACCGGGAATAATATATAATAAAATTCCAAGATGTTAACAATTCACCCATCCCGGAATGGGGGGGTCCATGTTCCAGACGGCCAAACAAACCAAAGTTTTTCAGAACGTGGTCGAACAAATCCAGGAGGCAATTTTCGACGGCCGACTAAAAACCGGTGAAACCCTACCGGCTGAACGCGAACTCAAATCAATGTTTAATGTCAGCCGCGGCACCCTGCGTGAGGCCTTGCGGGTTTTGGAACAAAAAGGCTTGATTGAAATCAGGCTGGGGGTCGGCGGCGGTTCCGTGGTCAAATCCATCGATACCGAACAGGTCAGAGAAAGTATCGGCCTGTTGATCCGCTCACAAAATATTTCACTGGGCCATTTGGCGGAGTTTCGCGAAGATGTGGAAGGCATCGTGGCGGCCCATGCCGCGGAACGACACAGCGCCGATGACATCAAAAACCTCAGGCAGCTTCTGGCCCAGGCCCACAACTGTGTTGATCGGGGAAGTTCCCAGCGGGATGCCTTTATTAATCTTGACAAACAGATCCACATGAATTTGGCGGTTATTAGCGGAAATCCGATTTACATCTCCGTGCTGCACTCGATCCACGACAATATCCATCGTTACTACGATCGATTTCTTGCCATGGAAAACCATGAACTGCGCGATAACTATCAGGATCTATGCGAGATTATCCAGGCGGTGGAAAACGGTCAGGCCGATCTCGCACGCAAACTGGCACGGAGTCATGTGCTGCGATTCAGCCGGCACATGGAAAAGAGGGCGGAGGGCGTCACGAAGGATGAGTGACGAATAATAGAAGATAAGTAAGGTTGGAAGATGAGAAGAGAGAATGGGTGAAAACAATTTTGAGTTTTAAATTTTTAATTATGAATTGATGGATTAGGGGATTGAGAGATTGGGAGGCTGAGAAAGCAAGAAAATGACAGACGAAGGACGAGTGAAGGTGGATGATGGACGAATAATAGAAGATGAGAAGGTGGGAAGATTTGAAGATAGAAGTTGGGAAAATGGGAAGTTGAGAAGGTGAGAAGATGAGAAGCTCAAGGCTGAAGGCTCAAAGCTCAAAGGAAGTGCAACGGACGTAGCGTAGGAGGGTGGCAATGGAATTGGGAATGCTGAACTAAAAAAGACGAGGGAAGATGGATGATCGGTTTTCTGCCGAAGGCCCTACCCTAACAACCCACAACTGGCAACAAACCACATACAACAGACAACTGACAACAGGCAACAAACACAGCGAAGCTGCATGAAACATAGAATCACCAAACACCCGATACTTGAAATTCCTCAAAAAAAAGAGGTGGCCTTCACCTGGAACGGTGAACAAATGACCGGATATGAAGGGGAGATGATCTCTGCGGCACTTTTTGCGGCCGGAATTCATATCTTCGGGCATCATCCCAAAGACCACAGTCCCCAGGGCATTTTTTGTGCCAACGGCCAGTGCTCCCAATGCATGGTCATCGCCGACGAAATTGCCGTCAAAGCCTGCATGACCCCGCTGCAGGACGGGATGGTGGTGCAAAGCGTGGAAGGCCTTCCGAAACTGCCGGCCGACGACCACGTGCCGGCTCCCGGCGCAGTGTCCGACAGGCAGGTAGACGTGCTGATCATCGGGGCCGGTCCGGCAGGGTTGGCAGCCGCCATCGAGCTGGGTAAGCTCGGGGTCGAAACCCTCATCGTGGATGATAAAGATCGGCTGGGCGGCAAGCTGGTACTCCAGACCCATAAATTTTTCGGTTCCGTAAAGGATACCCATGCCGGGACCCGGGGCTTTGAAATTGCAAAAATACTCCAGGAAGAACTTTCACTGCTCGAATCCGTCGAAGTCTGGTTGGACACCATCGCCGTGGCCGTGTTTTCCGACGAAATCGTGGGGGTCGTCAAAGACCATCATTACCACAAAATAAAGCCCAAAAAACTTCTGGTGGCCACCGGCGCCCGGGAAAAGATGCTGTCCTTTCCGGGCAACACCCTGCCGGGGGTATATGGTGCCGGGGCCTTTCAAACCCTGGTGAATCGCGATCTGGTCAAATCCTCGCAGAAAGTGTTAATCATCGGTGGCGGCAACGTCGGTCTTATCGCCGGATATCATGCCATCCAGGCCGGCATCACAGTGGCGGCCCTCATCGAGGCCCTGCCCAATGTCGGCGGGTACAAGGTTCATGCCGACAAACTCAAACGGCTGGGAGTCCCCATATATACAGGTCACACGGTGATTTGCGCCAACGGCAGGGATAAGGTCGAATCCGTCACCATTGGTCGTCTCGACGAGGATTGGAAGGTCATCGCGGACTCCCATAAAACCTTTGAAGTCGATACGGTGTTGATCGCCGTGGGACTTGCCGAGGTCAACGAGTTTTATCTCAAAGCCAGGCAATGGGAAATGGATGTCTTTTGCGCCGGGGATGCCCGGGAAATTGCAGAAGCCTCCGCCGCCATGTTCACCGGCAAGATCGAGGGGCTTAAAATCGCCCAATCCCTCGGAATCGATGCCGGACCAATCCCCAAAGAATGGGATGCAAAGGCCACGATCCTAAAGTCAAAACCGGGGCGTGAGGCCAGACACGATCCGCCTGTAAAAGAGGGCGGCGTTTTTCCAATATTTCACTGCTACCAGGAGGTGCCCTGCAATCCCTGCACCTCGGTATGCCCGGTGGGCGCCGTGAAAACAGAAGGGGATAAAATAACCGGCCTGCCGTATATGGAGGATCTGGATTTGTGCACGGGCTGTGCAAGCTGTGTCGCCGTCTGCCCCGGGCTTTCAGTTACGATGGTGGATTACCGCCAGGACCTACAGCACCCCCTAGTGACCCTGCCCTATGAAGTCTGGCGCGACCAGGTGCAGGTCGGCCAAAAGGTCCCGGTAACCGACATTGACGGTGCCGTGCTGGGATACTTTGCAGTTGAGAAGGTGACCGCCCGGCGTAAATACCCCGGAACCCTTTTGGTTCAGGTACGCCTTGACAAAGCGGTGGCCAAAGCGGCAGTGGGAATATGGGTCCAAGAAAAACAGATCGAGCCGGCCGCCATTTATGAAAAAGAACCGCCGCCGGATGATGCCATCGTCTGCCGCTGTGAACGCGTGGCCGCCGGCGAAATTCGGGCGGCCGTACGGGACGGCATCCGCGATTTGAATCAACTCAAGGCCTTGACCAGGGCCGGCATGGGCGCCTGCGGCTCGAAGACCTGCCGGCCCATGATCTGGCGGATCTTTAAAGAAGAAGGCATCGATTTTGCGGCAGTGACCGACCGGGTCGACCGGCCCCTATTCGTGGAAGTGCCTATTGGGGTGTTTGCGGGAGCCTTTGTGAAGGACGAGGGATGAGGGTCGAAAAGAAGATGAGAAGTTGAGAGCTTGAGAAGATTAGAGGAATTCAGGAATCGAGGGATTCGGGAGGGCCTGCGGCCGTTGGCAGAATGTTGTTTCTTAGATTTGAGGGATTTAGAAAAGACGAAGGACAAAGAATAAGGAATGGATTCTTAATATAAGGAACAATTCGACAGGATTATCAGGATAAAAGGACCTTCGGCCAGAGGACGCTTCGCCGCAGGCGAAAAAAAATCCTAACAATCCTGTAAATCCTGTCAAAAAAATGAAAATAAAAAGCGCAGAGCGAAGCCTCCGGCTCGTAGGGGTTGTAGCGCCTACGCCTCGGAGAGCGACATCCACAAATATTCAATCTTCAATTTTCAATAATCAATTCCAGTCATCCAGGTAAGGATTTATAATATTGTCATATGACATCATCATCACCGGTGCCGGCTCCGTAGGGGTTCCCACAGCCATGTCCCTGGCGGAGCTGGGATTGAAACCGCTGGTCATCGACATGCACCCTTCACCGGGCCAAGGCGAAAACAAACATGCCATCGGCGGGATCCGTGCCACCCATTCCGATCCCGCCAAAATACTCACCTGCCGGCGTTCTCTTGAAATATTTTCCACCTGGCAACCGCTGTACGGTGACAATATCGAGTGGTTAAAAGGCGGCTATGTATTCCCGGTGTACCGGCCCGGCGACGAAGAGATGCTGCAAGGATTGCTGCCGGTTCAAAAAAAATTCGGTTTAAAGATTGATTTTGTGGGACCGCAAACCATTCGGGAGTTCATCCCCGGAATCAATCCCCAGGGGTTGCGCGGCGGTACGGTTTCCCCCGATGACGGCTCCATTTCCCCCTTGCTGACGGTCAACGCATTTTATCGCCGGGCCCTCAAATTGGGAGCTGAATTTCACTTTAACGAAAAAATCACCGAAATCCTGTGCCGAAACGGCAAAGTGGTCGGTATTGCCACCGATAAGGCCCAATACCGCGCGGCGGTGGTGATCGATGCCGCCGGGCCATTTTCCCCGGAGCTATGCAAAACCGCAAACATCGACATACCGATTACCCCCGATTCCCACGAGGGCGCCATCACCGAGCCGGTGCAGCCTTTTTTTAAGTGCATGGTGGTGGATATCCGGCCGGCAGCGGGCTCTAAGAATTATTATTTTTACCAAAACAAACAGGGCCAGGTTATCTTTTGCATCACACCTGATCCGCCCATCGTCGGCAAGGACAAACGCGAGACATCACAATTTTTACCCCAGGTTTGTGCCCGCCTGGTGCACCTTCTGCCCCGGCTCAAGAACCTGCGTGTCCGCCGGACATGGCGGGGTCTTTATCCCATGACGCCGGATGGCTCACCGCTGATTGGTTGGAACCGGGAAATCAAAGGGCTGTTCCATGTAACCGGCATGTGCGGCCAGGGGCTGATGCTGGCACCCGGCCTTGCCGAAACGGCTGCCCGGACGATAGCGGGCAGCACGAACGAGACCGATGACTTAATCCTGCAGGAATTTTCACCCTACCGCAAGTTTAAGGGGGAGGAAGCGCTGAAATAGGCTAGGATAAAGGTCAAAGGTGAAAGGATAGAAACTGAGAAAATTAGAAGATTTAGGGATTGAGGGATTGGGAAGACCGATGGACGAAGGACGACCGCTTCGCTAGGATTTAGTTGATTGGGCGGAATAGTTGATTAAGTTGACTGAGATAATTGAGTTGATTGGGTTGATAGGGTATATTGCCCCGGTTAAATTCGCTTCGCTGATTTCTGCGAAATATTTAACTGGGTAAAAGTTGACTGATTCATTGGGTTGATTTAGTTGATGGGTTTATTGAGTTTACGGGTTGATTGGAATCGCCTGATTTTCTTTTTTTCTAAATTCCCTTGATGCTTTGTAGACTTCTAACTCTTCAAATGATTTATACCCCATAATCAGACCCTTTCTTCATTTTACTTATTCAACTATTCAACCTAATCAACTCATTCAACTTTTTTATCTTAATCAACCAGTCAACCTAATTTTACCTTTATCCTTTGGCCTTTAGCCTTTGACCTTTGACCTTTTATTATAAATAAGTAAGAAAAAAAATTGACATCGTCTTACTTGACAACTAATATGTTTAAGAAGAATTAAAATCAGCGGCCACCAGCAGAGGTGGCCCCGGCCCCTTCCAGGGGCCATCCTCATACCCCCAGCTCTACTGGTGGTCGCTAATTGGGGTCTCACAAAGATGAGGTCGTCGAAAATGCATACAGCAACATCCAAAGTAACAACAAAGGGACAAATTGTCATTCCCAAAAGAATCAGGGAAAAATACGGCATTCATCCCGCCACTTCAATCCGTTGGGTAGAAAAAAAAGAGGGTATTCTGATGATACCGGATTCAGAAGACCCAATTACTGCCGCACGGGGGATGCTGAAGGGGTCCGGCATATTCAAAGCGTTTTTGCAGGAAAAAAAGAAAGAGATAGCCAGGGAGGAAAATCCAATTGCCCGATCGGGACAGCTTCGTACTCGATAGCTTTGCCCTTATAGGCTATCTTGAAAATGAGACGTTCTCACCCCGGGTCGAAAAAATTCTCAAGCAGGCCCGGGAAGGTAAAGGCCTAATCTATCTGCACGCCATCCACCTCGGTGAGGTTTATTACATTACTCTCAGAGAACAAGGGCAGGATTTAGCGGATCTGGCCTACGCAAGAATAAGGGCATTTCCTCTGAAGTATATTGAAATCATTGGCGAAGAGCTGTTACGGACAGCCGCAAAGTTGAAAGCAAAATATCCAATTTCTTATGCTGACGCCTTCGCCGCCGCCATGGCGGTCATCAACAATGCGTCTCTGCTAACCGGTGATCCGGAGTTTCAAGCGCTCGAAAAAAAAGAAAATATTACCATCGAATGGCTCATCTGAATGAATTCTATCAATTTAATAAATAATGATAGAGCGGAGCGATACAAAAAAATCCAATAAATCCTGGGAGCCCCGGCATAGCTATCTAAGCGAAGCCGGGTAAATCCTGTTTAAAAACAAAACATAAGATCGAATCCATTCAGCTCCTAGCGTTCTAAACGATCATATTGACGCTTGATTGCAGACAAACTTGAATATATAAAAGGATTGATATTGAAATATGCAGAATATACACCTAACCCGGCGAAGCCGGAAATGAATATTGAAGATTTATGGTTTAGCTCGCGCAGCGCAGGCGCTTGCGCCGCGTGTCGCTCTGTCTATTTTATTTAAATCTATATAATCGCTAAAATATCAATCTGGCTATGACATAAATCCTACGCAAACATGATGGGATGTGAATAAATAGGTACTAGGCTTTTTCCGAGACTACGCTCGGAAAAAGTGGCCCCGAGGGGCAGTAGAAGCGCAGTTTATTTAGTGACGCAAAGTATAGGCGTCAGGTGTCAGGTTTCGGGTGTCAGGAAGGCGAATCGCTAAATCCTGAAACCTGAACACTGACACCTGAAACCTGACACCTCAATTTTCTGACAACATGTTGTCAGAAAAGGCCCGCTAATGGCCTAAAGGAGCTAAAAAATGCCTGATTTTGAATTGAATGTCGTTAAAACCCTGGAATACAAACGGCCCGAAATCGACAAGGGATATGCCGATCAAACCCTGTCGGTCAATATTGCCGATCAGGAGATGGCAATAAACCCGGTTGAACCGAAAATCAGAGAGGTATTTGTCGGCGGCAAAGGCTATGATCTCTGGCTGCTCTGGCATGCGGTCGAGCCGACCACCCGCTGGAATGACCCGGCCAATGCCATCTGCATCGCCTCGGGGCCGCTGGGGGGGACGCCCATCTACCCGGGTTCCGGCAAAAGCATCGTCACCTCCCTTTCTCCGCTGACAGGCTCGGTAATTGACTCCAACGTCGGTGGGTATTTCGGCCCCTATCTGAAGTTTTCCGGTTTTGACGCCCTTCGAATTCAGGGCAAAACATCCCAGGACACAGTCATTTACATCGATGGTATCGACGGCCGGGTCCAGATATTAGAGGCCCGCGGCCTGCCGGACAATGCCTATGAGCTGTCCGACCTTCTCACCGGCCATTTTGCCGGGGGTAAACCGCGCAGTATTTCGGTCGTGTCGGCCGGCCCGGGAGCCCGCAACACCCTGATCGGATGTTTAAATTTTACCTGGTATGACGCCAAGCGCAAACGCGCCCGCTATAAACAGGCCGGCCGGGGGGGCATCGGCACCGTTTTTGCCGACAAAGGTCTTAAAGCCCTGGTCGTGCGCTGGGATACGGTAACGGCCGACACCAATAAGCCGGCCGATAAGGACAGCTTAAAAAATGTCGCCAAGTTGCACTCCCGGGAAATTGTCGAGCTGGATCCCAAGCAGAATGAAATGTCCCGTATCGGCACCACCCACCTGGTCACCATCATGAATGATCACGATTTGCTGCCGACCCACAATTTTCGTTACGGTTCGCATCCCCAGGCGCCCAATCTGGGCCAGGAAGTCTATCGACGCCTGTTCGACCCGGGCTTTGACGGCTGCTGGATGGGGTGCACGGTGGCCTGCTCCCACGGGGTTAAGGATTTTGTACCGCTGACCGGACCCTTTAAAGGCAAGAAAGTGTTTGTCGACGGTCCCGAATATGAAACCGTTGCCGGTTGCGGCTCCAATTTGGGCATCTTTGACCCCAGCACCGTCGTGGAGTTAAATTTTTACTGCGATGCCTATGGTCTGGACACTATCTCGGTGGGCACGGCGATCGCCTTTGCCATGGAATGCTTTGAAATGGGGCTGATCAATGAAACACACACCGGCGGTCTGGATTTAAGCTTTGGCAATCGCTCCAATGCCCTTGAGCTTGTTCATCAAATGGCCGCCGGTGAGGGTTTTGGTAAAATCATCGGCCAGGGTGTTCGCAGAATGAAAGCAATATTTGCCGCCGATTTCGCAGCCGATGCCGCCGTTATGGCCGACATCGGCATGGAATCCAAAGGGCTGGAGTTCTCCGAATATATGACCAAAGAATCCCTGGCCCAGCAGGGCGGTTACGGTCTGGCACTCAAAGGCCCCCAGCACGATGAAGCCTGGTTGATTTTTCTGGATATGGTCCACAATTTTATGCCGACTTTCGAACAGAAGGCCGAGGCGCTGCACTGGTTTCCCATGTTTCGCACCTGGTTTTCGCTTTGCGGCCTTTGCAAGCTGCCCTGGAATGATATCATCCCCGAGGACAATAAAGATACAGAGGAACCGGCCAAGGTCATCAAACACCTGCAATGGTATGCCGACTATTTCAGTGCGGTGACCGGACGGACGTCCCAGCCCGACGACCTGGTGAAAATGAGTGAGGCCGTTTATAATTTCCAGCGGATCTTCAACCTGAAAATGGGATTCGGCCGGGCGCAACACGACGAACTTCCGTACCGGGCGATGGGACCCGTCACCGAGCTGGAATACGAGTCCAGGGCCGAGCGCTATGACACCCAGCTTAAGGATAAATATCAGATCGATATTTCCGGTAAGACCACCGCTGAAAAAACTGCACTGATGCGGCAATTGCGCTGCGAACAATACAAAAAGCTTAAAGGCGCGGTGTATAAACGCAGAGGCTGGACCGCCGACGGGATTCCCACGGTTGAAACGGCCAAACGCCTGGGTATCGATTTTGCGACGGTACTGGAGACCCTGGCGGCCCACGGGGTGCGGTGAGTGATAGAGATAGAAGGTGAGAAGGGAGGAAAGGCAGGCGAAGGATGAGGGAGGATGGATGAAGGAAGATGGGCGAGGGATGAATAATAGAAGATCAGAAGTTGGGAATGTGTAAAATCAATTTTGAGTTTTAAATTCTTAATTTTGAATTATGAGCATGGCAGACGATGGACGAGGGAAGATGGATGATGGGTGAATAATAGAAGATCAGAAGTTGGGAAGATGAGAAGTTGTGTGGTTGGGAATGGAGGCGAAAAGGCTGAAAGCTCAAAGAAATTGCAACGGATATACCGAAGCTGGAAAGGTGAGAAACTGGGGGGTTGAGCCCGCACTTCATATCTTCTCATCTTCCTAACTTCTCACCTTCCATCCTTTTCCTATCTTCTATCCCTATCTATGAAACGGGGGCATAATGATCGAAGTCAACGGCCGCACAGTTTCCTGGCACGAAGGGATGACGATAAGCGACCTGCTCGGTGAGATAAAAGATACCCACCCTTATCCGGTTGTGCGCATTGACGACAGATATGTGTCACGGCCCAATTTTGATAAAACCACTGTCCCGGATAACGCGACAGTCTATTTGATCCCCATGATTGCCGGGGGGTAGAATTTAATTTAACCGCAGACCGACGCAGATAGACGCAGACAAAAAGATGTTAGGCCGCTTCGCGGGGATTAATTTAACCGCCCCGATGGAATAAAGGCAACAAAGATTCCATTGGACAGGTTGGGCAGGCAGACCGTCGCAGAGACACGCAGACCTTTTTGGCAGGGCAAGCCTGACCAACGAAATACTACCATGCCCAACGGGCAAATATTTATTGCAGGTAAATGCGTCAGCATTTAGCTGCTGTCCGCGTCAGTCCGCGTGTGTCTGCGGTTAATAAAAAAAATAGATCAGCTTTATTCGCAATTCAAGCTTGGATATGCTTGTGAGCACTAATAAATAATGCGTTGACACCCCGATCCCAAATGTATATCTTAAAAGTATATACATTAACAGGGGGAGGAAATTTAATGAAAACTGCCAAGATTTTTAAAAGCGGAAATTCACAGGCGGTACGCCTGCCCAAAGAGTTGCAGTTTGATGTATCCGAGGTGGAGATTTTCCGTAGGGGTGATGAAATAGTCTTACGGAAAAAGCTGCAGAATTTGACTCGGGTATTTGAGCTATTAGCCGACATGTCGGAAGACTTCATGGCAAATGGTCGCTGTCAACCTTCCATGCAGGAGAGAGAACCGTTTTGATATACATGTTGGATACGGATATCTGCATTTACATTATCCAGCGCAAACCATTGCATGTATTGGAACGTTTGAAGTCGATCGAACCGGACCAACTTTCCATGTCCGCGATTACATTTGCAGAATTGATGAATGGTGCAAAGAAAAGTCAACGTGTAGAAGCGAATGTATCAAGACTGAATGCATTGGGTGAAATCCTCGAGATTCGCTCTTTTGACCAGCAGGCTGCCGTTGCGTATGGCGATGTTCGCTCAAGCCTCGAAAAACGGGGAGAAGTGATTGGCCCTCATGATTTGTTGATAGCGGCGCATGCCCTGAGCCTTGACCGAACCTTAGTAACAAATAATGAGAGGGAATTTAAACGCGTCGAAGGGCTTAAGGTGGCCAACTGGGCTGTTGATTGATAGAAGCCGCTAAAGTTGAAAAGAATGAGAAAAATTGAGGATTAAGGGATTCAGGAATTGAGGGATTGAGGGATTAAGGGATTAGGAGAAGCCTTAAAGATAGAAGTTGGGAGGATGAGAAGGTGTGAAGATGGGAAAAGTGAAAAAAGGAAAGAAATGGGTGAAAAATCAAAGGTCAGAGGTGAGAGAATGGCAGACGAAGAGAGATGGAAGATGGATGATGGATGACGGAGGATGGACGAAGGACGAGGGACGACGAAAGAGGGAAGATGGATGAAAGGATAAAGGGAAATTAGGTTAAATGGTTGATTAAGTTGAATAGTTAATTTAGTTGATTTGTAGCAGTACACCCTAATCAACTCAGTCAACCCAATCAACTTCTCTACCTTCTGTCATCCCTCATCCTGGCGCAGCGATCTTCCTTCGTCCGTCGGTTTTTCGGTCTGTCATCCCTCATCATAGCGACTTGTCGGGGCGTAGCTCGAAGAGCGAAGACTGAAGCGGTCTTCCATCCTCCATCGGTCTGCTGCCTTGAGCTTTTTTATATCCCAATATTTGCATTCCACAAAAGGGTGTGATATTTCTAACATTAAATGCCTATCGCTTGCAGCCGGGAATTGATTTCCGCGACGACCGTGTGATCGAACCTCTTTAGGAGGGCTTACCCTTTGATTTCTAATGAAATTTCTTGACTTATCGATGAGAATATAATTTAGTTCAAATAAAGGTCGGCAGTTTTAAAGACCCTCATTCCATTTATCGATAGGTTGGTCCTAAATGATTATCTTGAGTAATTTTCTAATCGCAATCGCCAAGGTGCTGGACATTGTCCTTTCCATTTACATGTGGGTAGTTATCGCCCGCGCAGTGCTGTCATGGGTAAGTCCTGATCCTTATAACCCCATCGTTCGTTTCATTCATAAAATTACCGAACCCGTGCTTTACCAGATCCGAAAAAGAATCCCCGTGAACTTCGGCGGTATTGATTTTTCTCCGATCATCGTTTTTTTGGCTATCATCTTTCTGCAGCGATTCGTGGTGCACAGCCTCTATGGATTGGCGCAAACGATGCACTAACAAAAACCCTAACGTTGCAACATTGGGGAAAAGGCAGGTGAGATCCTATGAAGATAACGCCGCTTGATATCAATCAGCAGAAGTTTAGAACCAGAATCCGCGGGTTTGACGTCAGGGAAGTGGACGCCTTCCTCGAACAAATGGCCAATGTCTTTGAGTCATTACAAAGGGCCCAAAAAAGTTTGCAGGAAGAGGTGCGGCGCCTTGAAATGGAGATCCAGGGATATCGAAAGCGCGAAGAAACCTTTAAACGGGCGCTGCTGAATTCTCAAAAAGTATTGGATCAAATGAAGGACAATGCCCGCAAGTCGGCTGAACTGATCATCGCCGAGGCCGAAGTGAAGGCCGAAAAAATTTTGAACAAAGCCCACAACCGGCTTGCCCAGCTGCACGAGGACATATTGGAACTGAAACGGCAACGTATGCAAATCGAGGTTCAGATTGGCTCGATTCTCGAGGCCCACGGCAAACTGCTTGAAATTAACAAAGAAGGCACCAAAGCAATGGATGAGGAGGATGCCAAGCTGAAATTGCTGAAGCAGTCGAAGTAAGGCCCAACCTGGCGAAGCTTAGCCGGTCGTAGCGCAGCGTAGATCCCGCTTGCGGGGTTGTAGCGCAGCGTAAATCCCGATTTATCGGGGAAATGAATATTGAAGATTGAAGATTTATGGTTTCGCTCGCGCCGCGTGTCGCTCTGTCTTTTTAATTTAAATCTATAAAATTACTAAATTACAGACCTGGTTGAATGGTTTACTGGTTGAATGGTTGATTAGGTAAATTATAGTAATAATTTTAGAAGGTTTCTTTTTAATCCGTGTTCATCTGTGTCCTAATTGTCCTTTCTCTTGAAACGTGACGTGTCCAATTTTTTTGCAAATATGGGATAAATTCATATCTACAACCACTTAACCAATCAACTAATCAACCAATCAACGAGATATGGATTATCAATCTGGCCACCAAGACGCCAAAACACAAACGTAAGTTGAGCGGTTTGGGGCTTCGACCCCACACGCAGGGTTCAATGCTCTGATTTGAAAAATATCAACCCCCTCGTATCCAAGGGATTCTTTCTTCATCGTTTTTATGACACCCCTTCACCAATAGATTAAGTCGGGCATTCCTGAGCTTCATCAATAGCAAGCAGTTTCAAACTGCTGTAACCCTTGAACCCAGAATCTCTGAACCCTGAACGGTTGTCCAACTGTTATGTTTTGTGTCATTGTGCTTTTGTGGCTATTTTTTTATTTAAGAATTTCTGAGGTTAGCCGATACTTTATGTAATTGCAATATCGCACAGCGACGATCTATAAAACCAGGAGTTTTGAATGGCAAAAATCGATGCATTTTTTAAATTAATGAATGAACAGGGGGCTTCCGATCTTCATTTGGCTGCGGGTCTACCGCCTGCGCTTCGAGTTCGCGGTGAAATTGAACGGGTTAAATTTAAAGTTCTGGACAGCGATGATTTAAGGGGCATGCTCTACGAGATCGCCCCGGAACAGAAAATAAAAATGTTTGAAGAAAGCGGAGACATCGATTTCGGCTACGAGATTCCAGGGCTTGCCAGGTATCGTGCCAATTTCTTTATGCAAAGAAACGGTGTCGCAGCGGTTTTTAGAGAAATCCCCAGTGCGATTATGACTGCAGATCAGCTTGGTCTGCCGCCGGTGGTGTCAAAACTGGCAACCCTTCCAAGGGGGCTGGTCCTGGTCACCGGCCCCACCGGCAGCGGAAAATCCACGACCCTGGCGGCGATTGTCGATGTGGCCAACCATCAGCGCAAAGATCACATTATCACTGTCGAAGACCCGATTGAATTTGTGCATCAAAGCCAGGGTTGCATCGTTAATCATCGCGAGGTGGGCGTTCATACGAATTCGTTTTCAACGGCCTTGCGCGGTGCGCTGCGCGAGGATCCGGATGTTATCCTGGTGGGGGAAATGAGGGACCTTGAAACCATTTCTCTGGCGGTGGAAGCGGCATCCACCGGGCATCTTGTTTTCTCCACATTGCACACATCCAGCGCTTATAAAACCGTAGACCGGGTGATCGAAGTATTCCCGTCCCAGGAACAACCCCTGATCCGGTCGACCCTGGCCGATGGACTGCGGGCCGTTATCGCCCAGACCCTTTTTAAGCGCATCGACCGCAAAGGCCGCGTCGCAGCGCTGGAAATTTTGATCGCCAATCCGGCGGTGCGCAATTTAATCCGGGAAGGCAAAACCCATCAGATCCCTTCCATGATCCAGACCGGCAAAAAATACGGTATGGTCCTGTTGGACGACTCCATCATGGATCTTTTTAAAAAGGGAATAATCAGCGCGGATGAAGCATATGCCAAGTCAAACGAAAAAGGCAGATTCAGAGCCATGCTCAAAACGCCGCCGGCGGATTTTACAGAGGCATAATTATGAAAAAACAGGAAATAGATCATATTTTGGTAAAGATGCTGGACTATCATCGGGATGTTTCCGACCTGAACTTTACGGTCGGGAAACCCATGCAGGTTGAAAGTGCCGGAGAGCTAATCCCGGTTGACATCAAACCAAATTTTAAAACCCTGTCTCCTTTTCAGACCGAAATCCTGGCCCTGAATCTGATCAACCAGGACCGCCGCTTAACGAAAACGATGCTCACCGAAGGATCCTGCGACTTATCCTACGGTTTGCCCGGCAAAGCCCGCTTCAGGATCAACATTTTTTCCCAGGGCGGCAACCTGTCCATCGTTCTGCGAAAACTCGAGTCAAAAATACCGACCATCCAGGAACGTAATCTGCCGGAAACCATGTATCAAATTGCCCAGGAAAAAAACGGTCTCGTATTTGTCACCGGTGCCACAGGTTCCGGAAAAACGACGACGCTGGCGGCAATCCTGGATGAAATCAACGAATCCAAATCCGTCCATGTCATTACCCTTGAAGACCCGGTGGAATATCAGCACCCCCATAAAAAATCCACCTTTAACCAGCGCGAGCTCGGACTCGATTTTGATACTTATGCCAGCGGCTTGCGGGCCGCTTTGCGCCAGGCGCCCAAGGTAATTCTGGTCGGCGAAATGCGCGACAGAGAGACGGTGGAGATCGGACTCAGTGCTGCCGAAACCGGCCACCTGGTATTGACCACACTGCATACGGTTGATGCCGGTTCCACTGTCAACCGTATCATCGGCATGTTCCCCAATGAAGATGAGCGTCAAATCCGGATTCGACTTGCAGATGCGGCCCGCTGGGTTGTGTGTCAGCGATTACTGCCGAGAATCGGTGGTGGACGGGTCGCCACCTTTGAAATAATGGGAACAAATTTAAGGGTCCAGGATACGATCCTGCACGGTGAATCCGATGGCAAAACCTTTTATGATATCATGGAAGCCAGCGGTGCATTCGGTATGGTGACCTTCGACCGGCACCTTGTAGGATTGTATGAAGAGGGTCAAATCACCCAGGAAACCGCCATGGCATTTGCTTCCCAGAGGGGCATCGTGGGCCGCGGCATTGATTCCGTCAAGAGTGCGCGCGGCGAAACCACCACCGATATTGAAAAACTTGAACTCGATCAAGCCTATAATAAAGCGTTGTAGGGAAGGAAGTTTCAGGTGTCGGGCGTAAGTATTAACACCGCCTACCAAGAACTGACACCCGAACCTGACACCTAACATTGACTAAAAGTTACGCTCTCAACTTACCTAAATATTAAACTAATAAAGAAAAGGTTCCTATGGACATCAAATGCAATAACTGTTCAGGTAAGTTTCGAATCTCCGATGAAAAAATCCCCCGCGGCCGGGTCTCCACTGTCCCCTGTCCCAAATGCAAAACGCGGATTTCCCTGGAACCTGCCAAAAAGCCTGCCGTAAGCGTGGCTGTCGAGGAGGAATCAAACGGGAGCGAAAACTTTGACTTTAACGAGAAGCCTTTTGATTTTATTGAAGAGGAAGGTCTAACGGCCCTTTTGTGCGAGCAGAATCCCGTTATCAGGCAAACCATCGAAAATGCCCTGAATCTGATGGACTATCAGAGCACGGTTGCGGAAAGTGCACGCGACGCACTCAAAAGAATGCGGTACCATACCTATGATCTTATCGTCGTCAATGAAAGCTTTGACACGAATAATCCGGACGCCAACGGGGTACTGATCTATCTGGAGCGTCTGGGTATGGCGGTGCGCCGCAATATTTTTGTTGCCATGATCTCCAACAGATATCGCACCATGGACAATATGATGGCCTTTCACGGCAGCGTCAATTTAATTGTCAACATCAAAAATATTGAAGACGTCGGCAAAATCCTGAGTCGCGGAATCACGGATAACGAGCTGTTTTACAATATATACAGAGAAACCCTCAAGGAGATCGGCCGGGCCTAATTCCCAACTGGATGAACCGCGTAAATTAGAATTGGACATGCGCCGCAGAAGAAGTTAAAAGTGCCTAAAGTTCAGATATCGTTGATTGGTTGATTAGGTTGATTGGGTTGATTCGTTGATTGAGATTATCGAGATCCTCAAAAGACTTATACCGCATAATCAGTCCCTTTCTTCATTTTACTTAGTCAACCAAAAAACTTAATCAACTCATTCAACTTCTTTTATCTTAATCAACGAATCAACCAGTCAACCTTTTTCCTTTCGCCTTTATCCTTTCTCCTTTCTCCTTTCTCCTTTCTCCTTTATCCTTTCTCCTTCGTCCATCATCCATCGTCCCTATTCCCTCGCTGTCTTGCACATCCATCAGTGCATCCAGAATTTTGACAGTCGCAATGGTATTTGCCACATCATGAACCCGCACCATATGGGCGCCGTTCAATATGGCGGCCGCCACCGCGGCCTGGGTACCGTTTTCCACAATCGGCAAATCCGGCTGGATGTCCTTGTCATGCCTGTCTTTGAGGATTTTGCGAATGAAAGCTTTGCGTGAAGCGCCGATCAGAATGGGTAGATCCAGGCGCGTAAAAGCCTTAAGATGCTTAATTAACAGTAAATTATGCGCGACCGTTTTGCCGAAGCCGATGCCGGGATCCACAATTATTTTCGCCCGCGAAACACCCCGATTTTCAGCTCTTTCAACCGCAGCTTCCAGAAATGTGAGGATTTCTTCAATCAGATTATCATAGCGCGGCAAGACCTGCATAGATTTGGGTTCTGCCAGCATGTGCATCAGAATCAAAGGGGTGCCGGATTCTGCGGCCAGCACTGCGATGCCGGGGTCAAAGCGCAGGGCCGACACATCGTTGATGATGGCGGCTCCGGCTTCCAGCGCCCGGCGGGCAACCTCTGATTTGGTGGTATCGATGGAAATCGGCACCGCAATCCGTGGCGCCAGTTTTTCGATCACCGGCACAACCCGCCGAATTTCTTCTTCGATGGTTACCGGTTCTGAAAACGGGCGCGTGGATTCGCCGCCGATGTCGATGACAGCGGCCCCCTCGGCGGCCAGTTTTTCACCTTGGGCCACGGCTGCGTGGTGATCATAAAATCGTCCGCCGTCGGAAAAAGAATCCGGCGTCACGTTCACCACCCCCATGATACAGGTCTGCCGGCCAAGTTCCAGCGTGTAATCCCGCCATGAAAAATGATATGTTTTTCGGAGAACCATAAGGTCAAAGCACCTGATTCAAGGCGGGTGGGCTAAGGAAACCCCAGGAAGAGGGGAAACAATTGCCTCGTCATCTAAATCCGAAATCCGAAACACATAGCACGAAACAAATTCGAACGACAAAAGTATCAATGACAAAAATCTAATACCATTACGTTACTTAGCGGTAAAATGCACTTTGATCCGCCGTTATCAGCAAGCTTTAGGCATTTGTTTCTGTGTTTTAAGCATTTTTACATTAGAATTTTTTATTTGTTTCGCATTTCGATATTCGTATTTCGTATTTTGATTCAACTGGCTGCATGTTCCCAGATCGTTAGAACCTTTCAAGGCAAGCCGCTGGAATCGTGGTTTGGTATTGTATTCAGGATGTTTCGGAAGCTGCCTGGGACTCCGGTTCCGGATCATCTAATTTTTTTGAAGGAAGTTCGATGCCGGGTCTCAAGGACTCAATCAGTTCATCCAGTTCTTTGCCCAGGACGGTTTCTTTTTCGAGCAGCAATTCCGCCAGTTTGTGAAGAACGTCCACATTTTCGTTTAACACATCCGTTGCGCGCTGATAGGCATCCTTGATCAACTTGATGACCTCTTCGTCGATCATTTGAGCGGTGGCTTCGGAATAATCCCTGTGTTGGGCGATTTCCCGGCCGAGAAATACCTGCTCTTCACCTTTGGCATAGGACAAGGGACCCAGAACTTCGCTCATACCCCAGGTCCTTATCATTTGTTGCGCTAGGACGGTGGCCTGCTTGATATCATTGGCAGCACCGGTACTGATCCGGTTAAAGATAATGTCTTCGGCCGACCGGCCGCCGAATGCTACTGCCAACTCACTTTCAAGCTGATCCTTGAACCTGAAATCGCGTTCTTCGGGTAAAAACCAGGTAACACCGGCAGCACGCCCTCTGGGCACGATGGTTATTTTGTTGACGGCATCGGTCTCGGGCAGGAACCGCGCAACCAGCGCGTGTCCCCCCTCATGATAGGCCGTTACTCTGCGGTCTTCTTCCTTGATAACCTTCGACTTACGTTCCAGTCCCATGTAGACCTTGTCTTTGGATTCTTCAAAGTCTACCATTTCAATTTTTTCTTTGTCTCGTTTGGCGGCCAGCAAAGCGGCTTCATTGACCAGATTTTCCAGATCGGCCCCGGAAAACCCCGGAGTTCCCTTGGCCAGAATCAAAGGTTTTACATCCGGACCAATGGGCGTTTTTTTCATGTGTACCTTGAGAATCATTTCACGCCCTTTAATGTCCGGCATGGATACAACCACCTGCCGGTCAAAACGGCCCGGTCGCAGCAAGGCAGGATCGAGGACATCCGGCCGGTTGGTGGCCGATATCAGGATGACGCCCTCATTGGATTCAAATCCGTCCATTTCCACCAGAAGCTGGTTCAAGGTCTGTTCTCTTTCGTCGTGTCCGCCTCCGAGACCCGCACCGCGATGCCGGCCGACGGCATCGATCTCGTCAATGAATATGATGCAGGGTGCATGTTTTTTTCCCTGAACGAATAGATCGCGCACCCGGGACGCACCGACACCGACGAACATCTCAACAAAGTCGGAACCGCTGATGCTGAAAAAAGGAACACCGGCTTCCCCTGCAATCGCCCGGCCCAGAAGTGTTTTCCCGGTACCCGGGGGCCCCATCAAAAGAACTCCCTTGGGGATTCGTCCGCCCAAACGGGTGAATTTTTTTGGATCCCGCAGGAATTCGACAATTTCTCCCAGCTCTTCTTTGGCCTCGTCAATGCCGGCCACATCTTCAAAGGTCACTTTTTCCGATTGGTCGGTGGACAGACGCGCGCGGCTTTTGCCGAATGAAAGTGCCTTACCGCCGCCGGCCTGCATCTGGCGCATGAAAAAAATCCAAACGCCGATCAGCACCAGCATTGGAAACCATGATACCAGAACGGACATATACCAGGGATTCTCCGATGGGGGCTTCGCACTGATGATAACGCCCTTTTTTCTGAGAATATTGATGAGATCGTTGTCCGGCGGAGCATATATCTTCAGACGGTTGCGATTGGTATCTGTGACGTACAGTTCCTGGCCCTGTATCACCACCTCGGCCACCCGCTCATTTTCGACCATGCTCAAAAACTCGGTATAGCTAATGCTGGTTTCAGCCATCCGCTGTTGGCTGAAAAGATTGTAGAGCATGACCATCATCAGGGTGATGACCAGCCATAAGGCAAGATTTTTATAAAACGGATTCAAATGTGTTTACCTCCTGGGAAAAAGTAATTGAATATTCAATTTTTTTTTTTTGTGGCTGTATTTATATTGCAAACCTAATCATTATCGTACATTAAGCAAGCAAAAGTTCTGCCTTTAGGACGCGCCGGGTCTGCGGGCTCACTTTCACGGCATTATCGATGCGATGACCGGCAATCCAGATAATATTCCCACCGCTCAGCAGCAAAGGGCATTTTCGGCGTTGGGCCCCGGGAATCTTATGATTGATAAAATATTTTTTTACTTTTTGCGTGCCGTTGACCCCCAGCGGAGAAAACCGGTCCCCCGGTCGAAGGTTACGCGCGAGAAGCGGGAATTGCAGCCGATCCAGATCGAAATAAGCAATGTGTCTGCCGGTTTCTTTAAAATCGGGCAAATCATCGGCATCGATCTCACAAAGGGTAATTGAAGCGTCGGCCTCCTTTATAAAAAGGGTCCCCGCTGTAGAAATCGCATACTGATAATCCGCCGAAAATGTCTGTAATATCCTGCAATTCTGCCGTTTCCCGACCTTGTCGCTTTTTACGACAGTTAACTCGACGGTGGTTCTTTCCACCAGGACGCCATCGGGCAAATTCAGCCGGCCGGTAACCCGACCTTTTTCAACCAGGTGCAGAATCGCATCAATATGCAAAAGGGTGATGCGTCTGAGATCTTTTTTAACCCATAAAATTGCTTTCCGGATAATACGCCTTTTGACGGCCCTGGCAAGTTGATTGAACTCGGGCAGGGCCAGACTGATTTTTTGGTCTGCCCTGAATGAGACACATCGCTCTAAAACAGGATCCAGCGCGTCATCCAGCCATTGGTCTTCAGCCCGCATGATCTCCCCAAGCCGGTTGAGGGTTTCTATGATTCGCGGGTTATAAGCGCTTTGCAGCTCCGGAATTAATTGATGACGAATCTTGTTGCGCACAAACGCCGGGTCGGTGTTGGTTGCGTCGCTAACATACGGAATTTTTTTTTCAGCGAGATAATTGATTATCTCTGACCGCCCCAGGCGAATAAACGGGCGCACGATTTTACCCTCTCTGACCGGCGCGATGCCGGAAAGACCCAGGGGTCCGCTTCCACGCAGCAAATTTATGAGCATCAGCTCAGCATTGTCATCACTGTGATGTCCCAGGGCAATTTTGTTGAACCCATGTTTGGCGGATACCGCGTCGAAGAATTCATAGCGACTGCTTCGCCCGGCTTCTTCCAGTGAAAAGCGGCGGCTTCGTTGCAACGCACGCACATCTTTTCTTTCCGCATAAATCGGCACACCGAGCTGCCGGGCAAGGGCGATGACAAATTCAGCGTCACGGTCGGCATCCGGCCCACGCAAGCAGTGATTCAGGTGGGCGATGGCCGGTCGGAGGGAATATTCCCCCGACAGGGTAATTAAAATATGGGCCAGGGCAACAGAATCCGGGCCTCCGGAGACAGCCACAAGAACCGAATCTCCCCGGCTGAACATCCGATGGATTGAGATGGTCTCCCGGACGGCTTGCAAAATTTTTTTTTCGATATGGATTTTTGCCCTACTTTGGTTTGTTTGGGTGTTGAGTGAATTCGATTTTATTCATTTTTCCCCCCATCGTCAATATGAATCTGGATTGAAGGGATGCCTCAAACTTCCAACGCCGAAGACCTTTTTAACTATTTCATCCTAACGATCCGCTCCTACCTGCGGAGTATGCGGGGTAAAGATTACTTCCGCCTTCGGCGCGATACCTGTCGGCCGAAGGCTCTTCTATCTGAATAATCCTGTAAATCCTGTCTGATATTCTTTTTTTAAAATTTAGAATCCATTCCGCTTTTTTATGGGCTTGCGTTCGTTTTTTTCTTGCAAAAAGGTTATTATTGCGTATTCTAATTATTGGTTGTGCTAGGCGGGGAGCTAGCGGTGCCCTTTACCCGAAATCCGCTTAATGCGGGGCTGAATTCCCGCCCGAGGATCTTATACTGTAGATTCTTAAATCATTTCGATCGGACGCCACGCAACAGACGGTCATGAACCTCGTCAGATCCGGAAGGAAGCAGCGATAAGTGACGCGGTCCGTGTCGTGGATCGATCCCGGTCTGTACAGTGTTTTAAGGTTTGCAAAAAGATTCGACGGCGGGTGCGCAACCATCTCGCGCCGTGTAACCCTTTTTTCTTATAATACCCCATCATTACCTCCTTGACATCGTTTCAACCAGTCTTATTTTTCAGTTCAATCACTAGCACTCAAAACCAATAGGGAAAGATGCCGCCGCATGTCGGAAAAGAAAACAATCAAAGTAAATACCGATTCTGAAGAGGCTGAGAGCAGTAAAATCGAACCGGAATCGACCCCGCCGGATGAACAGATCATCAAGGGCGAAGAGAAGCGCATAACGGAGCTGGAAGCCAAACTCGAGGCCAAAGAGAAGGAAGCCGGGGAAACATATGACCGGTTTCTAAGAGCATCGGCTGAATTCGATAATTTCAAAAAGCGCTCTTCGCGGGAAATGGAGGAGTTCCGAAAGTTTGCCAACCAATCCCTGATAAAAGAAATGCTTTCCGTGGTTGACAACCTGGAATTGGCCATGAATTCCACCAATAATCACAAGGCCATCGACAAAGACCTTTTGCAAGGGCTGGAAATGACGCACAAGGAAATTCTGAAAGTCTTTGAAAAATTTAATGTCAAACCCATCGATGCCAAAGGTCAGCCGTTTGATCCGGCATTTCATGAAGCGGTCATGCAGGAGGAAACCAGTGATTCTCCTAAAAATACGGTCACCAATGAACTGCAAAAAGGATACATGATCCATGACAGATTATTGCGGCCTTCCATGGTGGTGGTTGCCAAGCCCAAAGAAAACGACGAAAGTGATAAACCCAATATAAAAGAAGAATAAAAGAATTAAATAGTCAATCCCGGCCTGCCCGGGTTAAGTTAAGGAGGGAAAAAAACATGGCAAAGGTTATTGGAATCGATCTCGGTACCACAAACTCCTGCGTAGCGGTTATGGAGGGCGGCGAAGCGAAGGTTATCACGAATCCGGAAGGTGGTCGCACAACGCCTTCAATTGTAGCCATTAATGATAGTGGAGAGAGATTGGTAGGCCAGATTGCAAAACGGCAGGCAATCACAAACCCCGAGAATACGGTATTCGGTGTCAAGCGGCTGATTGGTCGAAAATATGCATCCAAACAGGTGCAGGATGATATTAAAATTCTCCCATATAAGATTGAACAGGCCAGCAACGGTGACGTCCGAATCAATTTGAAGGGAAAACAGCTCAGTTCGGCGGAAATATCGTCTTATATCCTGGCCAACATCAAGAACACGGCCGAGCAATATCTGGGCGAGCCGGTGACCGATGCCGTCATAACCGTACCGGCCTATTTTGACGACAGCCAGCGCCAAGCCACCAAAGATGCCGGTAAAATTGCGGGGCTCAACGTCTTGAGGATCATCAACGAGCCCACCGCTGCTTCCCTGGCTTATGGTTTGGACAAAAAAAAGGAAGAAAAAATCGCTGTTTTCGATCTCGGGGGCGGCACCTTTGATATCTCCATACTTGAAATCGGCGAAGGGGT
>CAVXXE010000070.1:0-26266 GCA_963765595.1 uncultured delta proteobacterium
AGGATGAGCGGTTCGGGGTTCAACGTTCAGGGTTGAAAATAACCAGACAGCATGACTGCCGCCGGGGCGTTGAACTGTTCAGCCATTTTGGCCCTTAATTGTGAAATATGTACATCTTTTGGCAAAACATTATCGGCCACCAAGACACTGAGGCACAAAAATGATTATTAACCAACGGTGTTCCATCGTGTTTTTGAGCCTTTGTGGCAACTTTTCCGGCTCGTCCGGGTTAGATTATAACCATCTAAAGGCGAAATTATGGGAAAACATCTGGTCATCGTAGGTGCCGGTCATGCACATTTAACCGTTTTAAAAAATTTGGCAGAATTCAAAAATTCCGGTCACGATGTCACCGTTGTGAGCGCAAGCTCCCTTCACTATTATTCCGGGATGGGGCCCGGGATGTTGTCAGGGATATACAGGGCTGAGGAGATTCGCTTCGACGTAAAGAAGTTGTCCGAAGACCGGGGTGCTGTTTTTGTTGAAGACACGATCGTCAAGGTAAAGCCGGATGAAAGAAAGATTGAACTGCAGTCCGGCAATGAGGTTTCTTATGATGCAATTTCCCTGAACACGGGCAGTTTTGTGCCGGTGGCGGAACCTATGCTCGCCGATGAAACGGTCTTTACCGTCAAGCCCATCGAAAACCTTTTAAAAGCCCGCCGGAAAGTCATCGAAACTTTAAAAACCCGGGAATTGAATGCGACCGTGGTCGGAGGAGGTCCCACTGGTGTAGAAATTGCCGGCAACCTCGACCGCCTGGTCAGAAATGAATCGGGCAAGGGCCGGATTACCCTCGTCGCCGGAACGCGTCTGCTTCCTCAATTTAAAGGCAGTGTCCGGCAGCGGGCCCTGAATTCATTACGCGGCCGAAATGTGCAGGTGATTGAAGGCGCCAGATTGTCTGCCATCAAGGACGGCGCTGTGGAGCTTTCCGATGGCGCCGTTTTGGATAGCGACATTACTTTAATGGCGATCGGCGTCAAGCCGTCGCCACTGTTTGAAGACTCCGGATTACCTATCGGCCGGGACGGCGGCATGCTGGTCAATCAGTATCTGCAGTCCGTCTCTTATCCGGAAATTTTTGGCGGCGGTGACTGTATCAGCTTTGAACCGCAACCCCTGGCCAAAGTCGGCGTGTATGCCGTCCGCCAAAATCCCATCCTGCTGCATAATCTTCTGAGCACCTTAAACGGTCATGAGCTACGCCAATTTGTGCCCCAAAAATCAATTTTACTTGCCTTGAATCTGGGGGACGGTACGGCCATCATTCACTGGCATGGCATGGTCTGGGGCGGCAAGCTCGGATTTTCCCTGAAGGATTATATTGACCGCAAATTTATGGGACTATTTCAGGTGTCGGGTGAGCTGGGTTGATTTTCTATTGCTCAGATAGGGTTGTGAGGTTTCATAGGAATTAGGTGTCGGTGTTCAGGTTTCAGCAAATAAAAAATTTCAAATAACAAATCACAAATACCAAACAAAATACAATGATCGATCCGCCTGAAGCGGACCAAACAATTGGTTTTTGATCTTATTTGAGTTTTGGATATTGGAATTTATTTGTAATTTGATGCTTGTAATTTGTTATTTCCGGGTTACCCGGGTTGGCTTGTTTCAACTCATTGCCAGTCAACTGATTAACCAACCCATCTGCTCCGCGCCAGTTTATCCGCCCTGCGGGTAGTCTCCGGCAGTCGATACCGGGCACAACATTGTAGCACAATATTGATGCTGTCCCGCAAGTTTATCCGATGTCCGATCGACACAAATAACGGCTTGACTTTACGTCGGGTTCGAACGACCGCGCCAATGGTTTCTTCACCATCCTTCAGATAGGAATAGCTGCTCTTTGCGATATGGGGCTCTTCATAGCGGCCCGATAATCTGTTTTTGGCACAGCCGATGGCAGGCATGTCCAGGAGCAGGCCCATATGACTGGCGAGGCCGCAGCGTCGTGGATGGGCGATACCTTGTCCATCGAAAATCAGCAGGTCCGGAGCAGTGGTTAAATGGTCCAGGGCAGCGAGAATTGCGGGGCCTTCACGAAACGTAAGTAACCCCGGTATATACGGAAAACTTATCTCCTTTACAGCGGTTGCATGATTTACTGTTGCCAGATCGGAAAGCCTGATGACCACCACGGCTGCAAGCGCCAGACCCTGGTGGAAATGCGCATCCACCCCGCCAACGGTGGCAACATCTCCAAGGTCGAATCCGGACTTTCGAATCACCTTACCCGCCAGATGCTTTTGCACAGCAATGGCTTCTTTGGGTGTCAGATCCCAGGAATGGGGGTTGGTGAGCGGTTTTAAGATCATGATGACCGAAATTCTAAATGCTATTGGCTTCCGGACAAAAAATTTCAGTTCGTTGTAAGTTGAAACTTTCGGTCAACATACTCCAATCTATGCCTCTAGCCTTCTCTGCGAAATAATTAGCCGAAAGAAAATGATGTGGCTTAATGATGTTGCCATGAGATGAATTAATTCGAACAGGTTTCGATTAAGAAAAATTGGGTCCCACTATCTCAAAATAATCAAACTTGGAGGCCTTTTTGTCGAATGTAAGGACACTTTCACAGCCCGATAATTTTGCGGAACATGCGATTAAAATATCTGATAGGTCAATATTGCTTTCCCGGGCGATAAAAATAAACTGTTGAATAGTTGCTTGAGCTTCAAACATTAAAATAGGCATCAATATAACTTCATTTATAGAATCCAAAATATCATTCCTTGCTATTTTATAAACTGACTGCAAAACCCACAACATTTCTAAAACCACGAGCAATGGGACAAAAAAAGTGTTTTTATCCATCTCTGCTTGCTTGAAAGCCCTGTATACAATTTTTGATTGGCGCTCATCGTCTTTAACAAGAAATCTTACCAACACATTCGTGTCTAAAGCCTTCATTAAAAAGTATCCTTCATTCTCTGCCTTATTTTTTCGTCTATCTCTTCGACTGAAACAGTTTTTCTACCAGGTTTATGTAATATGCCGAAAACGTCATCGACTTTTTTTGATACGGGTCTAATAAGCGCTTCTCTTTTGTTAGTGACAACAAATTCGATTTTGTCACCCGTGCTTAGCATTAAAGAATCCCGCACTGATTTGGGGATGGTCACTTGACCTTTTGTGGTAATCGTCGCCAATGCCATAGCTAAAACCTCCTTACTAATCAAATATCCTTACAAAAGGTAAGGTAAATCGGTTTTAATGTCAATGTTATTGAAGGTCGTCCATTCATTTCTTTATAAATGATCAATTTTCAAAGATTTGACAATACCTTAAAGGAGGAACTCGGTACGATCCGCCTGCTCGGATCCCCTGAAATTCAAAATCTGCCGGAACAGCAAACTGAATTTCTTAATAAATGTTACCCCGCGGTTTTTTTAAGAGAATATCGCGATGAGAACATAGCTGAGGAAGAATGGCAAAAGCGTCAAAAGCATTATGCGGCCCAGCGGGCTCAAACTATTATAGAATTTATTCATTGCGGAACCCCTTAATCCGCCAATTCTTACAAAAAATAGATTGACCTGCGACGCTATTTTGTCGGATGCTCAGAAACAGCTGTAACCGCCATCTATTGTGACGGCATCACCCGAGTGGTAAGCACTGTTTTTTTCCTCGTTTTGACGCCATATGCATATGTCGGCCCCGGATTGGGCCAGGGACTCCGCCATTCCGAGGCTAATGCCGCCATTTCCGCCGGTCACCAGTGCAGCTTTGCCGGTAAGATCGAATGTGGAATCTGCCATAATAGGTTCTCCTTTCAAATACTTAAGTGTGTGCTTCTTTATCCAGACGTCCGATTTTTTCTTTCACCCAAGAACGCACCAACTGGGCACGGTCAATACCGGTGCGCTTGGATTCTCTATCGATGACGCGAACTTCACCAGGATCCAGCCGCAGCTGAATCAATTTCTTGGGCAGACGTTTAAATTTTAAATTTCCTTCTTGCCATCCTTCAAAGTCTTCTGGTTCATGCTTATCCCAAAATTTTTCAAGTTCCTCATCACTCCTGGGAGAAACATCAGATACGTTCTTTAATCTTTCCATCATTAAAATCCTTTTCTTAGGGCGTACATCCGTCTTTTTTTTAGATTCATGTCCCTAGCGGTAATTATTTTAAGAACATTGGCACCAGATTCGAAATTTAAGATAGTCGTCTCTTCCGGTGATAAAATCCTTACCAACACCAGAAGGTCTCGACCCGAAAAAGATTGGCCGTAAATAAAATAACCGTCCCGATATGCTAAAGAAAAGGCATATGGATCATCGTAAATAACCTCTGTGAAGTCTATTGAAAAATCGGATTGTGGTGCTGTCCCTATGGCATAAGAATATGTAGGCTTCGATGAGCAGCCACTTTTAAGCATTATCGTGACTAAAAGTCAATTTCTGATTGTGCCCTCATCATCGCAAAACAAAGCGTTTTAAACTGGCAATATGCGACAGGTTCATGTAAATATTTTTGTGAGCAATTTTTGGATGTTGCGTTCAGCATTGATGAAAATCAAAACAAAATTACAGCCGGCCGGTGATTTTGGATTTCGGAAGGTGGATTTTTAACTTCAACAAAAAGGTAAAAGTTCAGCCACTAAGGCACAAAGGCACTAAAATGTTTAGATAATTCAAAATTACTTGCAAAAAGGAAAAACGTCATCTGATTTTTTAGGAATGAATTCTTCCCTTTCATATAACGTTTTAAAATTAGTATCTTTTATTTGTGACTTTGAGCCTTAGTGGCTGAAGAATTACCAAGAATGAAATATATAGTCATTTTGTATACTGCTTTTACCTTTGTAATTCCGAGATATCATTTACACGCTGCCGACAAAAGCGCGGTTAGGAGAAGTTCCATGATCGACATCCAGCAGACCGGTGATCGACTCGAGGCGCACCTGCGAGCCCTGACCGAGACCATTGGGGAACGCAGCGTGCGTTTTCCTGAAAATCTGAATAAAACTGCCGGTTATATCCAATCGTTTTACCAAGATATCGGACTTGCGGTGCACAAGGAACCATACGATTACTCCAATTATAAAGTTGCCAACGTCGTCGCCGAGATTTTTACCGGCCCCCAACCCTCCCGTCGATATCTGCTGGGCGCCCATTACGATTCGGTTTCAGGCACCGTAGGGGCGGATGACAATGCCAGTGCAATTGCCGTCCAGTTGGAGACCGCCCGGGGTCTCAAGGCATTGCTCGGCCAAGAAAACCTTGATCTGGCGGTGACCTTTGTTTCATTTGCACTGGAAGAACCGCCGGTTTATGGAACCCGCTACATGGGTAGCCGGGTATACGCAACAAAGGCACGCAAAGAACAGGTGGAAATCGACGGTATGATTTGCCTGGAGATGGTGGGCTATGCCTGCTATGAGCCGGGATGCCAGCATTATCCCTTCCCGCTGGGGTTTTTCGGCTATCCCAAAGAAGGCAACTATATCGGAATTGTCGGCAACTTCAAATCCGGCGGATTTACAAAAGCACTATTTACAGCGTTTCAAAAAAACCCAGAACTTCCCGTAATTAAGTTAAAAATTCCGTTCAACGGGTGGATCCTTCCGGCTGTCAGGCTCAGTGACCATGCCTCTTTCTGGGATCAAGGATTTAAAGCGGTCATGATCACGGACACCGCTTTTTTCCGCAACCCCCACTATCATCGTCCTTCGGATACGATGGGAAAACTGGACTACCGGTTCATGGCTGAGCTGGTGGAAAGTTTGCTCCTCTATTTCAAATCTCATGGAAGCGAACATTGAAAGAGCGGCGTATATTCAGCCACAATTAGCGCAAAAGTCCCGATAGCCATAACCGTTGGCAACCGGTGACATTTGGTGTTGAGAATATCTGGCTCACAATACCGTTGATGTCTCCAACAAAGCTGGAATTATTGATGATCATTAGAATTTAAGATGTCCTCAATCTCCGCTTTCCGAGCATAGCAGATAATATATGCTTGAAATATTTGACAGCCTTAAAAATCTTATGATATCAAAAAACTCATCATCATTAACTTCGATAAATATCGAATTAAAGATCATGGTAAGATACATTCAACCAAGCATGACACCTCAAATTACTACAATGTAGTGCTCTTTATTCTTGACAATGACAACGACTTCGTGTAGATAAATAGAAAAATTATTGGCCCAACCCCTCGTGTTCCCAGGAGCGCAAAGCTGATTATCCTCTCATTCGGAATCCTATTCTGAGCTGAGTCTCATCCCGAATCGAAATTCACCTACTTTTAGCTACTTTCAAAAATCGGTTACTTTTAATCCTAAACCTTCGTAGAGAAAGCTATGATACTGGTTTTTTTGAAGATGCCGATGTGATATCCTCTGGCGGAGTAATCCCGTTAGAGGCACTTTTCGTTCGTTCAATCAAGACACTTTTCCAATATACCCAATACATAAAAAAGGAAGGGGTGTCAAAAAATGAAAAGAAAAGGATCATTTTATATAGTTCTCTTTTATACACTAATCGCATCTATACTTAATTTTGGAGGCAGCCGCTCCTACGGATATATCTGAGCAAGACCTTCGAGAAGATCGATATAGAGATAGAAAGCTCGATGCAGAGGACAACCAATTGCGGCTTCATTATTGCCGGTTCGACAAGCTCTTTATTTGTTCCAAAACAAACGGCTAAACCTATTGGCATATTTATTCAACCCAGGGTCCTGGAGATCAAAGCCAAAGGCAACATATTCTTTTCTTGGATCAGCTTACCTGAAGAGTATGATGCCCACGCAATTAGCTGCGATTCTCTTGAGTTATCCGTTCTGTCCTGCCCAAAGTGCAATATAATGTATCCAACTTATCAGTTTCCGGTACATGGGAAATACCTAACCGTTTTTCTCCGGAAGGATCTGATTGATATAATCGAGACGATGGATTTGGACCTTCCGACCAAGCTAAACTTAAAAGTTTATGGTGAGATGAATGACGGGACTCCTTTTGAGGGATTAGAAACCATTTGGATTATTAAACAAATAAAATAAAAGAAAATAGCCTAAAGATGAGGTGATCTGAAATTCATATCGCTGATAGCTTTTTTAATTTTCTTATTTGTAATAAGATTAATAGATTAAACGTAATGATATCAATCGCTATCTGAAAGCAAATAATTGTTTTCAGTCGGCTTATTTTTTTTGTATAGCACCGGTGGTCCTTCACCTGCAGCTTTGATATCAAATTCACAAAACATTTTGCCGATGATTATGTCTGCTGCCCAGCCTTTGCTCTGCGAAACTTGAATTCTGAATCGCTTAGCATCCGTTTCATGATTCGAGATTTTTTACCATCCGAGTTCATAGGGTCGCAACCGAAAGCACATTGTAGGTACGTTCCCGTTAGGTGCGGCGTTTGGTTAACGTTTGGGCCTTTTTATACCTTAAAAGAAATTATAGTTTTGAAAGGCAGTATCGATATTCATCGTTAGTGGGGCGATGGCGCGCAGGGATGCGGCGCGCAAAACCGTCATGGCTTCCTGAGACATCCTGCCGTGTATTTTCAGTTTGACGATGGCATCCTGCGGCAGCTCAGCAATCGTGCTTTCAAGGTACGACCTGGGCTTTGCAGCGTTCATATCCCCGGGATGCAAATTGAGCTGAATCATGGGGAATCCTGCCAGAGCCAGGCTGAAATCATCCTTGCGCACTAGAATAGGTCCGCGGCCGATCGAAGAGGTGGATCCCCGGATGTTCGGCCAGATGATGGTAGGGGATGGCCGAACGCTCATGGTTGCCGGGTACCAGATAGACCGGGGTCCCCTGATCGGCAACCTGTTTAAGGGGTTTAAATGCCATGGCGACAAGCCGCGGGGGAACTTTACTGCGGTAGAGAATATCCCCACCGTGCACCACGCAGTCCACCCGGCCCTGCAAGGCCGGCCTCAGGGCGCGCTCAAAATTGGCGAAAAATTCCGGTCCTCTTCTGCGTCGCTGAATTCGGGGACGAAAAGGAAGATCAAATCCCAGGTGTGTATCGGCCAGAAACAGGATGCGGATTATACCCATCGCAGTACTCTCACTACTTCCCGCTGATTCAGGGTCACTTTGGGGCCGAGGCGCAGTTCGATGTCCCGGCCTTCGGAGAGCAGCCGCCTCAGTTCGGTGGTGACGACGCGCAACCGATCGTAGGTTATCAGATTAATATTTTTTTTCCGCGAACGAAATGACTTCGCATATCCCGGAGGTATCGGAGCTTTTTTTCCGGTCTTGACATCATCTCGCGCAAGGACGGATCCGTTTTCAAAAACCACCAGGGTTTTTAAATTATCGCGATCAGCGGCCGATGACCAGGCCAGGGTGGATTCGCTCAACAGGCAGAACCAGCGGGCCCGCCGGATCAGATGAGCGCTGTGGAGCACCACTTTTTCGATGGAACCTGCAACTGCCTCCGGCGTCCAGATGTGCTTTTTGCCGGATTCTTCTTGTTCCGTATCAACATCGCCATTATCGTCTTCTTTCTCTGCGACCATTTCAGCCAGTGCGGCGGTTTCCAGCCGTTCGCGCCAAAGTTGTGCGCCCAGGGCGGTCAACCACCGCAGTGCAGATTGTTGTCCCAGGCGTCTGCCATACTTTTCCCGAAACATTTTGAAACCGGCCTGCATGTAATCGATTTCGGGGGTATAATCCGGTGGCAGGCTAAGAACAGCGCCGGCGATATCCAGGTGCTTAGCAGTCCTCAACTGCATGCCGCCCGCAAACCACAAGCCAAAAGCTGAAACTGATTTAATAAACCTGCCGGTCGGAAGGGGTCCCACGGGATTATCCTTTGCGACAACGGCGGAATGCCGGCAGAGGTCTTTGGTACAAAATGTGAGCCCGCGCTGCCGCCCGCGCAGGGCAATGTTGTAGGGCGGTGAACGGTGTTTGATTTCATCGGATTCCAGGATGGCGGCTTCCAGGGCAGAGCCGGTTAGGGTAAAATCCAGCGCCCGGGCCTGGGTCAGCATCTCCAGGGTGTGTTCCGCGTGGGGCGTTTTTTGCCGGAAATAGCTGTTGACCCGCTGCTTGAGAGATTTGGCCTTGCCGATGTAAAGCGGAGCGCCCTTCCTGGCACGCAGCATCCGATAAATGCCGGGCTTGTCCGGTAATCGGCGGTAAATCTCGGGATTCATCGGAAATGTCCGTTTTGATCGGCCGGCGGGTTTGGTGGCAGCCAGCCAGTCGACCAACTGGTCGAGTGTGGAAATGCCGCAATTTGTACTCAATAGTTCGACCATTTTTTTCCAGATAAAGGCGGTTGCGACAACATGGTCGGCACTGCGTTTGAGCTCCGGCAGGCCATGGCCGAAATAGCCAGCAATGGCTCTGATGCCCCTGCGTGGTAGATCGGGCAAGAGGCGGACCGCAATCTTATGGGTGCAGATTATCTGGAAAGGGAAGGCGCTTTTGGGATAATTTTTTAGGTGAAGTTGGCGTAAAAATGGTTCTTCAAAACGGGCAAAATGGATCACCAACGGACAGGCTGCCGCCGGGTGCCCGGCGGTAATTTGCTGTGCCGTTGCGATCAGTCGCCCCCAGACGCTGCTGAATGACAGACCGGCCGCTAGGGAATCGTCTGAAATCCCGGTGATCCGTTCAACCGCCCGTGGAATGGGTGCATCGGCCGGCAACCGAACCAGGTAAGCCTGGAGGCCGGTCAGCACTGGATTGTCGGCCGCAGATGCCCGCGTCGGTATCCAGCCGATCTCAAGGAGATGCCCTTTGTCCGGATTCGCTCCGGTTGCCTGACAGTCAAGGGTTAAGATTTTTAAATTCGTGAGGGTTGCCGTCATTTGCAAACCTTGTAATTTACTTTGAAAAAAGCTCTTTTTCGAGTCACTATCGGCGTGATGAAACCTTTTTTCTACCCAAAATTTAGATTTATTTTTGTTTTAATAATGTCAATATGTTATAGAAATTATAGGGCCGTTCAATGGTTCAAAGGTTAGGACCCGAAGATCCGGGTTTAATCTTAACCTTGAACTTATAATACATGCGCTCTGAATACAAATCGAATGAAAAAAATATGATCTTAGGATATTAAGGTATGGAAGTTTACCTGAGATCAAACTTCTAAAGACAAAAAAATCTAACCCTGAACCTTTACCGTTTTCCCGATATGGAATCAACACTGTTTGACGCATTAAAAAAGCTCAGAGCAAATATTCCGTGTTTAGCTGATCTGCTCAAACTCGGAAACGACGAACAAATTCGTTTCTGGACCGACATCGTCGATGCCAAACTGCTTTTGCGGTTGGCACCTGATTTTCCGGTGGTTGCCGCCATTTGCGGCGGGGGCTCTTCCGGAAAGTCCACCCTCTTCAATTCGCTGGTCGGAGATCATCTCGCGCCGACGGGGGGGACTGCGGGATTGAATCGACGCGTGCTTTTTTCTATTCCGGCGGTGCGGGCCGGACAGACAGATCTTTTTGCCGATCTGGCACGACCTTTTAAATCGGCGCCGGATCCCCTGAAATCCAGGGAAGAACTGACGGTTCCTGGAAAACCGCTTTATATTCTGAACCAATCCCCCCTGAATAACCTGGTGATACTGGATACCCCGGATTTCGACACCGGTGCCAAAGGTGCCTACACCAACCGGGAGGTCACCCGGATGGCATTGGAAGCTTCAGACATTCTCATCTACATTTTCACCAACTCAAATTATAACAACCGGGACAACACCGATTTTATTGCTCAAATGCTCACCGGGATCGGTAAACGAAACTGCTTTCTGGTGTATCGCGTGTACCCGAGTTTCACCCAACAAGAGGTGCTCAACCATGCCAAGACGGTTGCGGAAGGCATTTACGGCGAACTGGCCGACAAGTATCTCCTGGGTGTTTACCGCACCGATGAAGACAATGATGTAGCGGCCGGGAAGGGGTTCATGAAACTTAAACCGGTCGATGCAAAAAATCCGGGATTTGCCGAAGCGCTGCAAGCAGTTGATGCGCCCAAACTGCGGTCCGAATTATATGCATCCATCTTAAAGGACGTCTGTAAACGCGCTGAGATAATAAATGACGATGCCCAAATTTCTCTCGATGAACTGCGCCTGTATAATGATGCCTTCCAGACAGCCCAGAGTCACTGTGTTCACGAAGCGTTGAAGCATTTTCCGATGGATCGCGTCATGCGGCGATTTGCCCGGATCTGGGCGGCCACGGACCCGACCCACGTGAAAATTATGCGCAAAACCGGCAGTGTTATCGAATTACCACTGAAAATGTTTCTCGGCGCGGCGGGTTGGGCCAAAGACCAGTTATCTGCGGGCAAACCACAATCCCCGGCTTCAAAGGTGTTCGCGCAAAAAGTGGATGAGGACTTGGTGACGGCGGTCACCGGCATGCACTATCAGGCGGTCAGCCGTCAGATCTCCGTCGGCGGGTCCCTAAATGATCCCGTTGCCAGACGAATGATTGACATCATTGAAAAAATCAGAGCGCAAAAAAGATTGGGAAAAACACAAAATCCCCAGGCCGAACCCTCGGGTGAAGGTTCCCGCCTTACTTTTTTAGTTGATGCCCATCCGGTGGTGATCCCCGCGCAGGAAAAATTGCGCGCCACAGATTTTAAATCCGTTTTGCAATCTATTCTGGCTGAAAAAGAGTCCATTACAGCTATTTCAAGAGACATGGAAAGGGATCTCGAACAACTTGCCGATCATTTCCGCCGCAAAATGGGCCTGTGGCATAAAATCAGCCAGACCTTCTGGGCGCTGCTCAACGTGTTGCCGGCAACGGTTGCGGTCACCTATGTTCTTTCCACCGGCGATCCCATGGGGGCTGCCGGTATAAAAGTGAAACTGACCGGGCTTTTCGGGGCCAAAGATCTTTATGCGCTGTTTGCGATACCGGTTACCACAGGGTTGAAAAAAGCCGACCGCAAACAAATCGAGGAACTGCTGGGACCCATTGTACAAACCTGGTTGAACCACAAATTAAAAACCGTACAGCACCTCTTTGAGGAAAACATATCCGGCGGTATTTTGCGGTGTGCTCAAAAAAACATTGCCGACGCAGGTCCGTTGATCCGTGAAATCGAGCAATCAATGATGGTGTGCACGAAGGGAGTTGATAAATAATGCTACCGACCGGACAGTCTGCCACCCTAAAGGCCCTCGGCAAAATTGAAGGGTTTAAAAAAGACCTCCACATGCTGAGATCAACACTGGCGGATCTGTCACTGTGGCTTCCGGCGACACCGCTAACAAAACAGTGCGATGAGGCCCTCCGGATGATTGATGGCATTGCCGAGCGCTTCGAACGGAAGCTGGTGGTAACCATTGTCGGACCTTGCGGCGCCGGGAAATCCACCTTGCTGAATGCTCTGGCGGGGGTCGATGATTTGTCACCGGCGGGACATCAGCGACCCACCACCGATCATGTTATTGTTTTCAGCAGCGACGCTCAGGATGCCGGACAGCTGGTCGCAAACCTCGGTGGTGATTCCGTGGAGGTTAAGTCAAGCCCGGCTGCTGCGCTGTTGGAGCACGTTCTCATTATCGACACGCCCGACACCGACAGCATGGCCTACCGCAAGCACGCGCCGCTCGTGCGCGAAGCCATCGGACGCTCCGATATGCTCCTTTGTGTGTTTGATTCTGAGAACCCCAAAAGAAAAGACCATGTTGATTTCCTGGCGCCGTTTATCCGGAAATTTAATGGGGAATCACTGGTGAGCGTTATTAGTAAATGCGATCGCCAGGATGAGGTGGAACTGAAAAACCGGATATTGCCGGATTTTTCAGCGTATATTCAGGCCGCCTGGCAAACATCCGTGGACGGCACGCTGTGCGTATCCGCCCGGCGGCATCTGAAAGATCCGCAATGGGACCAGACCGCAGGTCCCAAACATGATTTTGATCAATTCAAAGAATTGCAAAATTTGATCTTCGACAACATCAACCGTGCCGGTTATGTGGTGGACAGGCGGCTTGAAAATGCCCGAAGTTTGAGGGATTTTATCTTCGATCAGGCCGGGCAAGAAGTTTCCGGCTACAGCACCTCTCTGGTGACGGCCAAACAAAAAATCCGCGAAGCAGAAAAAAAATCTTTTCTGGAAGCTATTGCCGCCATGAAAAATGATGATTCGAGACAGCTTTTCGGTGTCGGCTTGATGGTTTATCAGAAACTGGCCCAGCGGTGGGTCGGGCCCATGGGGTGGATGATCGCCATCTGGGCGCGCCTGCTGATATTCGGGACCGGGATGGCCGCCTTGTTTAGATTCGGCCGGCCGGTAACCCAGATAATGGGCATGATTTCAGCCTGGAGGCACTTTAAAGAATCAAAATCGGCAACGGCCGACGTCCGCAACGATGAGCGGGTGGGGGCCGGCTTGCGGACATACCGGCTCACCACCATGAGCAACTGGCCGGATATCGCCGAATCTTTGATTGGCGGTGGGTTTAACGCCGCCGTTCGCAGGGTGGAAGATGCCCTGCCTGCCGGTGTGACTCTCAGTGAAAAATTAGCAGAGATCTGGAGCGGGACACTGGAGTCTGAGATTGAACGCACAGCACGCAGGCTTTCCGGAATACTGGTGCAAATTCTGTTTAACCTGCCGGCAATCGGTATTCTCGGTTACAGCGGTTGGATCACCGTAAAGGGGTTTTTGTGGGGCGAATATCTTGCGGGGGCCTTTTTTCTGCATGCTCTGTGGTCGATCGGCATTATACTTTTGTTGAGCTTTTTCATCTTTCAGGCCTGTGTCCGGTTGGCGGCCGGTCCGGAACGCGTGACCACGCGAGCCTTCGAAAAGATGAAACGCCAGGCCGATCAACTTGATATGATGACACCCAACCCGGTGCTGGTGCAACTTGAAACCGTCATCGAGCTGAACGCCATGTTAGGGCTCACTCAAAAATAACTTCACCTTTTATACGCCGATGCATCTCGTCCGGTTATACGCCGATGCATCCCGTCCGGTTATCTCTGATGGCTACGAATTTACAACCCATAATTATAAAAACTCCAGCTTGAAGTTGACAGAGAGCAATCGTTTTTTTGTCTGCCGGTACCTTCAATTCACATCTTAGAACCCAGCTTTAAACTCTGTTTATAATCCAAATCTCTTAGGAAATATTGTGATTTATTGCGTAAAAGGTTGCCAAACTCAGTGTCCTTGTGGGGGAAAATTATTACGGCTAGAATGTTACCGTAACTCAATTCATAAGCCACCGGCTATGCTGGTGAGAATTTAAAAGGTTCTACCGTTACCGCGTGGGCATGCTCCATGGGTGCAAATCTGTTCGATGCCGGCGGCTTATGAATTGAGATAAAAAAGAATTTTTGCTTATTCTTGACAATTTATTGGTATACGCTAGCAGAACAACCAGCACCAAATCCGGCTGAAGCAAATAAGATACTTGCCAGTGATGAATCGGTCCAGTGGTCATCAAAACCGACAGATCCGATAAAACAGAGATCAAAATAAGTCACGAAAATATTCGAGGTATGGCGGTAGCTGATTTATGAATAGAAGCACTAGGGTCCGAAAGTACAAAAAAAGTGTGGGGTGGCTTCGCGGAAGCCACCCCAATCAGAAAGGAGGTAAATGACGCTGTGTTAAGACACTGCACAGGCCTGATATTATTTTCGGAACATATGGACAATTCTTTAGTTTTTTTTCAAAAAAGGACGAATTAAATATTATAAATCCGTTCAAACCATTTTAAATGCTCTTCGTTCGCAATCCCCAGTCGTTTGGCCACTGCCGGAGAAAATATGGCAAAATTGGCGGTTGATCGGGTACAGATCGTGCCATCGCTGTTGGACAGGCTTCCTGCCATCACCGCTTCGTGCCTGCCTTTTAATTCCAGCACCTTTCCTTCGGCCTTCAATTTATGGTCGATGTACACAGGCCTCAGGAAATCAATCGCCATCGATTTCGTCAAAGTGATCCGTTTTAACAGATATATTGCGGCCCAACTCATAATTTCATCAAGAATCGTCGACAGAACTCCGCCGTGGATCAGATTGTTCCATCCGCACAGATGCTTCGGAACCGTTACCTCGGAAAAGACGGATGATTCGTTTGTGTAAAAGTTCATCTGAAGCCCCGATGGATTAATGGGGCTGCATCCGAAACAGTTATGGGTCTCACTATTGGGCAGGCGCTTGCAATCTTTTTTTAATTCCATCGCTAGAAATAAATGAGGTTAAACAATTTGTCGGCAGCGTCTTTGTCTAAGCCTTTGAGGATTTTGTATTCATCAAGGGCAGCCACTTTGTCACCCTTTTGAAAGAGAGCATAACCCAGGTTGTAGTGGGCCGGCGCGAAATCGGGATCGATCCGAATGGCCTCCTTGTAAGAATTAATTTCCGTACTCGATTTTCCCAGTTTGCCGTATACCACGCCCAAGTTATTGTGGGCCGGAGCAAATTCGGGATTGATTCGCAGGACTTCCTGATGGGCCTTGATCGCTTCCTGGTAGCGGCCCAGTTTGGTATATGTAATGCCAATGTTGAAGTGGGCCGGAGCCGCATCCGGGTTTAGTCGGATAACGGTTTCAAAGGCATTTTTCCCTTCATCCAGACGGCCAAGCTGGGCGTAAATCAGTCCGATCTTAAAATAAGCGGATTCAAAATCAGGATTTATCCGGATCACCTGCTTATAGGATTCAATCGCCTCTTGCTGACGGCCGAGTTTAGCGTAATAATTTCCCAAAATGTAATACAGGGCTGCGTCATCCGGATTGATTTTGATTGCCTGCTTATATGACTCTATGGCAGCTTCAGGCCTGTTCAATCCGACCTGACAGGAGCCCAAGCCATTCCATGCCATAATATTTTTCGGGTCTTGTTCAATTGCTTCTTTGAAAAGCTCAAGAGCTTTCTGGTCATCGCCGTTTATTGAAAAACTGTATCCCTGGCGACAAAGCTCCTCGGCAAGCTTTGGTTGCTGTGCACTTTTGGTAAAGGTCCACAAAGACATCGCCAGGCCGAGTCGGGCCGGTTTCAGTTTAAGCACGGAATTCCCGGCAATTGCGAAATTAAGGTTTTGGCCGCGTACAAATTGAAAAGTGGTCACACCAATGACCTCACCATTCAAATTGATCACCGGACCGCCGCTGGACCCCGGGGAAATCGGCGCAGACATTTGAAAAAAATCTCCCACCGATGGAATTTCTCGAATCGAAGACACAATGCCCTCACTGACGGTCTGCTCAAGTCCCATGGGACTGCCGACGACCACGATTTGTTCGGCAATTGAAGGTAAATCTCCGCTGACTTTTATCCATTTAACCTTTTCCCGGGGAATATCCACCAGCACTTTTACCAGGTCAACCGATTTATTATCCGCCACGACCAATACGATCGGATATGAGTTCCCATCGGCGGTTCTCACCTCTGCGGCATATTTACCGTCAATAACATGGTAGTTGGTAATCAAATGCCCGTATTTATCGATAAAAAATCCACTCCCGAGACCGGTAACCTGATGATTGGCATCATAGACGACCACTGTTACGACGGCGGGGCGGATCTCCTTCACCAGTTTTGTAAAGTTTGCCTCGGCCAGTGAATACCCGGCTATTGCCAGCCAAACAATTATACCGAGTGCGATCTTTAATTTGAAAATCATATCAGAAAATTCCCACGAATATTACTGTCTGAAAGTTATTCTAAGCATAAATTTTCAATTTTAAAGCAATTTCAGGTTTTTTATTCTCCTGGACATATTTGGGTCGAGCTGTGTCATGGGAACTTACATTGATTTGGTGTCCATTCAGAAATGGATTTTTTGTCCGAATTTTGGGTCAACAGACCCGCCTGCAGCGGATTAGCCCTTGAATTAAAATTCAACCAGATGCCGGCCCGTTGTTTGTTGAAAAAAAGTCATTTGGCTCCAGTTCAGGGATGACCGAATATCGGCATGGCTGTTTACTGTTTTTTTTCAACCGGATACCCGGCCTGTTGCCATGCGCTCCAGCCGCCCTGAATGACAAATACCTTATTGTACCCTTTTTGTAAAAAATACCGCGCCACCCGGGCACTCGTTTTGCCATATTTTCAAGCTCAGTAAAATATCAGTGATTTGTTTTTTGGGTATTTAGGGGCCCACTGATCGACTTTGGATGGATCCTCTCTGACAGCCGATAGAATTTTTTTATTGCTCCGCCACCAATTTCGATATTTGCGTACGTCTATGATGATGGCATCCGAATCATGGAGCAGTTGTCTGACTTGATGAACGGAAATAGCGGGCACGTTTTTATCGTTGTCCGCCGCCGAAAAGCCCGTAGTGCTGAAAATCAGCAGGAATATAAGGCCTGCAATCGTGTTTCGCCTGGTAAATCTGTTTTTATTCGGATGTGGTTTATCCAATGGGTTATCCGTCTACATGATCCTTGCCGCTTTGTGATAACTATAACAAAAATAGCTGCTGGCCTCATAATACCAAATGAACGTAACTGGGAAAAATGTCAAGAATAATCGAAAGTGATCCCGGGTTCAGATTTCATCTGAGACTGGATTGATTTGAGGGGATTGAGGAGGGATGATCGTTTTCGAATCGAAAAGATTAGGGGCGGCCCACAAGGACCACCCCTTGCCCTAAGGAATTATACATTACAGTGTACCCGCCAGCACACTGATACTTTTTAGATCGGTTTGCGTCTGAATAACTTGAGTAAAAAAATACAATTCCAGTGTTCCGTCATGGATAAAGATCCAAGATGAGTTGCGGGGGGTGAAGTTTTGAAGACAATAAAAGGCTGGAAAATGTCAAATTATTGACTTAAAAGAGTCAATAATTTAACCTATTCGTATTCTTGACAAAATCTGTTATCAGCGATACAAAAAGAGTAAGGAATCATGGTGCGATGGAAGCGATACTAAGCTGGCTGGTAAATACTTGGGGCATATTCAGCATTTGGGTTACCAATCAACCCACTTTTGTGGAAGTGGCGTTTGGAGTAGGGCTGTTTTATGCGGTTCTACAGATAGTAAAGGTACTATCCAACCTGATTATGTTTTTACTTTCCGGTTTATTCAGCGTTCCACGCCGTTTTAAAAAACAGAAGGACATGAGAGGGAAACCCCGCAAGAAGAAATCAGCTGCCACGGATGAGGAAGCCCCGCCCTTTGTTTTCAGATAAAACCAGCCAACGCCCCAATCAAATCCGGAATATGGTTCATAACAGTAGGAACCATCGAGAACCCTGCAATACAATATCTGCAAAAATTTGTGATTGCTGCCAGCGCAAACGTTTAAAAAGCCTGATCAAGGATATCCAGCAATTCCTGTTTCGTCAGTGAAATCGGGTTTCCCTTCATACTGCTGGCATTTTGTGATTTCGCTACCACAGCGGAAAAATTCGCTTTTTCAATTCCGTAAGCGGCCAAAGTGGGTATTTGCAGCTGTCGGCACAGTTCATGTACCCAGATAATACCCTGATCTGCAGCTGCTCCGGATTCTCCGGTGACAATCCGGGCGACCTCGTCATAGCGCGCCAATGCAGGGGAGTTTGAGGCCCGGGAATCTATGGCCCTGATATTGGCTTCCATGACATGGGGCAAAAGAGCGGCACACAGAGCGCCATGGGGAGCATTGTACATGCCGCCCAATGCGCCGGCAAATCCGTGGACGGCCCCTAACTTTGCGTTGGCCAGGGCCAGACCGCCGAAAAGGCTTGCCAGACACATATCCTCGCGGGCCGGCGCGTCTTTGCCGTTTTGATACACCTTTCTTAAAGCACGTGCCGCCCGTTCTAATCCCTGCCGGCAAATGCAGTCTGTCAAAGGGTTCGCTTGGCGGGAAACGAAAGCCTCCAGCAGCTGTGTGAAGGCATCCAAACCGGTGGTGGCAGTTATGGCAGGCGGCATCGCGTAGGTTAGTTCGGGGTCAATCAGTGCCAGACGCGGCAACATAAACGGACTTCGCATGCTGACTTTGATCCGGTCCAAAGGTGAATCGAGGACCGCATTGCGTGTGACTTCGCTTCCGGTACCAGACGTGGTCGGGATCGCGATATATGGCGCAGATTGCCGTTTAAGCGGTTGACTGCCTCCAATTACCTCCAAATATTGCGTTAATTCGCCGCTGTTGGTTAAAAGTGCCGCTACAACCTTTCCGGTGTCCAAAGCACTGCCGCCTCCGATACCGATTACGAAATCACAGTCATCACGGCGGGCTTTTTCGACCGCGGCAAGGGCCAGATCGGTCGTGGGTTCTGCGGGTATGCTGAACAGGGAAAATTCGAGGCCTTGTTTTTCCAGCTGTTTCACAAGCGGCGCTGCCCGCTCCGGGTTTCGGCCGGTAATGACGAACCCATGGTGGCCCATTTCAGCTGCCGGAACGCCGACATCTTTTAGGGTTCCAGGTCCAAAAATAATTCGTGTGGCGGTGGCAAATTCAAATCGCATTGTATTCTGTATCCCTCCAAAGGGTTTGGTGTGACCGCATCAAAGCTCAATTTATCGATAAACTGACAATTTAGGGTAAAAAATTTGACGATATTTGTCAATTTTTTAGATGCTGGTAATATAGAAGAACAACTAACTATTTGAAATTTTATTAATTTAATAAAAAACAAAAAACTGGCACAAAATTTGAAATAGGAATACTCGAACTTAGCCAAACGGCTAGTCATTAAAACTTCTCAGATGTGCGTGCATCTTCTCTGTCGGGCTCTCACGACTAATAATGTAATGAGGAATAGCGCCGCACGGGAACAACGGCATTGTGGGAAGTTTTTTAAAGCATGCCTCTGCAGGGTTTTGACAATTCAGATTATTCAAAATTGTCCATCGAAACGAGGCTTTTAATAGAACCAAAGATTGTAAATTTTGCCGAATCCCGTCTTGCGATATCTCGCTATTTGACGGGATTTCATTTTTCTTCGTTTGTCCGATCTGTAGAGTCGCTCAAAGTTATTGTTCAGCTTCGCATCGCCCTCTCTACACCCCGCTAAAGCAATTCATTTTACCATAGAACATATAGAAATATCTGTAAACCCCAATCCGGACAAGCCGGAATTGAATATTTAAGATTGAAGATTTGTGGTATCGCTCTCCGAGGCGTAGGCGCTAAATTCCCTACGAGCCGGAGGCTTCGCTCTGTCTTTTCTATTATAATCAATAGCATTCCTCTCCGAGCCGCAGGATCTACGAGCCGGAGGCTAAAATATTTAATCTGGCGATGGCCTAAATCATGTGCAAACATAATGTGATTTCAATACATATACTACGGTCAACATCGGAAAAGTCACGTCTGCCCCGGAATCTAATTCTTGCCTCCGCCGGTTGCCCCTGTTATTTAGGTCCTTATCGCGGTTTTTCTGACATTATGTTGTAAGGAAATTGAGGTTTCAGCAATTAAAAAATTTCAAATAACAAATCACAAACAAATCGCAATGACCGAATTTCAAAATTCCAAACAATTGGTTTTTGATCTTATTTGAGATTTGAATATTGTAATTTAGAATTTATTTGTCATTTGGTGCTTTTAATTTGTTATTTCCGGTTTATCTGGGTTAGACAATTGAAGTTCAGGTTTTGGCATTGACAACTGCCCCGCAGGGGCCACTTTTTCCGAGCGTAGTCTCGGAAAAAGCTTAGCTCCTTATATGGCGATTGTTTGACTGAAGTTACCGTAATTATGAATAGGAGCACTCAGTGAGTTAAACAATTTCGATTGGGTATTGCAATCAACCAGCTTTTAATATTACTAAATCAACTTTTAAATCAAATTACAGGAGAATAAAAATGTCTGCAGATAAACGAAAAAAAAGTCCTTTTCCATCAGCTCGTGAAGCCGCACTTTCGGCCCGACTGCACATCGACTCACCCCAATGCAGATCGGCTTCCTACAAGTTGGCATTTCAGGATCCGGATTTTCTCCTGCAAGACGAATTACGACCTGTGCGGCTTCAATTGGAGCTCCTTAAACCTGAGCTGATCTTGCAGGAACAACACATCGAGTCGACTGTTGTGATATATGGCAGCGCCCGGATTACGGATCCTGAAACCGCTGAGACCCGGTTGGTATCAGCCCAGGCTGAATACAGCAGGAGCAAGGATGACCCGCTGGCTGGCAAGAAAGTGGCGTCTGCTCGCCGGATCCTTGAAAACAGTCGATATTACGATGAGGCGCGCAAATTGGGTCACTTGATTTCCAGCAATACCGGCAAAGATCAACTGGTAGTGGTGACCGGGGGCGGCCCGGGCATCATGGAAGCCGCCAATCGCGGGGCCCATGAGGCCGGGATGCCGAGCATCGGTATGAACATCGTTCTTCCCCGTGAGCAGGCACCAAATCCCTATATAACGCCGGATTTAAATTTCCAATTTCATTATTTTGCCGTTCGCAAAATGCATTTATTGATGCGGGCCAAGAGTCTGGTGGCATTTCCAGGCGGTTTCGGCACCCTCGACGAGCTTTTTGAAACACTGACGCTCATCCAGACTCAAAAAGTGCAGACGATCCCCGTGCTGTTGTTTGGCCAAGCTTTTTGGGAGCGGGTTATCAATTTTGATGCCCTGGTAGAAGAGGGAACCATTGCAAGCAAGGATCTTAAGTTATTTGAATATGTTGAAACCGCAGCGGAGGCCTGGGAAAAGATATCTGAGGCGATCGGGCTTTGATAGATCCTTTTTCGTTCAATCTGGTTTACTCGGGTATATTCGTGTTTATGTTAAATATTAGATTTGTCAATCATCTCCGGGACAATGTTTTACTATTGCGATCTACATAGAATTTTACAAGGGATGTTTCATATGGCCGTCTTAAGATTTTTATTATTCATTACAATGGTTTGCTTTATGGCTTCATCTCTCCATGCTGATATTTATGAGTGGACCGATGAGGACGGTGTCAAGCATTTTACCAACTATGCGCCACCGCCTGAAGCCAGCATTTTGATGAAAACCGAAGAGCTGCCCTATGATGCGGCGGCTGATCGAGACCGCCGAGAGGCTGAACGAGAGGAGCAATTGGAGCTTACCCGCCTGGAGATCGCTGAAAGAAAAGCGGAGCTTGAATGGCGCGAAGCGGAAGCCGAACAAAGATTGGCGGAAGCCGGCCGGCAGGCCGAGGAGACGCTACGTGAAGCTGAAAAAATCCTGAATGAAGCCCGGAATGAACGCTATGACTATGGAAATTTGAGGTACTCTAATTTTTCCCGCGGCTTTTACCCGTACCCCTACAATAACCGGTACCACCGCAATGAAAGCGCCGGCATTTTTTTTACCAAGCGTCCTCATGTCGGCCATTTCAAACGCTACCGCTCCAAAAAATACCAATATGGCCATGACAGTACGTATCACCGCAGAAAATCCGGTGGCCAAAAGTACCCTTACAAACAGGCCCATCGTCGGAATAATGGCCTTCGTTCGCAAAACGGTTACCAGCGCGGCCAGCTTTCAAGCCGATCTCACCGCAGCAGTCACATCGGTCGGGCCCAATCCGGCGCAGTCCGCTCCGCTTCTCGTGCACGGCGTAATTAGATCTAGCGGGATTTCTAGAAAATATTGGAATTTGATATTTTCTTGTATTTTGAAGCTTGAAATTTGGGAGTTAATAATAGTTGACAGCGGATATCCCAATAAATAACCAACAGTCTGGATCCGCACCCGGTTGGTAGGAGAATAAATCCATGGACATCCGGCTGTCGGCGGATTATTTTGGATCTAAAAAGTCTTGCAAGTTGATGATCTTTTCGTCGCTTTTAAGGGTCCCTTTGAGGCTCGTGGTTGAACCTTTCACTTTTTCTTTTCGCAAACTGCTGATCAAAGACTGAAGTTCACTGTTACCGTCAATAAGCTGGTTGATTTGTTCCTTAAGCTTATTCCAGTTAGCTTCCAGATCCGGGGTATCCAACTGAAAATTACCCAACTCGGCAATCAACCGCCCTAAATGGGATAAAAGACCGAAATGAGTTGTTCCCTGCAAATAGTAGGGACAATGAGACCACAAGCTGATGCATTCAAATCCTCTTTTGGAACCTTCTGAGTGGATGATGGTATGGATGGCACTGGGACCCTGATAGGCAATTGGATTGATGTCGGCCGCCATTAACCGGGCGACCATATCTTCGGTCGAAGCGACCCCCGAGACAATTCTATCGGTATGCAGCACATTGTCATACATGCTCCCCAGAGTAAAAATGGTATTAATGCCCAGTTTTCGGCAAATAGAAAGCAATTGATCAGCCAACTGATACCAGCGCAGATTCGGTTCATCGGCTTTCAAAATGACAAGATCGCTTTGACCGTCGTCGGTTTCGGCCGCGTAAAAAGAGCCGCCCGGCGGGTTAACGCTTTTTAGAACACCACCCACGATATTGACCTGCGGACGCTGGTCATCATAGCGATAAAAGGTGTCGGAGTCGAGATCTGCAAAATGCTGTGCTTTCATCCGGCGGATGAGATAGCCGGCCATACCGTTTGAGATATTGAGGGCATTGCCCCATCCGTCAAAACCGGCGATCAGCAAAGGATTTTTCAGCTTTGGCAATTCCTTGATATGGATTCCATGGTCGCTCATGCACCAAATTTGACATTCTGATCAGGAAATGTCAAGCTGATCCTTGTCAAATAATTCCATTTGATCCCGATGGACCTCATCAAAATGCTCAATAATCAGTTCCGCCTGGCGTTTCAGGGCTTCAACCTGTTTGAGATTGGATAGTTTCCAGCGGTACAGTTCCTTGTGAAGACTGCGACTGTAAGCGTCCAAGGCCTCGATCATCTGTGGTTTTGCAGGTTCCCAGAGAAGATGGGCTTCTTCGATAGGAAGTCCCACTTTTTTGAAAAGACGCCGACAGTTACGGTCCCACCATTTGGAGGGGATTTCACCGTTTGTTTTAGCCCCTTCAAAATAAAAACAGGTCCATTCCAATTGAGGCGGGGGTATGTGCAGGTCTCTGGCCACATCCCGTAAAGCAAGCTTTCCTTCCGGGGTATGTTTGTCAAATGCGATCCAGTAAGGAAAAGCCTGATCCGGCGGTGGCTGTTGATCTCGGGATGGAATTTTTTCGATTGTTGCAAGATAGGCGGCAGCCTGGATGACGGCTTTGTCCCGTGGCAACCCTTCATGCTTAAAACGCATTGCATTTTCCACCAGGGCCGCTTGTTCATCCGACTTTTTCCGAGCGGCGATCCATTGCCAGAAATCATCCGGGCGCTTAATGGCATCGGCGATAATCTTAACATGCTTATCGTCGGATGTGCCGTCGAGAACCGCTGTATCCCCTTCAATCAGGGCACTTGCCAGATAACCAAGTCCGGCGGCATCGCGGGATTTCGTAGACCGGGTGACTTTGATTAAAGCAGCGACTTTGCTGTGAAATTTCCTGTTAAAAATGAGTTCGCTGCCCAGCGGCCAGCACTCTTCAAAGGTAATGATAGCAGTTCGTGTTCTGTACCAATTTTTTTCCCTGGAGCTTAAACTTTCAAGTAACGCGCTGGTGGTTAAGACCAGATCGGCATGGCCGCGTCGCACCGCCTTTTGCAGCAGTGAGCGATATAGCGCCTCGATATCGGGTCGGATCTTAATCATGCGATAGAAGGGATTGTTTTTGGCGCATCATGCTATTTAAGGCTCACCCGAATTGGACGATGGCGTTGGCTTCATTGGCCTCCTCGAAAACCCGGTATTTCAGGTGCCAGGACAGCGATTTCATTATTTTCTTCAATTATGACAGTCGTCCATTGTTTGCTCGAATACCAGACTCCAATCCGTTTGCCGTTATTGTCCAGAATGACGGAACCGTAAGGGGGATAGCCATAGATATTATCCATCTGGGAGACCCAGCTTCTCAGCAGAGGTTTGGTGAGCTTGATTTCCTGCCACAAACCCGGTCGCAGTTCAAAAGTATTTTGGATTCCGATGATTGCGTACGGAATATTTGCCTGGCCGCTGGTGTAATATTTATGATCCGGAAGAATTTTATAAGTTTCAAATGTGCGGTTAACATCCGGATCCCGCTTAAGTTTACCATATTTAAAACTGGGCAGACCCAGGGATTTAAGAGTTGGGAATTCCAGGGCATCAGCAGTTAACACCAGGCTGATCAGAAAAAGGCAGATAATTAAACAATTTAAAATCTTAAGAGGAAATTTTTGTTTCCCAATCATTATTAGACTCCAATTTGTGGACAATTTATCACAGGTTAACCCCGAACAATATCAGAAGCGTCGGTCAATTTCCAGCACGAATAAATTAAATTAAGGAATCCAGGCCTAATGAAATTTGAAAACTGGGTGGTCAGCAGTCAACCGGTTGAACAGGTATTTGAATTTGTAACGAATCCTCGAAATAATGCAGTATGAGTTTTGAATCAGTGGAAGATGGAACGAAATTTACCGTTTCCGGGAACTTGGATATGCGGTATTTCAAGCTGTTAAAAATGATTGCAACGCACAAAATCAATCAGCAGATAAAAAAGGATATGCTAAAATTGAGGTATATTCTTGAAAATTAAATGAAATCCTAGCCGGTTTTGTTTCGATCCGCCTAGGTCCCCCACCGGGTTGTTCCGTAGCCCCACCGACGATCGTTTTGTCTATGAAACGGCAGGGCTGGATTGTTTCTCGTGAGTAAGATAGTCGAAATATTTTTCCTTACATACCTCTCCCTGCATAGACATAAGATCGGCAAATGTAATTTCAGCCAACCTTGTATACATGGCCTTGGCAGCTTCCATCCATAGGTAACGCGTCAAGCATGAATCCTCACGCTCGCAGGTTGTGGGGTCCTGGTCGCATTGAATCAGCGTATCGCCGCCTTCAAGCAGCGCTACGATTTCACCTACTGAAATTTCAGCAGGCGGTTTATTGAGCGTATGTCCGCCTTTTGCTCCCCGATAGCTTTTCACATAATCAGCTTTTTTCAACGGCCTGATGATCTGCTCCAGATATTTTAATGAGATCTTTTGGCGTTTGGCTATTTCTCCCAGTTGAATGGCACCCTGCCCATAGTGCTGGGCCAGATCCAGAATCATGCGCGTGCCATACCTGCTCTTTGTCGATAGCTTCATAACATATCTCCGATTGTCAAGCATAATATAATGTCACAGAATACGGACTGTTGACTGATTTCAGTCCAATTTCTCCGGGTATATAAAACAATATTCAGTTTAAACATACGCTATAGAAAACTAACTCAACAGTCAAGTTCGAATAAGGAGTAAAATTAATATTGACATGTACCCCTGTCCAAAATAAACATTCAGGGCGTTTCTAATGAAATTCTAGCACCATCAGAGGTGCATAAGGTAATGGCAAAAGCCGGTTTTAGGCTATATTATTCAAA
>CAVXXE010000071.1:0-16069 GCA_963765595.1 uncultured delta proteobacterium
AAATCAATGAAACTGAAAAAAATAAAAGTGGTATTGGGTACTAGGTATTGGATATTGGTGGTTATCGGAAATCGGCGTAAATTTTTATATATCTTCGGATAATGAAATATAAGAACCGAAAAAAATCCCCTTATACCAGTAGCTGATACCTAGTACCTAATAGCTCCCAATTGAGTTTGACTCAATTGGGGTATGGTTTTTCACACGCCGGTATAAATTCCTTTCTCTAGCCTTTTGATCTTCCCCTGCTTGTATGTCCTAAAAAGGATGTTGCGGACCTTTTTTTGATTAAATCCAGTTTTTTTAACTAGGGTCGGCGCATCGACGCCTTTTTTCGATCCTTTTATAATTTTCAAGATTGTGTCGGTTGCCGTCGGTTGGGCCGCTTTCTTTTTTTCAGGAGCTTTTTTCACAGGAGCTTTTTTCGCGGGGGCTTTTTTCGCGAGGATTTTTTTTGTAGGTTTTGCTTTTGGTTTTTCGTCCTTTTCAACGGCCTTTAAAAGACTGTCCAGGGTTTTACCGAGTGCTTGAATGTTTTTGTTTAGAGCCTTCAGATCCTGAGCAATTGTCATTGTGTTTTTCTCCTTTTCAATTTAGAAGTTTTTGTAACAAACTTAAGTGAAAGCCAATAATGTGCAAATTAGCTATGCCGTGAATAGTACTCCTAATACCTTCTCATATTTTCCTTACTATTTCAACATAATTAATAAAACTTTGGTAAGAATAAAAACATGGCTACAGTGTAGATATCAAATCCTGGCATTTTTGCATGCGGCATGCTGCTGACGGATTGAAAGTAGAGGCAGTACACCGATTCGTCTGAAAACATAAAAAAGAATTGAAGCGCAAAATTCAGCCCGATGTCCCGGAGTTATTCAAGGCGTTAGTTATCGCATCGTAGATCTGGTCCACCGTATAAAAATCACTTTTAAACCTTTGCTTGCCCTTCGGAGAAAAAATTATCAGAAGCGGGATCGTCAAATTGCCGACTTCCCTGAGCTTTGCCGTTCCCGCGGGGTTGTTGCCGGTGATATCTACTTTCATCGGCACAATGTCTTCACGGGCAAGAAGTTTTACAATCTTTGGATTGTTTAAAACTCCCTGTTCAAGCGCTTTGCAGTTCAGACACCATTCGGCGGTGAAGACCATTACGACGATCTTGTGATTGGCGCTCACGGCGTCAAATCGCTGGGGGGTGTAATATACCCAATTAACCGGTCCCTGATCGGTCAGCCGCACCGCTGACCAGACCGACAGGGCCATAACCAGAATGCCGGCCCCGGCAAAAATCGTTTTTAATTTTATTTTGGATGTGATCTGAAGCGTTCGATAAGCCAGCCAACCACCGGCAGCAATGCTGAAAAGCATCACCGGCCACCAGTATGTTTTGCTGGGCGGACTTGGCGGGGTAGAAAAAAGCGACACAAGACCAACCCCGATAAAATAAGCCGCCGCCGCCAACATGACAAGTCCCATGACTTGTTTGATTAATACACTGGCGGGTCCGGTTTTCGGCATTTTGCGGACCAAAGCCGGTGACGCCGCAAGTACCAGGTAGGGTAGGGCCATTCCGGTGCCGATGGCGGCAAAAGTAACCAGCGTGGTGGCCGCTGCTTGGGTCGAAGCCCAGGCAGCCGCGGCGCCCATAAAGGGTGCTGTGCAGGGCGTCGACAGGATCGCCGCGAGTACTCCCAAGCCAAAAGAACCATGAAGTGTATCCTGTTCGGGGTTGATCATAAAAACAAAATTGGGCAGCCGCATGGAAAAAAATCCGAACATTCCGGTGGCCATTATACCAATAACGAGTCCGACGAGGATTGTAAATGCGGGATATTGGAACAGCTGATTGGTGGCGCTGAAACCGCTGACCAGGGCGATCATGGCTCCCAATACTATCCAGAATACCAGCACCCCCGCAAACATTGCCAGCCCCAGCATAAAGCATTGTCGGCGGTCTTTTGCCACGTGTGACAGACTGATGATCTTGATTGGGATCAGCGGTAAAACGCATGGTGTGAAGTTGAGCAGCATGCCGCCCAATGCGGCAGTGAAAAGCAGCAACATCAGGCCAAAACCGGATGAAATATCTATCGCAAAGGCCCAACCGAAAAGATCAAATTCAACACTGCGGGAGGGCCCGGCTGTTGGCCCTGCATCACCGCCTGCAAACAATTCACGGTTGATTTTTAATACAGGCGCTCCGCTTTCGACGACCGCGAGTGATTCCTCAAGTTTGACGTTTTTGGGAAACAGGCAGTAATTGGCGGCACAAGCCTGGTATTCAAATTCCAGCTTGAGTACCAGTTCGCCCGGCTTTAGCGTTTCTGCCAGCTTAATCGGCAGATAAATAATTGTTTTTTTTTCAAAGGACATCAAATCCCCGGCAGCATACTGCACCTTAACCGGCACGGCCCGGGGGTAGCGGGGGATCTCCATGGTTATTCCCGGGGTGGCATCGACAACCGTCACTTTTGTGGGATACGGTTTGAAGTCTTCAAACGGTTTGGCCTGACGAGCATCCGCATTGATGTGGTATCCTTCTTTGATGTCGGCCACAATTGCCAGCACGATCGAATCACCCGGACGCGCGCGATCCACCGGCCAGGCTGTTGTGACGGTGACAACCTCCTCATCTGCCGCGTTCAAATTTGCAGCAGCTGCAGATTGTGAGACGATGACAACGGTTACTATGGGTACCAGCAGTGCCAGAACAGAGAAGATCCGGTTCATTAACACCCAATAGTAGTTTGCACTTTTTGTAGCTGCATTTTTCATATACTTTTTGTTCGAATTTACGGGTGCATGGTTTCAGGTTTCAGCCCAGGTTTCAGTATCTGACAGCTTCTTTCCCTGACACCCGACACCTGAAACCTGAAACCTCAATTTTCTGACAACATGTTGTCAGGAAAAACCCAATAAGGGCATAGTTGAGAGTAATTTATCAAAACCCAAGTTTGCAGTTATACCTGCATAGTCAACGGAATCCCGCTTTGATACCCCATTTCTTTTGCTTTGTAATCCAGGTGCAGAGATGAAATTTGTTCCAAAGGCGGGTATATCATGCGTTCTGTTTCGCGAGAGTCAAGGGTTTTGAGATATTTTTTACAGCCGTCACATAGATCGACCCTGAGCTCTTTTTCTCCTTCATTGTAAAAATAATGCTGGGTTTTGCTGTCACGATTTTCACAATACGGACAAAATACCCTTTGGACGGACCATGGGTGCCAGCAGAAACTGCAGATTAAGGATCGAGCCCCGCCAACCATAAGTATCGAAAGTACCGGCGGGCTTCCGCAAATTGGGCAATAACCCTTCAGCCAGGGTTCTTCCTTATTTAAATAGGATGAAAGTTGATCGGCGCACAGCGACAGTGACGGTTTCAGGCTGTTGTAGGAAATAAAACCAAGGGTGGTGCCGGAGATTTTTAATTCGCCGGCGATTTTTTCATACAAGGGGTCTTCACCATTCAGCAGACCTGAAAACAGTTCGCCGGGTTTGATGACCTTATCCACAGCTTTCAGGATGGCTGTGGCATCGGCCGCCAGTCTGGGGTTGGCCTCTTGGGCAAGATTGCAAATGACCCCAAAAAGTCTGCCGGCTTCAGTCTCATCAAAAAGAAATTCCTTGATCTCGATGAGGGAAAATTGCTCACGCGCCTTAACCGTGCGCATCTCTTGCGAAATATCCAGGGGTTGGATTTGGATGCGGCCTTTACTCATTTCCTGTGCATCAAAGATTTTACCGTAAAAATCAAGCATATCGGCATAAACCGGTTTGTTCATTTTTACGGTTTCCACCGCATTTTTTACCTGATCGGATGTGAGGGCTAGATTTAATGTCATTGGATCTCCTTAATTGGTGTATGTCCTTTTATCATATCTTTAGGATATAAAAAAGGGGAGAAGGATTGCGCCTTCCCCCCTTTTAAATGAGATCTGCAGTTCAGATCAAATTAGCCCATGCGTGAGACCATGCCGGTAAACGGGCGGAACATTTTTCTAAGGGCCGCCTGCCGCGAAATACCGTAAGCGTTAACGGAGGCCACCGCATTTTGGTGGTAAAGGTTGGGATCGAAACCAACCAGGTAAATGGTTCGGACATCATCCGGGTCCAGCAGCATGGCATTGGGATATTTCTTTTTGGCTACCGCCAGATGTTTTTGGGCCAGATCCATAATTTCAGCTCGGTCGCCGAAATTCATCGCACCGGTCGGACACACCTTGACACAGGCCGGCTGCAGGCCGTTTTCAACCCGGTCGCTGCACATATCACATTTGGCCAGGGTGCCGTCTTCAGCTTTGCGCGGAATATCATAGGGACAGGATTCGCGAATTTCCGCGGCGTCCAATCCGCGGGTGTTGGCCGTGTAAATCACAGCACCGCTTGCCGCTTCGGTGAAGATGGCTGTCGGCTCGCCGGCGGTTGCCTCACAGGGAGGCTCAATGCAATGCCGGCATTGATCCGGAAAGAACAGCCATCTCAGTTTGCCGTCGATAACCGCTTCACTCATGCGCACCAATTTATAGGTGTCGAAGGAGAGATCGGCGGGGTTTTGGTATGATCCTCGATTGACGGTTTCTTCGGCCGGCAGATCATGCCATTGCTTGCAGGCTACCTGGCATCCCCGGCAGGCCGTGCACAGGGTCGTATCTACTAAAAAGGATTTACTCATCGCGATCACCTCCTTCTATATTTTGGCGACATTGACCATAAAGGCCTTGGTTTCCGGAATTCGGGTGTTGGGATCACCGGTGGCCGGTGTCAGCAGATTGGCGCTCTCCTCCAAACCGTTGGTCGGCATGCGCCAGCCGTAGTGCCATGGCAACCCGACCTGATGAACCACGGCTCCCCCGATATCAAACGGTTGCAGCCGCTTGGTCACGATAGCCGTGGCCTTCAGTTCACCCCGCGGTGAAGACACCTTGACGCGCTCACCGTTGTTAATCCCCTTTAACTGGCCCAACTCTTCACTCATTTCCACGAAAACCTGGGGCTGCATCTCCAGCAGCCACGGCTGCCAGCGGGTCATCACGCCGGTCTGCCAGTGTTCCACCACCCGATAGGTTGTGGCCACATAGGGATATCGGGGATCACAGGAGGCCCACTCATCCGCCTTGGTTTCGTAAATCGGGGCAACCGGATTGATGCGTTGCGCGTTCATCAGGTTCTTTTCAATTGGACATTCCAGCGGTTCATAGTGTTCCGGGAATGGCCCGTCGGCCCGGCCCGGGCCAAAAATCTGGCCGTGTCCGTGCTTGCGCATAATAAACGCGTACTTGGAATCTGTGCGCATGGACCCGTCCGGGTTTTGCATGGGATACCAGCCGCCGTCGGGCACATCACCGATCCATTTTCTAGAGGTATACTTGCCTTCAACGATATCGCCGGCGAATTGAATGACCGGATGTTCTTTATCCCACGGTTGGCCCTTAAGGTCCACCGAGGCGCGGTTGTAAATGATCCTTCTGTTCACCGGCCAGCACCAGGCAAATTCCGGATACAGCCCGATGTTGTTGGGGGCATCCTTCTGACCGCGCCGGGCTGCCATGTTGCCTTTTTCGGTGTAGCTGTTGCAGTAAAGCCAGTTGCCCGATGAGGTCGAACCGTCGGCCTGCAGGAAGGCAAAACTTGGCACCAGGGTGCCTTTTTTGTAGGTTTTGTCTTTGATGGTAACATCTTTTACGAAGTAGCCGTTGATTTCTTTGGCGACCTTGTGAGGATCGTATTCGCCATTGGTCAGATAATCCCATTTGAGATTAATAATCGGTTCCGGTAAGGTGCCGCCTTTTTGGTACTCGGCCTTCAGTTTTTTGCCCAGTTCCATGATTATCTGGCCATCCGGCAGGCTGTTACCCAGCGGTTTGGGGCCCTGATAGCGCCATTGACTCCAGCGACCGCTGTTGGTGATGCTGCCTTCTTTTTCAACCGACACCGCCGCCGGCAGAAAAAAGACCTCGGTTTTGATGGTGGTGGGGTCGACCCCCGGTCCTTTCCAGAAGGAACCGGTTTCATTGTCAAAAAGATTGACATTGACCATCCAGTCCAGTTTGGCAAAGGCTTTGCGGTTTTTACCGGCATTGGCGCCGCTGCAGGCCGGATTCTGGCCCCAGGCAAAAAATCCCTTGAAGGTGCCTTTGTACATCTCATCAAAAAGCGACAGCCAGGAATAATCTTTGCCGTCATCGACTTTAGGCAGCCAGTCATAGCCGAAATCATTGGCGGCAGTGGCATTGCCTCCAAAAAATGATTTGAGCAGGCTGACGGAGTACTTGGGGTAGTTCTGCCACCAGTTGGCGCTGAGAGGATCTTTGCTTGTGGGTGTCCACTTGCCGTTGTAGGCCGCCAGCGAAATGTTGGAGGCGCGGGGGGTTTTAAGATAACCCGGCCAGATGTGCCACAGCAGGCAGTGATCGGTCGATCCCTGCACGTTGGATTCGCCGCGCAGGGCATTGACGCCGCCGCCGGCAACGCCCATGTTGCCCAGCAGCAACTGGATGATTGCCATGGTGCGGATATTTTGAACGCCGGTGGTATGCTGGGTCCAACCCATGGCATACATGATCGTGCCGGCTTTAGCGCGGGCACCGGTGGCTGAGTAGGTCTTGTATATTTCCAATAGGTCTTCTTTGGGGGTTCCGGTGATCTCCGATACCAGCTCAGGGTTGTAGCGGGCAAAATGTTTTTTGAGCAGCTGGAAAACCGTGCGTTCGTCGTTCAGGGTGCGATCCATTTTGGGGACCCCGTTGGCGTCCATTTCAAAGGCCCATTTACTTTTGTCATATTTACGGTTTTCCGGATTGTAGCCCGAGAACAGGCCGTCTTTAAAATCAAATGCCGGACCCACGATAAAGGGCGCGTTGGTATAATTGGCGATGTACTCCTTGAAATGAAGATTGTTGTCCAGAATATACTTAATCATCCCCCCTAAAAAGGCGATGTCCGTCCCCGATCGGATGGGGGCGTATATGTCCGCTTTTGAGGAAGTCCTGGTGAAACGGGGGTCAACACTGATCATTTTGGCCCCTTTTTGCTTGGCCGCAGTGACGTATTTAAACGATACGGGGTGGTTTTCAGCAGCATTGCTGCCCATGATGAGAATGCAGTCACTGTTTTTGATATCGATCCAGTGATTGGTCATTGCGCCGCGTCCGAACGACTCTGCCAGAGCCGCAACAGTGGCGCTATGTCAGATACGGGCCTGATGTTCGATATAGGTGACTCCCACCGCCCTGATTAATGCCTGGTAAATCCAGCACTCTTCATTGTCCAGGGCGGCACTGCCCACAGATGCGATGCCGGTGGTGCGATTGACGACCTGTCCTTTGGCATTTGTTGGTTCAAAGGTTGCATCCCGTGTGGTTTTTACACGTTTGGCGATTTGGGTGAGGGCCCAGTCCCAGGATACCTTTTTCCATTCTTTGGCGCCGGGTGCTCGATACATGGGGGTTGTGACCCGATTGCTGTTTTCCGTCAGCTGGGTCAGGGCGGCTCCTTTTGAACACAAAGAGCCCCGGTTGATCACATGATCCGGATCACCTTCAATGTTGATGACGCGTCCGTCTCCCTTGCGGCTGGTATGTACGATGGCACCACAGCCTACGGCACAATAAGGACAGATGGTGGTCGTCTCCTTGGCATACCTGGTCTTGAGCATCTGGGCATGGGCTTTAACCGGGCGCATGTCGAATCCCAGGCCGCTGACCGCAAGACCGGCAGCCCCGGCTCCTGTGATCTGGATAAATTGCCGTCGGTTTACCTTCATTTTGCCTCCTTCTTCTGTTGGGGGTTTCGGTTGTATCGCTTAATGCCAATCGATTGCAGGATAGAAATCAGCTGAAGGCCTCTTACTGGCTGATAATTTCCAAATTGATTTATAACCTGATTGAGATCGTTTTTTCCGGTTTTAAAGTTGCTTTTTTGCCGCTGATGGTGGGGTTAAGGCGGGCGTGGAGTTAAAGATAAAGAATGCGCTGATTTGAGAAAAGAAAAAGTGATGGCGAATAGTTCCATTCGATTAGAAAATAAAAATTAAAGTAGGGGGATGCACCTCAACGATCTCCAAATAAGTATACCTACTGCAAGCCATAGATGCAGGAAATGGGGTGAATCATGTATTTTTGGAAAATAAACATGGTATTTTTATAGGAATACGCGCTGAATTCAAATTCCTCCGAATCCCTACCCGACAGGTGCCATCAACCCCTTACATGCAGCCATGAACCACATTTGACGCTGTCGGAATTTCTGTTATTGGTGGATCAATCCAATTAGATAGCCCGCATATTCAAGTTAGTTCGCTTCGCTCACAATGGGAATAATGGAAAAATGAAATGATGGAATATTGGGTACATTCGTGTTCCATCTGGTTGAAAAATAAAGGATCCGCCTCAGGCGGATTTGGGAATGCCATGATTGCCACGAAGGGGTGCTTATTCCCTACACTATAGAAATTCGGAGACGTTAAAGACTGTCTTGATTTATTAGATCGACTAACTATTGACATAATACTATCTCTGAGATAATATATTCAGTTTACACAAGCTTTTCCAATATGACCTTTTTCATCATTACCGCATGAGGAGCCTTTCTAAAAACTTCGCGTACCATCCAATTGGGTTGGGGCAGTCCCCAAACGCATAAACTGATTCAAGGAGACACTCTATGGGAATTGAAAGTTATTTTTTTACTTCCGAGTCGGTGACCGAGGGCCATCCGGACAAGGTGGCGGATGCCATATCCGATTCGGTCTTAGACAACATTATGGCCCTGGACAAAAAATGCCGGGTCGCCTGTGAGACGCTGGTTACCACGGGTCTGGCCTTTATTGCCGGGGAAATCACAACCGAATGCTACGTTGATTTACCCCAGGTCGTGCGGGATACCATACGAGATATCGGTTATTCTTCTTCTAAGATGGGTTTCGACTATCAAACCTGTTCGGTCATCTCCAGTATTGATCGTCAATCCCCGGATATTGCTCAGGGGGTGAATGTGGGAGAAGGCCTTTTCAAGGATCAAGGGGCAGGGGATCAGGGCTTGATGTTTGGATTTGCTTCCGATGAAACACCTGAGCTAATGCCCATGCCGATAACCTTCGCCCATAAGCTTTGTCGCCGTTTGACCACGGTCCGCAAAAATGGGTCCCTCGACTTTTTGCGACCTGACGGGAAATCCCAGGTCACCATCGAATATGAAAACGGAACACCCAAACGCGTGGATGCCGTGGTCGTTTCCGCCCAGCACAAAGACGATGTGACCTATGAAGATCTGAGAGAGGCCATCATCGAAGAGGTGATAAAAAAAGTCATTCCGCGGGATATGACCGATGGAGACACCCGCTATTTTATCAACCCCACCGGCAGATTCGTCATCGGCGGTCCCATGGGGGACTGCGGGGTGACCGGCCGTAAAATCATCGTTGATACCTATGGCGGCCAGGGCAGCCACGGGGGCGGGTGCTTTTCCGGCAAAGATCCTTCCAAAGTCGATCGGAGTGCGTCCTATATGGGCCGGCACATCGCCAAAAATATCGTAGCCGCCGGAATCTCCAAAAAATGTGAAATCCAAATCGCCTATGCCATCGGTGTGGCCGAGCCGGTCTCAGTGATGGTCGATCTGATGGGCACCGGCGTTGTCCCTAAAAAACGGGTTGAAGAAATCGTCAAAGAGGTATTCGATTTGAGACCGGCCGCTATCATTGAATATCTTGACCTTCTGCGCCCCATTTATCGTCTGACTTCTGCTTACGGCCACTTCGGCAGAAGTGAGGATGAGTTTACCTGGGAAAAAACCAATAAGGCTGATATTATCAGGGAAAAAGCGGGTTTGTAACAAAGGCCCTTGACTGTGATAGTGACCATTGCGGCGTCAATTTTCACATTACACTCTTAACTTTATACCCGTAAATTCGAAGCACGAAATTAGAAATTCGAAACAATTTTGTTTCGGCCCGCCCTGGCGCGACTTAATCGGTATGAACTATGTCTTCGAAAGGCGATTAAGTACGTCATTTCGTAGTCGGAACATAAAAAAACGGTCTGGGCCAGGGATTTCGAGATTCAGATTTCGAATTTTTTATGTCAGATTTAGAAAATTTCAATCTCAATGGCTAAAATCAAAATCTTGAAAAGGGAGATTTTTTAATGACAAAATATGATGTTAAGGACATTAAATTTGCCAAAGAAGGTGCGCTTCGAATCGAATGGGCCAACCAGAATATGCCGGTTTTAAACCGCATCCAAAAACGTTTTGCAAAGGAAAAACCGTTAAAAGGGGTTCGCATCGGCGCCTGTCTGCATGTCACCACCGAAACGGCCTCTTTGATGAAAACTCTCAAGGCCGGCGGTGCCATCGTTTCTTTGTGCGCCTCCAACCCTTTAAGCACCCAGGATGATGTGGCGGCATCATTGTCCAAAAACGATAAGATCCCGGTTTTCGCCATCAAAGGAGAGAACCATAAGACCTATTATGCCCACATCAACGCGGTACTGGATGCCAAACCCCAGTTTACCATGGACGATGGCGCCGATCTGGTGTCGGTATTGCACACCAAGCGCAAGGAGCTTATAGCGGGTGTCCAGGGCGGGACCGAAGAGACCACCACCGGCATTATTCGACTGCGAAGCATGGCCGCCGACGGTGTCTTAAAATACCCGATTATTGCGGTCAATGATGCCCAGACCAAGCATTTTTTCGACAACCGCTATGGTACCGGTCAAAGCACCATCGACGGAATCATTCGGGCGACGAATCGATTGCTGGCCGGATCTAATTTTGTGGTATGCGGCTATGGCTGGTGCGGTCGGGGAGTTGCCATGCGGGCCCGGGGAATGGGAGCCAACGTTATTGTGACCGAGGTTGACCCGCTGCCCGCCCTTGAGGCCGTCATGGACGGTTTTACGGTCATGCCGATCCGAAAAGCCGCCAGGATCGGTGATTTCTTTTGCACCCTGACCGGTGACATCAATGTGATCCGCAAAGAGCATTTCGCGACCATGAAGGACGGCGCAATTGTGGCCAACTCAGGTCATTTTAACGTTGAACTGGATCTGGACGGTTTAAAAAAGATTGCAAAATCAACCCGCGTCATGCGGCCTTTTGTGGAAGAATTTACACTCACGAATGGGCGCCGCATCAACATTCTGGGTGAGGGCCGGCTGATCAATCTCGCGGCTGCCGAAGGCCACCCCTCCAGTGTTATGGATATGAGTTTTGCCAACCAGGCGTTGAGCATCGAATATATGGTGAAGCTTAAAAAGCCGCTGGCAAAAGAAGTTTATGGGGTGCCTGAGAAAATCGATAAAATGATTGCCAAAGAGAAACTGGCGGCCATGGGGATCGCCATTGACAAGCTCACGGCCGAACAGAAAAAGTATTTGGCTTCTTGGGAGATGGGTACTTAAGAATTCAGATGACAGATGACAGATGTCAGAGGACGGAAGACAGAGGTCAGATGTCGGAATGCGGTCTCCGGCTTCTCCGAACCGGAAGCCATAGGGGCCTGCCCTCCGGCCTGTAAGCCTACGGGCTGGAAGCGGCCCCGGTGGGAATGCGGAAAAACACAAAAGAGAAGGGCAGAGGGCAAAGAGCATAGAGCATGGCGTATAGGGTTAAGGGCTTGGTTGGTAGTTAGTGGCGTTGGTTAAGTTGCCCTGATTTACACACCACTGTTTTTTGTCTCGGGCTTCAATATTCTGGCTATCTGCTCTTCTTGTTCTCGTCGGGTGAGATAGGGTGTCATGTACACTTCAAGGATCAACTTATTCTTTGTCGTCTTCGAGTTGCGCTAAAGCATCCTTTCCGCTATGAGCGAAGGTTACGGAATAGTATCTTTGGGTCAATCGCTGGGTTAGGATTGCAACAAACTTGTGTTCATCGTCAACCAAGAGAATTTTAGCCGAAGCTGTCACTTTCAATCCTTATTTCAATATCCTGGTAATCCGTGTTCATCCGTGTCCCCTTTGGCCCCTACGATCCGGAGGCTGCATTCTGCATTCAACTCATTCCGACTTCTGTCCTTTGTCTTCTGACATCCGTTCTCTGTCCCCTGACCTCTGTCCTCCGACCTCTGTCTTCCGGCTTCTACCCCTACATCGCATCCAATACGATGATCACTCTGCATTCTCGCATGAAGAGCAGGTGCTCCGAGGCACTGCGCAGCTTGGCGGCATCCGCGTTGCTGATGATAAATTCGCAGCGACCCGGCCATAGGGATTTCAGGGCTTTGACGATCAATGGATTGTCGGAAACCCGCGGATGAAATTTTGCTCTCCACAGATCGGTTGTATAACTGACCATGCCACGCTGAACGGCGAACTCACGACTGACATAAGCCGGGCCGAACACCTCCTCCAGGTTTTCATCTAGGACTCTAGGTGCGAGGACGGGCACAGCCTGAATGCCCCTGGCATCCACCACCATACCGGTGAAGATGTCCCTTGACCGCGAGCGGGTAAGCGATCTGGAGGGGCTGTTGGGTTTTAAAACCTGTTTAATGGGTTCAATCTGCCTGATTTCCGGAGGAAGAATGAGTTGGGCAAAACCGCCGCTAAGCGACATCTGTGACCAAACTTCCACGCTGCCGTCGTACTGATATTTCCTCAGTCTTTCGAGTTCGGGGGCTTTTTGGGCCATATCCCTTAACTGTGTCATGATGGATGGGAAATTTTCAACGATATCGATTACCCGGTCGCGGGAATTTATCCGAAGGCTGACCACGGTTTCTAATAGATTGTGCCCTGCTTTGCTGATGGCATCTGAAAGGAGATCCTCACGCTGAGCCAGGGATTTGGCGTCATAGGTCGCAGGAATCCCGATACCCTTTGCCTCTACGACACCGGCGGTCCAATCGATTATGCCGTTTTTCTTGGATTCGACCAGCGAACGGAGGTCGGCACCATTCCCCGAGACGGAAATCAGGGTAAAAAACGTAATGACAAACGCCTTGACCAACTGCCTTTTCATCAATCCTCCGCGATAGCGGCGAAAAAAAATATCCGGAATTGCATGAATTCTCTCAAGGCAACCTCCGGTGAAGCTCTATCAGGGTAACATCAAAGTCAACTCCAGCTGATTCAGAAGGAAGCGATTTCCTCTTCCGGATACGTTACAAAAATACCAAATCCCAATACCCAAATTCCAAATAATATCCAAATCCGAAAAACCAATTTCCGAAACATACCGATCAGTTTATTGACGTTTTACGACGATTCTGACTGTTTTGAAATTTGAATTTCGGTCATTGTGATTTGTTTGGTATTTGTGATTTGGTATTTGAAATTTATTAAATTTGCTGAAGTCCGAACACCGACACCTGAAACCTCACGTTCCTTGCAATATGATATTGGAAAAACCCGCTAAGGGCCTAAAATACTTATACAGTGTAATGATCTACACCCTTCCGCCGGACCACCTCAGCTTCGCTTTCAGCACATTAAAATAGTGCCGACCGGGAAGGGTGATCATGTTGAGCGGATGAGATCCTTTGCGAACGATGATGGTATCCTTGTCGGTGATATCCAGGCCTTCCTGTCCATCGAACGTCAGCATGATATCGGAGGCCCCTTTTTCCAGTTTGAGTTTGATCTCGATGGAGTCCGGAACGATCAGCGGACGGTTGGTCAGGGTGAAGGCGCAGATAGGGCTGATGATGATACCGGGAACCTCCGGATGAACCACCGGGCCGCCGGCGGCCAGAGAATAGGCGGTGGATCCCGTGGGAGTTGCGATGATGAGCCCATCCGCTTTAAAAGTGGTCAGATAAGAGTCGTTGATATAGGTTGCGATGCTGGCCAGTCTGGCCAGGGCCGCCCTGTTTATCACAATATCATTGAGTACGGTTTCACTGATAACTTTTTTGCCTTGCCGCCTGATCTGAACTTCGAGACGCATGCGGCGTTTGATGGTATACTCATTGTTCAGAATATTTTCGGCGGCCGAAATCAGGTCCTTTGCCTCCGTTTCCGCCAGAAATCCGATTTTCCCGAACTTGACACCCAACACCGGAATGTTAAGGTCCCCTATCCAGCGAACGGCGCTCAAAAAGGTTCCGTCCCCTCCCAGCACAAAGACGCAAAACAGATCCTGCGGTGCAGTGATTTTGTTATTTGCCGGCGAGTGAAGCCCCGGTGGAGAGCTTTCTTTTCTGACCACCTCTATGTTTTTAGTGTGCAGCCATGTTTCAAATTCATCGGCCTTTTTGCCGGCCCTTTTATCCTTTTTTACATATAATCCGATTTTTAACAAAATTTCAGTCCATTCTTTTTTTGTTTTAATTTCAACGATTTCAGAGCCGACAATGGTGGAAATGCAGCCTGACTTGAGCTATTCATACAAGCATCTAGCCTGAACAGCAAGCAATTTTTGGATGTCATAAATGAAAATTGGATCTTGACTCCCTGTAATCATTCTATTATATAAAATCATTTTTAGGGCAATTGTGCTCGACTTATTAACATTCTTAAAGGAGGGATAGTTATGAGAAACAAGGGGACATTTTTATTCATGGGTCTGGTCTTTGGTCTCGTATTGGTCTTCGGCATTACCACCGGCGCCATGGCCGAAAACATCAGGATTGGTGTAGCTTCACCCTTCACAGGCGATCTGGCTGCTTACGGTGACGATGTTAAGGCCGGCGTCAGCCTCAAGCTTAAAGAGATCAACGATGCCGGTGGTATCAGCGGTCAAATGGTAGAGCTTGTCTGGGGCGACGACCTCTGTGCACCCAAAGATGCGGGTACGGTTGGCTCTAAATTTGCGGCGGACAAAAGCATCGTGGCCGTTATCGGCCACCTGTGCTCGTCGGCCACCCTGGCTGCCATGCCGATCTATGTGCGGGCAGGGCTCCCCGCCATTTCGCCCACGTCTACCAATCCGACCATCGGCGATGTCGGCAAGGGCTGGTTTTTCCGCAATTGCTACACCGACGATTTTCAGGGCAAATACCTGGCATCCTATGTTGTGCCGAAATTGCTGGGTAAAAACTCGGTGGCCATCTTTTATGAGAACAACGACTATGCCATCGGTCTCAAAGACTCTTTCATGGCGGGGGCCAAGTCCGCCGGTGTGAAGGTGACCGGTGCTGAAGCTTACACGAAGGGTACAGCCGATTTCACGCCGCAGCTGACCAAGCTTTTGCGCGATAAGCCCGACACGATCTTTCTGTGCGGCTATCATCCGGAAGGTGCCCTGATCGCCGGCCAGGCCCGTAAACTGGGATTTAACGGCCCGCTCTTCGGTGCCGACGGCATTGACAATGAAGACTACATAAAACTGGGGGGCAAGGCCACCGACAATACTTACTGCACCGTGCCCTTCCTGGCATCGTCGGCAGGCCCGGCGGGACAGGACTTCGCTAAACGATTCAAGAAGACCTATGACCGTGACGTGGATTGGATGGCCGCCAATGCCTATGACTGCCTCGGCATCCTGGCCCAGGTCATTGCCACAGCCGGTCCCGATCGCAAGAAGATTCGTGAGGGCCTTGCTGCAATTAACTCCGAGGCCAATGGTTACAAGGGGATCACCGGTCTGACCTACTTTGATAAGAAGGGCGATTGTGCCAAACCCGCCTTCGTCAAAATGGTCAAAGATGGTAAATTCGTAGCAGCCGAATAGTTGCTCTGATAACTTGATAGAATAGGAATTTCCATTTGGGGACACGGATGAACACGGATTACCAGGATATTAAAAGCGACAAAAAACCAAATATCTGTGAAAATCTGTGTCCTAGTTTAATAGAATAGGAATTTCCATTTTTATTCTATAATACAGGCAGGTAAGTCTGATTATTCAGAATCTATGATATTGGTTTAAGGTGTCAGGTGTCAGGGGTGAAGCAGAGATAGACCTGAACACTGAAACCTGGGATCTTGAACAAAATTGCAGATTAAAGTTGTTTTTATAATCAGGGTCAGATATCTGATACATGGTCTGCCCTAAGGGCGCTAAGTTGAGGTACCATTAAAGGACGCCGGAATTTGTTGATTCCGGCGTCTTTCCGTACCTAACGGGAGGATATTTGTTTTTACAACAGCTTGTCAACGGGCTTGTCATCGGCGGCATATATGCC
>CAVXXE010000072.1:0-24336 GCA_963765595.1 uncultured delta proteobacterium
CGGATTATTGAGCCATGTTTACTTGTGATTTAGCCGGCTAATTTACGTATGATGTTCAATGACAGTGCAATGTAATATCTGTTAGATCCCATATTTTTTTTGTGATAAGAGAGGGGAAAATGATTTTGCAGATAAGTGATACCGGAAAGCAGGCGCAATGAAAAATCCCGCAGAAGTTGATTATCGGCGCAAATGGCATGCCATGGCTGCTGTTGGCGCCGGTGTGTTTTTGGCAACCGTGGACGGCAGTATTATCAATGTGTCCCTGCCGACCCTGGTTCGGTCTCTGGATACCGAGTTTGCCGTGGTGCAGTGGGTGGTCCTGGGATATCTTCTGACCATTACCACCTCCATGCTCAGTATCGGCCGGATGGCCGATATTGTCGGTAAAAAATCCATTTATATGCTGGGTTTTATAGTTTTTACCATCGGCTCGGCATTGTGCGGTCTGGCGTTATCGGTTTACTGGCTCATCGCTTTTCGCGTCGTGCAGGCCGTCGGAGCTGCCATGGTCATGGCGCTGGGCGCGGCCATCCTGACCGAAGCGTTTCCGCCCGAAGAACGGGGAAAGGCCATGGGGATGATCGGAGCGATTGTATCTGTGGGCATCGTGGTCGGGCCCGCCCTGGGCGGTGTGATCATCGGCGCCCTGTCCTGGCGCTGGATTTTCTACGTCAATCTGCCCGTCGGTGTACTGGGGACGATACTGGCGGCCCGCAATGTGCCCGATTTTAAACCCACCGGGCAACAGCGCTTTGATTACTGGGGCGCCCTGACGCTGTGCCTCAGCCTCCTGTCTTTGCTGCTGGGCCTGACCTTCGGTCAGCAGCAGGGATTTTTTAAGCCCGTTGTCGGGCTAATGATCGGCCTTTGGCTGCTGCTGCTGATCGTCTTCATCCGGATCGAAAAAAAAGTGTCGCAGCCGATGATCGATCTGCAATTGTTCGGCAATAGGCTCTTCAGCATCAATCTGGCCACCGGCTTTATCAGTTTTGTGGGGCTGGCCGGGGTCATGATACTGGTTCCTTTTTATCTTGAAAACATCCTCGGGTTTAAAATTATTCACGTGGGGCTGCTGATGGGGATTGTGCCGGTCATGCTGGGGATTACGGCACCGTTTGCCGGGGCGCTGTCCGACCGTGCGGGAACCCGGCGCATTACGGTAATGGGTTTGGCGATCATGCTTGTGGGCTATCTGGCGGCCGGCACTCTTAGCGGGGATACATCCGCCTGGGGCTATTTGATCCGAATGTTCTTTCTGGGGCTGGGGATTGGAACGTTTATATCGCCGAACAACAGCGCCATTATGGGTAGCGCCTCGCGCCGGCAGCTGGGAATCGTCTCCGGTTTCATGGCCATCACCCGCACTCTGGGACAGACCGTCGGCGTAGCGGCCATGGGCGCGGTCTGGGCGGGACGTACCGCTTTTTACGCCGGCGGCCGCATGCAGAGCGGGGCCACCTTGGCGCCGTCGGAAGCCCAGGTGGCCGCGCTGCAGGACACCTTCCACGCTTCGGCCGTGCTGTTGGCCGCTGCGCTGCTGTTGGGCATTTGGGCCTATGTGCACGAATACCACGGTAAAAACGCCGCCGCGAAATCCGGCCCTTAAGTCGATTGTGCGGCAGGAAGATCGATTTACTTTTTAAATTAGATACCCTCGCAATTTAGGAATACTTTATTTTTCCTTTCTCTCCGCCCATAGCGATGAAACTCAAGTCAACGCTCATTTTTAAGTGGGATGATTGTTAACTAAAGAAAAATGGAATGCGTTAAATAGGCCCCATATAATTATTTTGACTTATGTTTTTTTGTGATTAAAATTTTTAAAGTCTTAATAATTAATTTTTAGCATTTTGCGCCCAAAACGATTAAACCGGTTAGCTGAAAGGAGAAAGAATGACATTGATTCATTTTCTAAGAAACCAAAGGACTATATATGCGTTTATTGTTGTTTCGGCCATTATTTTGCTGCCTTTTTCGGGCGCATTCGCTGAGAGTGATAAAAAGCCGGAACCAATACCTCTGACCACTAATAATCCCGACATATCGAAAGAAGAACTGGGCTATCTTGTTCAGCCGCAAACCAAGGATGATCTATCGGTGGAAGCCAATGGATGGCTGCAAGTTTTAAAACAGCATGTGGGGGAAGTCAGTGAGGTGCAAATTCAGGTTTTAACGGCCGAAGGAGAGCAAAAAACGAAATTGTTAGAATCGGTAACAAAGCTCAAAGAGGAACAGACAGCTCTGACCGATCGCTTGAAGGTGGTGATTGAAGAATTACAAGCAAAAGGGGGTAAAATTGAGGATTACGAATCATATATCACAGCAGTATCCGGCGTTGAGGTAGATGTTACCGATGCCAGCGCGACCTGGACGGTGGTTATGGGCTGGTTAACCTCAACCGAAGGCGGTATCCGGTGGGCTAAGAATATTGCATTTTTCCTGTTTACCATATTGATTGCCTGGATCCTGTCAAAAGTTGTTAGCAAAGCTGTTGAAAAAGCCGTCGCGAATGTTAATAGCGCCTCTGAACTTTTAAAGGATTTTATTGTGAATATAGTGCGCAAAGCCATTTTCCTGGTCGGTTTTGTCGTGGCCTTATCGATGTTGGAAGTTAACATCGGACCGCTGCTGGCCGCCATTGGCGCCGCCGGCTTTATTTTGGGTTTTGCACTGCAAGGCACTTTAAGCAATTTTGCGGCCGGCATTATGATTCTGATTTACCGACCATATGATGTTGGTGATTTAGTTGATGTCGCCGGGACTTTTGGCAAGGTAGATGCCATGACAATTGTGTCCACTACCCTACGAAAACCCGACAATCAAAAAGTCGTCGTACCCAACAATATGATTTGGGGAGATATCATTACCAATATTACAGGTACTTCCAAACGTCGCGTCGATCTGGTGTTTGGAATTGGATATGGTGACGACATTGCAAAGGCCCAAAAAATATTGGAAGATATTTTGGCGAATCATGAAGCCGTCCTAAAAGACCCTGAACCCGCCGTTAAGGTTCACGAATTAGCCGATTCCGCTGTTAATTTTGTCGTTCGGCCATGGGTTGAAACTGATAATTACTGGGATGTTTATTGGGATATAACCCGTGCCGTCAAAGAGCGGTTTGATGCTGAAGGTATATCGATACCATTTCCGCAAAGTGATGTTCACCTGCATCAAACAGCAGCGACTGCTTAATACAATTATGGCTCGGTATTTTATTGATATAAACATATTTCCGTAAGGCGTTTCAAGTGGGTTAGCGCACCATAAAAGGAAGCCAAAGCGAAAGCTGGGGGAAAATTATAACCAGGACCAGGACGGCCAACATCAGCAGCATGAAGGGCAACGTGCCCTGAAAAACCTCCATCAGTGAGGCATCTTCGACCACGCCCTTGATCACGAAGAGATTCAGCCCCACCGGTGGCGTGATCAGGGCAAATTCCATATTGATTGTCATGATTACGGCAAACCAGACCGGGTCGATACCGATGGCCAGCAAAATCGGGAAAATGATGGGCAGGGTAATGATGGTGATGGAGACCACTTCCAAAAAATCACCCAGAAAAATGAAGATGATGCACACCAGAATAATGAACTGCCAGGGTGCCACGTCAAGTTCACCCAGAAAGGTTATCAGCCGCTGAGGGACATGCAGTATGGTGACCACATGGCCGAAAAGTACGGCACCCACAATGATGACTAGGACCATCGCTGTGGTGCGCAGGCTTGAAAGCAGCACCGGCATCAATTTCAGGATGCTAAGCCTGCGGGAGACTAATGCGGCTGCCAGGCTGTAGACTACGCCGACCCCGGCCGCTTCGGTGGGAGTGAACCAGCCCAGGTAGATGCCGCCCAGCACCAACGGCGGCAGGACCAGGCCCCAGGCAGAACGCCGGAACGCGCCGGCTCGTTCGCTCCAGCCCGCCGGCCGGGTCCTGACATAGCCGCGCTTGCGGGCATGGATAACCGTGTAGACCAAAAAAAAGCCGGTGAGAATCAGCCCCGGGATAATCCCGGCAATGAAAAGATCTCCCACCGACACGTCGGTGAGAGCGCCGTATAGAATCATGGAAAGACTGGGAGGTATCAATATTCCCAGCGTCCCCCCTGCCGCCACCAGACCGAAAGTAAAGCGTCGGTCGTATCCCATTTGAAGCATTTCGGGCACGGCCAACATGCCTACGGTAGCCGCGGTGGCCACCGACGACCCGCTGATGGCCGAAAATCCGGCACAAAACAAAACAGTTGCAATGCCCAGACCACCCGGCCAGTGGCCCACCAGGCTGTGAATGAACCGGTAGAGATCTTCGCTGATGCGGGAGTGAATTAGAATATTGGCCATCAGGATAAACAGGGGAATGGCCGTCAGCGTGAAACTGTGCAGGCTCTCGTAAATAATCATGGTCACGCCGAAAAAGGCGCCGCTGCCCTCCAGGGCGAAAAGGCCGGAGAGACCTACGACTCCCAGGGAAAATGCCACCGGCATTCCGACCACCAGGAGAAGCGAGACCAGTATGAAAATCAACGCGGTCATGAGTGGGCTTTTTCCTTGCGGCGGATATCGCTGTTATTGAACAAGATAAGATTAAAGAGGGTCCCGAGTTCTTCCAGCGCCATGAGACCGAAACCGACCGGAATGGAACTCATCGGGTAGTATAGTGGAATGTAAAGGGCCGACATGGTCAACTCCTTCATCTGGTAAGCTCGAACACAGGAGTGAACACCGGCAGCGGTGATGGTAAGGGCAAATGCGAGGATCACAGTATGTAGGCAGATTTGCACAACCCGGCGTTTTTTTGGGGAAATTTTATTGATGACGACGTCTACTAAGACATGCCCCCGGGTGCGCATGGTGTACGCAGATCCCAACAATACCGCCCACATGACGAAGTAGATGGAGCAATCCATGACCCAGAGGGTCGGCGACTGGAATACATAGCGACACACGACTTCGTAGAGTACGAACAATCCCACCATCAGGAGCATCAGCCCGCCTAGGCGGGCGGCCCAGGTAACCAGTTGCAGCAAGCCATTGTCCAGGCGGTGCCACAGTGGGTTGGCAGCCTTTATATAGACGCTTTTGCTCACAGGGATATCTGCTATTGATCAAAAAGCGTTGATCAGCCAAGGGTGAAACCGGGCTGGTGAAATTAACCGTAACATGTCCTCTAAATCTTTTGGAAGTCAGGGAAAAAAATGAGATCGAAGTTTAAGCCAATATGAGTATATTTGAGAGTAACTAGTCACCACTCCAGGCAAGAGCCAGGCCCTACCCGAAAGTGCTTTGGTGACAGGGCTTGGCAGAATAGGGCTTACGGGACTTACATACCCAAAAGCTTTAAAACAGCGTCGGCCGTTTCATCCCCACTTCGCTTTCGCCAGGCAGATAAGCCGGCATCGCGGGCCTCAGGCCATTCGCCTTTGAGCTCGTATACTTCCATGGACTTACGGGCTTCGGACAGGGCGGCGGCATCTTCCTTTTCGGCCTGCGCCAGGCTTATTTGGCTAACCTCGGCGGCAGCCTCCAGCACGGCTTGTTGAATGTCGGGCGGAAGCGTGTTCCAGAATTTGGTATTCACGGTAACCGGCCAGGGCGAGAAGCTGCCATTGGTGACGGTCAGGTATTTACACGTTTCGTTCCACTTGCGTTTGACAATGGATTGGGCACCTGAGACCACGCCGTCGATGGTTTTACGCTGTAAGGCCATATAGACCTCGGAGGAGGACATCTTCAGCGGAGCCGCGCCCATGGCTGCGACCGCCGCCACGGCGGTCGGCAGGTTGCAGCGCATTTTGAGGCCCGTGAAGTCGGCTTTGGTTTTCAAAGGTCTGACCCGGTTGGCCAGCTCGAAACTACGGCCATAATAGCCCATATAAAGAAGCTTGGCATTGAATTTCTCCATATCCTGGGAAATTTTTTTGCCCAATGGACCGCTGACGGCCTTGTGCATTTCCGCAGTGCTCTTAAAAACAAACGGTACGTCAAAGATATCAATGTAGGGAAGTTGCCCGTTCCAGGCGCCGCTGTAAACAATTCCCATTTGCAGGGCACCGTCGGTAACAGCCTTTACAATGGAGCGGCCTTTGTAGAGCTGGCCGGCGGGATAGACCTCGATCTTGAGACGACCATTGGTTTTTTGCGCCACCAGCTCAGCAAATTTGTAATCCGTCTCGGTGAGGTGAAAGGTTTTGGAAAGCTGGGTGGCATAGCGGGCCGTGAATTCTGCATCGGCGGCCGGCGCGGGACGCCCCCAGCAAAAAGCGACAGCGACAAACAACACAAAAAAGACCCGGGATCTGGTTAAACGAATCATTGTTCACCTCCTTTTGGTATGGGACGACTGTTTAGTTTCCTGCGATGTTGAAAGCAAAGCGTTTCAGTTCAGGCAGTATTTGAAAAAGAGATATTCTCCTTTTGTTTGGTATGGCAAAAAGTTGCCGGCCGATGAAACAAACATATATGGAAACGGGGTTTGCGTGTCAAGGTAAAAGGAGTGATAAACTTCAAAGGCCCTGAGTTGAGTATTACCCATTCAGGCAATATAACGAAAAAGGCATTGACATTTTGGGTTGATCAATCTATTAGTAATCAATTTATTGATTGATTAATTGAAAGGTGGATTATGAAAAATCCAAACAGACAATTCAAAGACGCCATCTATGAGCAGTTCGCAAGAATCGGAAAAGCGGTATCCAGCCCCAAACGTTTGGAACTGCTCGACTTGCTCTGTCAGGGTGAAAAAACGGTCGAAACCCTTACCCGGGAAACCGGCCTGACTCTGGCCAACGCTTCCCAGCACCTTCAGACCCTGCGCGTGGCCCGCCTGGTCGAAGCGGAGAAAGAAGGCTTGTATGTCAAATACCGTCTCGCGGACCAGATGGTTTGCCGGTTTTTTCGATCCATGCGGGTGTTGGCAGAAAACCGTTTGGCCGAAGTAGAGCTGATCAACCGCCGCTTCCTGGAAGGCAGAGAAGGCATGGAACCGGTCGATAGAAACGATCTGTTGAAACGCGTAAAAGATGGTGCCGTCACCTTGCTGGATGTTCGTCCGGCAGAGGAGTACCGTGCCGGCCACATCCCCGGCGCCCTGTCCGTTCCCCTGGGGCAGCTTAAAGAGTTGATATCCAAACTGCCAAAGGATCAGGAAATTGTGGCCTATTGCCGGGGGCCCTATTGTGTGCTGGCGGTTGAGGCCGTCGAGATGTTGCGAAAAAAAGGTTTCAAGGCCATCCGCCTTGAAGAGGGAATCCAGGATTGGCTGGCAATGGGCTTTTCGATTTCTGTTGGCGAAGAGAAAACACCCGTGAATGAGGATACAAAGCGATGAAGTCGATTCGATCCCTCTTGATGCCGAGTTTTGCCGTGTCAGTGACTTTGTTGGTCCTTTGGTATTCCCATTTGCCGGCGCCGATTGTGGCATCGAACCAGGCGCAGGTTGAACTGGAGGCCGAAAACGGTGGTTACCGGTTGATTGATCTAGAAACACTGTCGAAGCTGTATCGGTCTAATCAAGAGCAGATCCTGCTGGTAGACACCCGTCAGGAATGGGAACATCGTGGCGGTTCCATAGACGGGAGTGTCAATTTTCCCATGGAGCCTACCTGGTGGGCAAGGTGGCAGAGAAAAGGGGATCTGAAAGCGTTTCTGGGATCGGATAAAGAAAAATCGATTGTCTTTTACTGAGCGGGCCTGGCATGAGTCCGCAGCGACTCGGCGGCTCGGGTAGCCGTTCAATTGGGGTATCAAAATGTATTTCGGTATCCGCAAGGATATCCACAGTGGCAATCAAAGGGGCTTCCGGTTGCCTACAAGAAACTAAAAAACCTATCAGCATCTGCCCAGTCCAAACCGAATCCATCTTTATCGGGTTGGGCGCTGCTGTGGACCCTGCTGGGTATTTTTGCCGGTGGTCTGGCGTTGAATCTCACCCCTTGCGTCTATCCGCTGATCCCCATCACGGTGTCTTATTTTGGCGGCAGAAGCGCCCAAGGCAAGCGCGGATTGATCGGACACGGTATCTGCTACATCGGGGGACTGGCGCTGACCAACTCGTTGCTGGGTGTTGTCGCAGCCCTTACCGGAGGGTTAATCGGTGCACTGCTTCAAAGTCCGCTGGTGCTGATTGCCATAGCAGCTATATTGGCTGCCTTTGCCATGAGCCTTTTCGGGTTTTGGGAGCTCAGGCTTCCCTTTTGGCTGACCCAGGCGGCCACCAAATCCTACACGGGATTTTTTGGATCTTTTTTCATGGGGATAACCCTGGGTGTGGTGGCCGCACCCTGCATCGGCCCCTTCGTGCTGGGGCTTCTGACCTGGGTTGCAACACTGGGTGACCCACTGATTGGATTCGTCATTTTTTTCGTCCTGAGCCTGGGATTGGGCACGCCCTTGTTTGGATTGGCATTGTTTTCGGGGCATCTGGCAAAGTTGCCCAAATCCGGCGAGTGGATGAACTGGGTGCGACGCTTGATGGGTTGGGTTCTCATCGGTATGGCCACCTACTTTGTGCGCCCGATTCTGCCGCTGCCGTTGCAGCAATACCTCCTTGCCGCTGTTGCCATCGCCGCCGGTGTTCATCTGGGCTGGCTGGATAAAACCGCAGCCATTTTTCGTGCGTTTCCCTGGGTCAAAGCCGTTGTCGGCACGGTTTGTCTGGTGACGGGGACGATTCTGATCGGCAATCAAGTGTTCGAAGGACCGCCGGTCAACTGGCATCGTTACTCCGACCGGCTTCTGGCCGAGTCCGTCGAAAAAAACAAGCCGGTCATCATTGATTTTTATGCCAATTGGTGTGCGCCCTGCCGTGAGTTGGATGATATCACGTTTCATCACCCGGATATCGTCAAGCTCTCGCGTGATGACTTTATCATGGTGAAGGTAGACCTGACCGAGAAAGCCGGCCAAAACTACGATCGTCTTTTAAGCGAATTCAATGTCAAAGGGGTCCCAACGGTCGTATTTCTAGATAATCTGGGTAAGGAACGGAAAGACCTGCGACTGGTTGACTTTATCCAGCCTGATGAATTCCTGATCCGAATGGTTTCTCTGAAATGAACACTAAAAATTTACCACGGAAATAGGAGATAGAAGATGTTGAAAGTTCGATTTTTTTGAATGAACCCAATGGCAAGCCCTGAAAGCATTTAAAAAAATGATGCCCGGTCTGGGCGAAAAATACGAAATTAGACTAGAAACCGTATCCAAACCCAATGCAGAATACCTGACGGATGAATACTTTGAGCTGGATTTGCCGGTTGCGCCGGCTGTCATGGTGGCAGATGAGATTGTAGCGGAAGGCTCCGACGTTACCCGGGAAAACAGCCTATCAATCGATGATCCACTTCAAAGACCTTGACATTTTCTTTTACGTCCTCAAATCGATAGGCCCTGGTTTCAAAACCGGCACCAATAATGGCCAGTTGCTTAAGACCGGCGGCTATACACTCAAGCAAACACTCATCGGTGTTCCTGTTGATAATGTAAACGGAGGAGATCTTCTCCGAAATCGTCTTTCAGGTTACGCCAGACGGTGTGAATATGGTTGGCGTTATTTTGCGTATTGTCATATTCTATCAGGAAAAATGGACCGTGGAGACGGTAATAGTGAGGCTGACCGCGGTCTTGCGGACCGGCCCAGGCAAAGTGGACCGTTTCCAAACCGGCTTCATTCAGCTTTTGCAATTCGGTAGCCGCCAGCTTAGGCGGCAATCGATCGATGTACACGTAAATAAGCCGGGCCAGAATTTCCCGCTGTGTCGGCGTCATCGATGCGGTGGCCAATCCTTCGGGGCCGGCGAGCTGGACCTTCGGCAATGCGCGTGTAAGAATATCCGGAGGTGCGTTCGAACTGATAATCGTATTTCGCTTTTGTTCAATGTTTAGAGCTGCCAACAGATCACGGCCCAGATCTTCTTCTTTTGCCAGGATTCGGAGACCTTTTTGAGAACCGCTTTGCACCTCCGCCGGGTTTGCACCCAGGAACAGGGGATTAGGAGCGATCCAATCGCTGCCGGCAATTGTAAAATTCAGTGAGAGATGATGGCCTTCCGCCCGCCAGCTCCAGGGTTTGCCGGTGGTTGGATCACCGAAGACAGAAAAAAAATAAAGTTGCGGATCCCGTACCAGACGCGAGATGCTTAAAGAGTGTTCGATTTTCCCAAGCGTCTTTTCCAGGTCCATAATTGCCGTGACTTTTTCATAACCCGCTTGACTGAGGCCGCTTGCCAGCAACCTTAACGCGGCCTGGCTTTGGCGGTAATTCATTTCTATTAAACTGACGCCTTTGCGATCAAACATTTCCCGCGGGACGTAATGCCAGCGCCGTCTTTCGAGGGAATCAAAAGTGAAATTCACCTTTTTCCGCAGCTCCGGCGTCATCGAACCAAGGAACCTTATACAGGCTTTCTTCATGATTGCGGCGATTTCAGATTGAGCTCCAATCAGCGGTGAGATCGGAGAATTGGGGGAATGGTCAGTCATATCAGATCTTCCTTTTACCATACAATAAGTTCAAATTTGTAAAATCGCAACGGCTGAAATCGGGCGGTCATGAAAAAAAACTGTTTTTTCAAGTTATGATTGATTTGAAATATTTGAAAATATATTTAGAAAATTCAAATATTGGGGGAAGGTATACGGTGAAGGGAAAATTGATTCTCGTGTTGATGTTCGGTGGCATTTTGTTTTACTTGGGAATTGTCGGGGTGACCAGCGCAGTGGAGAATACAAAGGTCAAGGCAGTCATTGAGCGCCGCTCACAATCGCCACACCAGCTCCGGCACCGATCCTTGTGGCACCGGCAGCAATCATTGCCGCAGCCGTTTCAAAATCTTTAATGCCGCCGCTGGCCTTTACGCCCATGCGAGGACCGACTGTTTTGCGCATTAGGATTACATCTTCCGGAGTCGCACCGCCAGTGGAGAAACCGGTACTGGTTTTGACAAAATCGGCCCCTGTATTTTGGACAATTTCACAGGCCCGGGCTTTTTCATCATTGGTTAGCAGGCAGGTTTCGATGATCACTTTTAGGACTACCGGACGATTGGCTTCATGTCGCACAGCCAGGATGTCTTGTTCCACCGCTTTAAGATCACCGGTCTTCATTGCACCGATATTGAGTACCATGTCCAGTTCCTGGGCTCCGTCTGCAACAGCCTGCCGGGCTTCAAAAGCTTTGGCCGGAGAGCCCATTGCGCCCAACGGGAAGCCGACCACGGAACACACCGCAACATTTGACCCCTTGAGCCTTTCGGCCACATAGCCAACCCAGCCGGAATTAACACACGCGGCTTTAAACCCGTGAAAAATAGCCTCTTCACAGAGCTTGTCCAGGGCTGCACGATTTGCTTCCGGTTTTAGCAGGGTGTGGTCGATATATTGGGCTATTTCTGCGCCAGTTATTTTAGAAACGCTGTACGGGTCCATTTCTCTTTCCTTTCATTTTCTTTGTCATGTTGTTTTTGCAACATTGGGGTTCAGTCAGTCATTTAGTTCGGTTGGCAGATCCTTTGCTTCGGGAAAGCTGGTCTGGGTGCCTGATGATTGAACGCTGACGGCTGCAATCCTGTTGGCACGCTTGATGGCATCCGACAAAGATTTCCCGGCTGCCAGAAAAAAAGCCAGGCTTCCAACAAATGCATCGCCGGCACCGGTGGTATCCAGTGCTTTGACCAGCTCCACCGGCACGTGCTCAGTGGTTGCGTCCGTTACCAATAAACTGCCGCGTTCACCCAAAGTTAGAATCACGGAGGCAGCGCCGCGTTTAATAAACACCTTGGCTGCATTTTCAGCTTCTTCCATCGATTCGACTGACATGCCGGTGAGAAGTTCGGTTTCGGTCTCATTGGGACAAAAGATATCACTTAAACGGTAAAATTCTGCCGGGATTTCAGAGAGAGCCGGCGCCGGATTGAAAATGGTTTTGACCCCCTCTTCGCGCGCGATACGCAGCGCTGCGAGGTTGATGTCCAGAGGTATTTCAAGCTGGCAAACCAGAATCGAGGAAGACGCGATAGCCGAACGGGCGGCCTCGACCTCCGCGATGGTCAAAAGATCATTGGCACCGGTGACAATGATGATTGAATTGTGACCCTCGGTATCAACGGCAATTGGGGCGACTCCTGAAAAAGCCTGGTCCGTAAAATGAACGTGTTCGGTGTTGACCCCCCAGGATTTGAAATTTTTTAACGTATTTTCCCCAAATACATCCTGGCCGAGTTTGGTGACCATGGTCACAGCGCCACCCATTTTAGCCGCCATTATCGCCTGGTTGGCACCCTTGCCGCCAAATCCCATTTGAAAACGATTACCATGAAGCGTCTCCCCCATGCTGGGCAGTCTGGGAACATAACTGATCAAATCTAAATTACAGGCTCCAACAACACAAATCTTGGCTCTTTCCATGGGTAACTCTCCTGTATGCTTGGTTATGTTTTTGTCAGTTCCATCACTTCTCGCAAATTGAATGAGGGGTGTCAAGGTAAGAATTAGACCAGGATTTTACATTTTTCAATTGCCGCGGTCGCCATTGACAGATAGGCATTACTGTTAAAGGGAGAGATAATCATCCGTTTTCGTAGGAATATGGGAATATGGGGACGGTCATGAAAAAATGCATATCTATTAGATTGAAAGTATGATATGAACTGACTATGCCACGCAAAGCCCGCATAGATGCCCCCGGGGCACTGCATCATGTTATCTGCCGCGGAATAGAGCGACGAAAAATATTTGATAATGATGCTGATCGGGATAACTTTATGGAACGTCTTGGAACCATTCTAAAAGAGACGTCAACGCCCTGTTACGGTTGGGCGCTTATCCCCAATCACTTCCATTTATTATTGCGAGGCGGCAAAATACCGATTTCCACCGTCATGCGCAGGCTGTTAACCGGCTATGCCGTCAGCTATAATCGTCGCCATCGCCGCAGCGGGCATCTGTTTCAAAACCGTTTCAAATCCATACTATGTCAGGAAAACCTCTATTTAAAAGAGTTGGTGGCGTATATTCACCTTAATCCATTGCGGGCCAGGATGGTTGCCGATCTAAAAGACCTGGCAAAATATCCATATGGTGGTCACAGTGTTCTTTTGGGCAAGCAGAAACGAGACTTTCAAGATGTTGATTATGTGTTGCGGCTATTTGGTGAAAAGGTAGCAGCGGCACGACGCAATTACCGTGAATATGTTCGCAAAAAAATGGGTTTAGGTCAACGTCCTGAGTTGGTTGGCGGAGGATTGCTCAGAAGCAGTGGCGGCTGGGGTGTATTAAAAGCGATGAGCAAAGCGCGCATCCACCTGAAAGGGGATGAACGTATTCTGGGAGACAGCGATTTTGTCAAAGAAATCCTGGCAGAGCAGAAGGAGCGGTTTGAGCGCCGCTATTGGCTTCAGGCTCAGGGTTATGATATAGATCGAGTAGTGGAGAAGGTGGCTAAAGTCTTTGAGATGGAGTCGGCGGAGGTTCTAAAACCAGGAAATCAACCGCTGCGGGTGAAGGCCAGGAGCCTGGTCTGTTATTGGGCGGTCAGAGAATTGGGGATGAGCGGTACAAGCGTAAGCAAACTGCTGGGTATAGGTCAACCGGCGGTGAGTCGTGCAGTAGTGCGGGGGGAAAAATTGGCTCAGGATATGAATTTAAGTTTATAAAGGTAGAAATGCATTTTTTCATGTCCGTTATGCTCCGATGTGCAAGAAAACTTATTGCAAATGAAAGCCGTTATCGAAGTTAGAGGTTTGACACGTAAATTTGGTCCCTTGGTTGCGGTGGACCACGTGGAGTTTGGGGTCTACCAAGGCGAGATCTTCGGGTTTTTGGGTCCGAACGGAGCTGGCAAGACGACGACTGTCCGCATGCTCACAGGCGTGATCGATCCCACCGAGGGTACGGTTACAATACAAGGTCACGACATCCGTAAAGAGCCGTTGCTTTCGAGAGCGCACATCGCCGTCGTCCCCGAAGAGGCAAATGTATACCTCGATCTCTCTGTCTGGCAGAATCTCATGCTTATGGCGGAATTGCACGGTGTTGCGCGACATCGGCGCCTCCGGGAAGCAGAGCGCCTGCTTGACGCATTCGAACTGACGGAGAGAAAGAAGCAAAAGGCCCGCGCTCTCTCTAAGGGACTCCGGCAAAGGCTTATGTTGTGCGCTGCATTGGTAACGGGTCCGGAAGTGCTATTTCTCGACGAACCCACCAGTGGACTGGATGTCCAGAGCGCAAGGCTGATACGCGAAATAGTGAGCGATATGAACTGGAGCGGCCTTACTGTGTTTTTGACCACGCACAACATGAGTGAGGCTGGTGAGATGTGCTCACGTCTAGCAATAATCGACAAAGGATGTATTGCTGCCATAGACACCCCGGAACAGCTGCGCTCCACTATAAGCTCCCGTCAATACATCGAGGTGAGCTTTGCGGGTGCCGCGCCGGAGCATAATGAGCTTGCATCGCTGCCAGGTGTGTCAGACATTGACGCGGACAATCGCACTTTCCGGTTGTACACCAAGTTGCCCGGCCAAGTGGTGACTGAGGTCGCCCGATTGGCGGACAGGAGGGGATTGGAGATCACGGATCTTGGCAACCGCAAACCCAGTCTGGAGGACGTGTTTCTTCACTTCACGAGTGGGTGCAAGGAGAGGGGTTTGCAATGACGGTTCATAGGGAAACGGTTCAGACTTGCCGCCGGCAGTTGCACGGTTCGCTGGTCATTCTGAAGAAGAACGCGCGCTTGTACTACCTGAAACCGCCGGTGCTGATCTTCGGGGTTCTTTTCCCGGTGTTTTTCTTCCTTGCGTTCAAGATGGGACGGCCTATCCCGGCTGAAAACATCGTCCCAGGCATGGTTGCTATGGCACTTTGGTTCACGTCCAGTGCAGTCGGACCTTTGGTAACCCCTTGGGAAAGGAGCGCCAAGACTTACGAACGTCTAATTTCCACTCCTGTGTCGCTGCCCGCGATACTGGCGGGTGACGTGATTAGCGGGTTCGTCTTTGGAGCCTGTCTTTCTGTTGTTCCGGTTCTGCTGGGGTTCGTTCTTACAGATGCTTATGTCGAGAATGTGCCACTGCTCATTGCCGGAATCGTGATGGGCGCGCTGAGCTTTGCTTCTTTGGGCGTGCTTCTCGCCGCCCCTCCTGCAAGCAGTCCCTCTAACATCATGCTGTTGTCAAACTTGGTCCGGCTACCTTTGCTTTTCGTGAGTGGGATATTCATGCCGATTGGACAAATGCCCGTCTGGGCTCGGTGGATTGCACCGCTGTCACCGTTATCCTACGCAAACTCTTTGATTCGCTCTGCTTTTGGACGCTCCGCGTTCTTTCCGGTCTGGCTGAGCCTGCTTATGCTGTTCCTGTTTACACTGGCATTATTTCTAGCGTCTTGCAAATTCCACAATATGTGGCGGGCAAAGGGATTGTAAGGAAGATTCCCGGGATGCCGAACAAATCGTTGCACCTGACATTTTCAGTGCAATGGGGTCGGGCCATGCGAAGTACTTGATATGAAACGAATAAGTACCAATCCTGCCCTCTGAAATAGGTCTATATTGAGTTTTTTGAGGGCAAAAAGACCATTATTCTCTTATACATATGGCGAGAGTAAAACGACATTTTATTCCTGGGTACATTTGGCATACCCCAGTTAAACAAAGGAAGAAAAGGTTTAACGGGGTAAATAACTCATAAAAACCATAAACGAGAATTTCTTCTCAAATTCTCAAAGGATCGCCATCGGTATATGCAGTGGTTGTATCAGTCCAAGAAGCGGTATGGATTTGGAGTATTGTTGTCTCTTGCCAAGGATGGTCTTCCTACCACAAGTTGGCACCAAGCTATTGCTTTAGGAATTGGCATTGGAATATTGAGCGACGAACAATTAATTACTAAAATCAAGAAATTTAAAGTCTAACAAAGCAAAATACACTGAAACGAGAACCGGTGAAGGACGATCTAAATGAATTTTTCAAATTCTTACGCATGTTTAGATGAGGTTTTTTACGAAAGAATACGGCCTTCACCTGTTCAGGACCCGCAGCTCTTTTTGTGGAATTCCAGCCTGGCTGAAGAGCTAATGATTCCAAATGAATTGAAACCTGATTCGGTTGCCCTTGCACAAGCTTTTTCAGGAAATTACATTCTACCCGGATCAGAACCCATTGCGACTGTTTATGCCGGACACCAGTTCGGAAATTTTGTTCCCCAACTCGGAGACGGAAGAGCGCATCTTCTCGGAGAGGTGTTAGACCAATTCGGGCAAAGGCGGGACATTCAGCTCAAAGGTTCCGGCCGCACCTCATTTTCCAGAGGGGGTGATGGTCGTTGTGCCCTCGGTCCAGCTGTTCGAGAGTTCATCATGAGTGAGGCCATGAAAGCTTTAGGTGTTCCAACAACACGCTGTCTGGCAGTTGTCACAACTGGAGAACCTGTTTTTCGTGAGACGCCATTACCCGGGGCTGTCGTGACGCGGGTTGCTTCGAGTCATTTGCGTATTGGGACTTTTCAGTTCTTCGCGGCTCGAGGTGATCATCAAGCTCTCAAGACTCTCTGTAACTATACTATCGAGCGTCACTATCCAGAGTTGCAGGAAGAAGGACAGAATCAATATGTCCCGTTTATTAGCAAGGTCCTCGAAAGGCAGATTCAACTAGTCGTTGAATGGATGAGGGTCGGCTTTATTCACGGTGTCATGAATACTGATAACACATCCCTTTGCGGGGAAACCATCGACTATGGTCCTTGTGCCATGATGGGGATCTATGATCCGCAGACCGTATATAGTTCGATTGACACAAGGGGTCGATATGCCTTTGGCAATCAGCCTGAAATTTTACAATGGAACCTAGCACGATTTGCCGAATGTCTGTTGCCACTCATCAATGCTGACACGAATACAGCAGTAGATCAGGTCGGACCTGTCATTGCCGAGTTTCCCGGCCGTTTTGAGAAAGAATATATGAAAATGATGGGAAAGAAGCTTGGCCTGGCTTTTTTTAAGCAGGAGGATCAAAAACTAATAATTTCTGTTTTGAACCGACTCAAGGATAGGAGCCTAGACTACACGGTAACTTTCGATCTTTTGACTAAATCTTTGACGTCTGAAGCTGCAGCTTCTCAGATGAATAATGAACTTGAAGAGTGTTTTGACCTTTGGCAAAAACGATTAAGCGAGCAACACGCAGGTTCTCAAAAAGTACAGGAACTGATGCGGCAACACAATCCTGTGGTAATCCCAAGGAACCATCATGTTGAAAAGGTGATTCAAGAATGTGAGCAGACCGGTAAGGTTGCGTTGGCCGAGAAATTTATTCAGGTCCTTCGCTCTCCTTATGAAGAAGTGGCACGAACATCCGAGTATCAAGACCCGCCGAGTGATGGTGATGAGGGTTATCAAACTTTCTGCGGGACCTGAAATTCGATTTTAGCGACGACTGGTACTTTGAGATACGAAAAATCCACAAGAAGCCTTGGAAACCAGAACCGGGATCGAGGTTTTTGGGGTTGTCTGCAGCGTTGGGTGCTCGTAAATTTTATTAGCAGGATGTGGGGGTTCAAATGAAAAAGCACTATATTTTGATGTTGGCATTCTTACAACCACTCCGGGCTGATTCGACTAAAGAGGTAAACGCTCAAAAGGCATCTGATGCTTGGCTGTATATGGTAGACGAAGGCGATTATTCTGAAAGCTGGCAGAATGCATCATCTTACCTTAAGAATGCCGTTGATGAAAACCAATTGGAAAAGGATTTTTTTCTGCCTTTTATGGTGATGTCTTGACGAAGCAACTGATGCTATTTACGGATGGAAGTGTGAACACCCAGTCAAATATCGGATATGGGGCTTACCTGGCTGTGGCTGAAGCTGGGCTTTCGTTGGATTCTTTGAGGTCGCGCGTTAAAGTGAGGACATTTGAGCATACGTCTTCAACGAAACTTGAATTGCAGACGTTATTATGGGCGCTAAGCGAAATTCAAGCATTGGGGATTAAGGTAAATGTGTATACGGATTCCCAAAACATCATGGGTTTGCAGGGAAGACGTGATCGGTTTGAGAAAAATGGTTATCGTTCAAAGAAAAATAGGCGCCTTAAAAATTATGAGCTGTATCAGGAATTTTATAGAATGACCGATCAGTTGGACTGTGAATTTGTTAAAGTGCGTGGACATCAGGGATCGAATCAAAAAGATGATATTGACAGGCTTTTCACGCTTGTGGATAGAGCTTCAAGGAGTGCCCTGAGAGGAGATATCGGTTCGTCCTCATCCCGCATCATATCGTAGAATTGGCTCAGAGCATTGACCTCGGAATTTAACCCCCGGCGTCTGCGGCCGCAAAGCCCTCGGGGGTGAGAAATGCGCTATAACACGGCATATGAAGGCCGTTATATCTCCGAGCTGGCGAGCCAGGCCGGCAAATCGCCCTATGACTGGCTTTTTGGAGCGCTCCTGGAAAGCGAGCTGGATATATCCATGATGCCAGCGGGATTATTCACGTCATCGTCAACGGCAATTTGGTTGTCCATCAGGGAATATGGGGACGGTCATGAAAAAATGCATATCTATTAGATTGAAAGTATGATATGAACTGACTATGCCACGCAAAGCCCGCATAGATGCCCCCGGGGCACTGCATCATATTATCTGCCGCGGAATAGAGCGACGAAAAATATTTGATAATGATGCTGATCGGGATAACTTTATGGAACGTCTTGGAACTATTCTAAAAGAGACGTCAACGCCTTGTTACGGTTGGGCGCTTATCCCCAATCACTTCCATTTATTATTGCGAAGCGGCAAAATACCGATTTCCACCGTCATGCGCAGGCTGTTAACCGGCTATGCCGTCAGCTATAATCGTCGCCATCGCCGCAGCGGGCATCTGTTTCAAAACCGTTTCAAATCCATACTATGTCAGGAAAACCTCTATTTAAAAGAGTTGGTGGCGTATATTCACCTTAATCCATTGCGGGCCAGGATGGTTGCCGATCTAAAAGACCTGGCAAAATATCCATATGGTGGTCATAGTGTTCTTTTGGGCAAGCAGAAACGAGACTTTCAAGATGTTGATTATGTGCTGCGGCTATTCGGTGAAAAGGTAGCAGCGGCACGACGCAATTACCGTGAATATGTTCGCAAAAAAATGGGTTTAGGTCAACGTCCTGAGTTGGTTGGCGGAGGATTGCTCAGAAGCAGTGGCGGCTGGGGTGTATTAAAAGCGATGAGCAAAGCGCGCATCCACCTGAAAGGGGATGAACGTATTCTGGGAGACAGCGATTTTGTCAAAGAAATCCTGGCAGAGCAGAAGGAGCGGTTTGAGCGCCGCTATTGGCTTCAGGCTCAGGGTTATAATATAGATCGAGTAGTGGAGAAGGTGGCTAAAGTTTTTGAGATGGAGCCGGCGGAGGTTCGAAAACCAGGGAAATCAACCGCTGCGGGTGAAGGCCAGGAGCCTGGTCTGTTATTGGGCGGTCAGAGAATTGGGGATGAGCGGTACAAGCGTAAGCAAACTGCTGGGTATAGGTCAACCGGCGGTGAGCCGTGCAGTAGTGCGGGGAGAAAAATTGGCTCAGAATATGAATTTAAGTCTAATAAAATGAGAAATGCATTATTTCATGTCCGTTATATATTAGAATAAGTAAAGAGAATACTTCTGCTAGTTACTATGAAAGTAGTAGAGAAAAATTGATTTATCTCATGGTAAAAAAATAACCTCTTGATAGCATAGAATTGCACAATCTTCAAACTTAAAATACTAAAAGGAGGTTACTATGGAAACTATGGACACCAACAGAATCAAAGAGTTTCGTCAATTTAAAAATGAAATTAGAGGGTCCGAGCAGCATCTGATCGTCGGCATCGACATTGCTAAAGATAAGCACCATGCCTTCTTAGGAACTGCCAACGGTCATACAGTGCAGAAGGGTCTGATTGTGGAAAACAACTTAAGTGGGTTTTCCTACCTAATGGGGCGTGTGCAATTTCACATGGACCGCGATGGATTTGAGGTTGTGGTTTTTGGACTGGAACCCACCAGCGTTTACCACAAACCGCTGGCCGAGTTTTTGATCGAACAAGGTTGCCTGGTGGTCTATGCAACCAATGAGGCAATCAAAAAGAATCGCAGTTTATTGGATGGCCGCTGGGATAAGAACGACATGAAGTGTTCTGCCAACGTGGCTGATTTGATCTCTCAAGGCAAATGCCAGTATTATGATTTGCCTGATATTAAATTGAGAGACTTGCGCAATTTGCTGTTGCTTCGCAAGCGGTTGCGTAAGCAACTTCACAGTTCAAAGATGAGGATTCGCAACAACTTGGTAGCGCAGTACTTTCCAGAGCTTGATAAGTTTTGGAAAACGCGTGAAGAAGAAAATTTAGCCATCGTACGCTGGTGTTTGGCACCTGCCAAGATCGCGGCTATGAAGTTTGAAGACTTTTGCTGTCTGGTGATAAGCCGTAACCGGGGTGATCGTCAAAAACAGAGGTTGTTTAAAATCTGGGATTCTGCCTCCTTTTCCATTGGTTGCTTTGCCGGCAACGGCTTGGAACTGGAAGCCAAGGTTTTAGTAGATACTGTGAAGTTAATCCAAGCCCAAATTGTCGAGGTGGATGGGGCTATTGAAGCGATATGCGAGCAATTTGAAGAGTATCAGTACCTACTGTCTATTCCTGGTTTCGGACCCTATGTTTCAGCGGTGGTGCTAGCGGCTATCGGCAATGCGCATCGTTTTGAAAATACCCACCAAATTTTGCGGCTGGCAGGATTTGATTTAAGCGCTATCCGAAGTGGTAAGAAAAGTACAACGGCGGTGCCGGTCATCTCCAAAAAGGGCAAAGCGGACCTGCGCTATGCTGTCTACCAGGCAGCATTGGTCGCCTCCAGTTTGACCACACACTTTGCGCACTACTATCATCGATTGCTTGATGGGCGACAACGGGAAAAAGGCATTCGCACCAAGATGCGCGTTAAGCTGGCGGCCAAACTTTTGGTCATTGCCTGGACACTGATGAAAAAAAAGGAGAGCTTTAATCCGGATTATATCATCTCCCATTAAATGACTTACAGTTTCGGCGAGAGAGCCCGTGCATGGACGTAGAGGCATCCTGATGACCTCGGGCGGGACAATACAGGGCCTCTCGCTGAGCTCAACAACTTGGATAAGGGATGATCGGTAGCCGCTTAAATGCGACACACCGGATAAACGTAACGATTAAGTGTAGAGCTCATTAAAAGCGAGGGATCCGCCGAAATGGACACACTGAAAATAACAGGATCAGTAGGTTCAAAAAATAGAACCAAATTTAACCATTTGAAATTATACAATAAAAATATTTTTGAATTTTCCCTTGACAAAAAGAATATAGGATGTCCCCTGGTCAATTTTCGTCTCAGCCACTTCTAAAGGGTAGATGCCGCATACTCCGATGTTGTTTTTATGGACAGACCACATCAGGTGAGTGGCTTCTTCCAGTGATTTGCTGAAGACCACCACAAGGATTTCCACTACAAACGCCTTGGTCGTGTAGTCATCATTGTGCAGCAAAACCTTGTACTCAGGGGGTTCGGTGGTTTCTTGATCAATTTCGGAAATATTGTCTGTCTGCCGATCCGGAATATCACCACTCATCGGATGTGTCTCCAATCAAAATGCTTTGGCCCGAAATCAAACTCCTTTTTTCTCCCATATTCGACTATTCAATCTTCTGTAAAGTTAATCACTAAGTAAGATGAATAAAAAAAGGCAGTTTTCGGCCCTAAAGCTGAAGAACTGCCCCGTCTTCAAAATTTGTGCTAATTTAGATGGAGTCCTTGAGTTTTTTCCCGGCTTTGAACTTTACCACGTTTCTGGCCTTGATTTTAATCGGATCGCCTGTTTGTGGATTGCGGCCTTTACGTGCTTTTTGACGCTTCTTCATAAATGTTCCAAACCCGACCAGCGTGACTTTTCCTTCTTTCTTTTTGAGGGCCTTGGTGACGTTAGTCATAAACGAATCAAGAACTGCACCGGCCGCAACTTTGGAAACGTTAGCGTCTTTTGCCATTTGTTCAATTAATTCTGCTTTTGTCATTTCTGTCTCCTTCTTTTGAGTTAAAAAGTAAAGCTGTAAAAGCTTTTCTGTAGTCAATTTAACTCAAAAATATTTGAAAGTCAATATATTAATGCTTGTTTTTCACGGTTTTACAAGAAGAAATCACTGAAAAGGCTCTAATTTTAAACATTTTCCAAGGGCCCATTGTGTAAATTTGTCTCAGGGCCTTGAATTAAAGCGAAAATTTTATTCCCAATTAAAACATTTCGTGATAAAAAAATAATAAAACTTTCTGTCTAATATAATTTTGAAGGAAGCGATATGATGCAAAAAGTCTATATTTCCAGCACAAAAATGGCTACTTTTGTCTGTCCGAAGTGTCAGAAATCGAAGACGGTAAATGTTTCTAAATATGCCGACCTCGACAAAAAAGTCCAAGTCAGTGTCAGGTGTCCGTGCGGTTATGCCTATATCTCCATCCTGGAAAAGCGAAAAAGATATCGCAAAGAAACGAACCTGCCCGGGTCCTATAGTCGTTTAATCAACGGCAAACAGATGGGTGGTGGACTCATGATTGTCAGGGATTTGTCCACAATTGGAATGAAACTTCAAATTGATGGAGATAAGAATTTTGATGTTGGAGACCTCATTCAGGTAGAATTTCATACTGACGATGCCCAAAGGGCCTTTATCAAAAAGAAGGTGATCATCCGAAGCATTTACGGGCCGGCTATCGGAACTGAATTTGCTCCTACGGAGGGGATTGATAAGGCGCTTGGCTTTTATCTTTTTAATTTCAAGGGGGATGGTGATTGAAATCAAGATGCAGCTGGTCAGCAACAGATCCGCTCTACCTTAAGTATCACGATACAGAGTGGGGCCTGCCATTGCACAATGACCGCAGGTTGTTTGAATTTCTTATCCTGGAGGGTGCTCAGGCGGGCTTGAGTTGGATTACAATTTTGAAGAAACGACAAAACTACCGGAAGGCTTTCGATTATTTTGACCCTCGCAAAATTGCCGGGTATGATACCCGCAAAGTCGGTGAACTTCTTTCAAATGAGGGAATTGTTCGGAATAAACTTAAAATCAATGCGGCAATTCAAAATGCCATATCATTTCTGGCCGTTCAAAGAGAATTCGGCAGCTTCAACAGATACATCTGGCAGTTTGTCGGAGGAGGTACCATAAAAAACAAATGGAAGTCCCTGGGCGAAATACCTGCTCAAACACAGGAATCAGCGGCGATGGGTGCGGATCTTAAAAAACGAGGATTTAAATTTGTCGGACCAACCATATGTTATGCGTTCATGCAGGCTTCAGGCTTGGTAAACGATCATGTTGTCGACTGCTTTCGTTATGAGGAGGTCTGAGAAATGGCGCATTGTAGGTGTTGTAACAGAGACCATAATGTGGGTTTCATATCTACCGCCCATCATCACGATTTGTTCTGGGAACGCTAACATTTTATGACCAATGCCGCCTGGGAGTATCTGAACATGGCGTTTCCACCGCACTTGCCGACAGTTCAGCATGTGGTAATCAACTCTTCAGCGGATAACCCGTTGAGCCTCCGAACCGGCATTTCAGCAACCATTATTCCCAATGTTCTGGATTTTGAAAATCCACCCCCGATGCACGGCGGTTTTGAATCTTATGGTAAAGCACAATTACGAAACAGCCCCAAAATACTCTTCCTATTCGGTTCTGCAATTCATTTTCCTCCTTCTTTCGCTTTCAACTTGCTATCGTACCTCTGATTACAATTCCGTAATTTAAATATCGCACACTATGTAAAAAAAGATACGGTCAACATTTCGTGAAACCGTCGTGATTTAAATTTGATATTATTTTGGTATTTTAGATGAAATCAAAAAAAAAATTCTTTGGCATTCATTTTGCTAAAGATAAAGCAACAAATTTTCGTTTCCAATTAGGAAGCTTGACAAAGGCAAACCACTCGAAAGGGTGGGACGCAAAGCCACTGGCCTAAACCCCTAACATTACGGGATACGGCAGCAGGGCTGCCGGGCAACCGTAGCACCTTCAAAAAGGCTGCGCGATGCGCGGTAATTAAAAAATTTGAAAGGTGCACGAATGAATACACAAAAGATACGCTTTGCCCGAAAAATTAATTCGATGTTCAGAAGGGGTGGGACACTCGTCGTCCTATCCTCTATTTTGATCTTATTTCCAATGGTTGCCTTTGGGGCGACGGTTGACCTGGCATGGGATGCCAACACCGAACCGGATTTGGAAGGCTACAGAAATACTACGGTACCGCCAGCGGCAATTATTCCCCCCC
>CAVXXE010000073.1:0-21700 GCA_963765595.1 uncultured delta proteobacterium
GCGGAACCCGGATCGCTGAGATATAGTTCCAGATAGATATCACCTTGTGTGGTTTCGGCCGGTTTCAGATCATGAAGCAGTCGTCCGGTGAATTGCCGCGGAACCACAATGAATTCTTTGCGGCCGGTTCGGTCAATAACTTTAACCGTTACGTCCGTCTCTTTAATCCGGTCCCTGAGTTCGGACGCGAGATAGCGCTGAATCTTTTCACCCGTCAAAGATCGCAACCCCGGCAGCAGGGGATAGATCATCAGGTCTGTCCCCTCAAAGGGAAGCAATACCCGTTTTTTAGAAACCGCAAAATCCGGTGAATCCTTAGCCATGGTCATTTCATAAGTGTTTCCATCAGCGCCGCAACAAGTCATGCTGAGGTTCTGTCCGACCGTCCAAAAACTAAGCAGACCGATACCGAATTCTCCCTGGATCCCATTCGCACCCTCAGATTTGAACTGTCGCTTGATAGAATCACAAATGTGCGTCGCCACTCGACGAAAATCGGGCAACCCCTGTTCATCTCCCGGAATGCCTTCCCCATCATCGCTGATCTTGAGATAAAATTCGCCCTTCTTTTTGCCCCGTATGATGATGATCTGCTTGGCGCGCGCATCAATGCTGTTTTCCACAAACTCGGCCACGGCTTTTAACGGATTGGCTTGAGAATTGGCTATGATGCTGATTGCATTCCAGTGATCGGCAATGCGCAATTTACCGGCATGCATGCCCTTTTTTTTGTTTTTGAGTATATCTCCGGACACGGTTGACCCCATGGCGGAAATGTGCACCGGGTACCCTTATGATACCCTATCTTAAACACAGCATTTCCGGCTTTTTTAGTATTCTTACCTAAGCATTAACGAACTATAAAGTCAACTGATTGATTTTTCAATGATAAGACGATCGACGAGTTATCGCGGCCATACCGGCTTGCATAATCTGCCTTCATAAAATTAGACTTCAATTTTCTGTTTGAAATCCCAGTCTATCGACATTCATAATATCTTTTGCCCATCTTTGAAGGTGTAGTTCACCGGATAACGCTAAATTGCCCATCGGCACATTGCGCGGAGGTATCGTTTGGATGGGATGATACTGCTGGCGCGACGGGGTATAAGATATATTACGGATTTGAAAGCTGGATTTATCCATTTGTGGTAGATATCGGTCTGTCGACGCAGTGCACTATTTCAGATTTGGATAACGGCCGGATTTACTATTTTGCGGTAACCGCTTACAACGAATCGGAGGAAAGTGAATTTTCCTATGAACTCACATGTCGTTCTGATATTTGTGACGCCGATATCGATATCGATGGCGACATCGATGGGTCGGATCTTGCGGATTTTATTGCAGATCCGTCGGCTATCGCTCTAAGCGATTTTGCGGCCGGATTCGGCACCGAGAATTGCGCCAATTGAATAACCCTACTCTGATACGTCCGATGGATTCATCAAGAAAATCTAAGTCATACGCATCCAACACTCTTTCCAAAACGTTATCATTTTTCACAACAATATCCAGGTCGAATTGGAAGTAGCATATCCTAAAGATGCCATAACGATAACGAGATAAATAAAGTTTTTTATCAGGATCAGAGCCTTTTCTTCGAGAATGCCCTGCCGGAAGGAGTTTTTAAGTATGGCTCAAAATCGATGGCCTTTTGGCGGTCTGAGAAGTCAATGGCGGTTTTGATTCGCCAAGGTTTGGATTTGGAAGTATGGGGAACTTCCCCTCGGTTATGTGATTTGAGACGGGGTTCGAGATGTTCGGTAAAACCAACATAAAATCGATTTGAACCTCCGACTTCCTGCTCCCACATTAGGTCTTCCCGCATCGCAAATTGTCAATAACAATATGTAATCATTGCAATTTAAAGGCTCACCAGATTTGTTAGCTCTAATGTGCATACATTGGATAAGGTGCATTATGTCAGGGCTTTTCACCTTTCGTCGATAGAAAAGGGGACAAAAAGGGGACAAAGTTTTCCGCCGAATTGACCACTTCTATTTCCAAGGATTTTTCTAACATTTAGCTCTCATTACAGGATCAACACCAATCTCTCGGATCTGATCTGCTGCGGATGTAGTTCCATACCTCTCACCAGATCGCATTGCATGAGGCTATCCTTCTTCCCAGACTTCATGATCTTTGAAGATCCCCAGACCATATCAGATTTTATAGTTCTATATTGATACGATTATCGTTTCATACAACACCTAATTCCCGCAAAAGGTAATTTGTGCGTTCAAAGGCATCTCGTTGGATTTGTGCACGGTCTTCCTCATCTGTTATTTCTTCGAAATCTGCAACGAATTTAGGTCCGGTGTGTTCTTCGGTCTTGAAATTTTTCACCAATTTTTGAAGCCCTTCTTGAATCAAACCGTTCTCAAGATGTGGCCTGAATTCATCCACTAATTCATCTAATCTGTCTTCATACTGTTTGAGGCAGTAGTAAATATCATAGGCATCTTTTTCTTTTATACGATCATCCAGCACAATGGCCTTCATGATTAGAAAGGGGACAATTGATGATACTCTTATGATTGTCGAATCCTGCGCTCCGCCAGGAAGATTGCCTTCAATAGTCACTTCGATGGGATCATTGAAAGCGAGATCACATCCCCGGACCTTACGTGCATGTATATTCTGAACTTTTTGATGACGATGACTTTTACCGGTTCCATCATACTCACCAGACAGAAGATCAACATTAACGACTACCTCATTTCCATCAATATTGACCTTGCGGTAAAAGATAAATGGTTGATCACCTTGTTCATATTCCCCTTCTAAAAGCAGTTCATGGATGGTTTTATAGGCATCTTCTGTAATCCTTTTGTGATCAAACGCCAGATCAACATCAATGCTTCCAGTGTGCAATTCACTGGTATTTTGAAATAATAATTGCGGCACCCAACCACCTATCAGAACCATATTGCCTCTATATTCACCCAAAATTCGAATGATTTCTAACATAACCGAATATGCCGCTTTAACCCCAATTTGACTGTAATCTGTTCTTGTTACCACGGCTTCTCCATAATTCTTGAATAAAGGGCTTCCGCAGCCTCTTCACCACGACCGCGAAATCCTTGTAAATCCAAATAGAGCTGGATTTCAGAAACAACCTGAACTCCATTAATCCTAAATGTCCTATAAAAAACACCTTCATCGTAAGGGGAAAATAAAAGAAGGTTGCCACCGCTATTAACTGGCTTTAAGGACATCGCTCGAAAAATCGTCTTCAGTTAAAAAATCAGCGTAAACCATAGCTTTTTTATATCTGACAGCAGGTTCTATTCGTGCTGCTCCGGAAAAGCCGGTAAGCGCACATCGGATTTGTTTTTCTATAGCAGTAGTCGGCTAATAGTGTTTTCAACGTCTGTTACCTTCTTCAATGAATACAGCTCTTGGATATTGTTTTTCCTATAGTTATAGTTTTCTGCCCAATTACGTAATATAGTGGCAGGTTCTCTCAGACGAAATCCTCCTCGTCTTCCAGTTATGAATTCCTGATCATACAGTATCTTTTTTATATTTGAAGCCTGACCAAGGCTAACGTTGCTTTCGACGGCTAATTCTTTAATTTTCCATTTTTTTCCTGGATTGCATAATAGAACCCTGAGTATTCGTTCAGCCTTTGGTGTATACAGGGACTTTAATTCTCGTTTTTCTTTGAATTGGTTGGGGTAATCTGTCTTCTCAATAAAAATTTTATCAAATGATAATAGACAGTTGCCAGATAAATCAAGATATCCGATACCTTCAGATTTGCAAATTTCAGCGGCCTTCGATGATATATAGGGCGCTATGAATACAAAATATGCATCAGGAATCTTTTCCCTAAACCGTAAAATCTGGTTCACAGCATCGCGAGCAAATCTGGGTTGGCCACTGCTTTTCACCTCAGCGATCAAAGTCATTACACCATCAGCGAGTTCAATTTTTGTAACTAAATCGAATTCTTGAAAATTATTTAGATTTGACTTTTTCGGAATTTGGTAAGATCCTCAGAAATGGTACACTTGAAAGGCATGAAAGGAGTGTTTCTTTTGCGGATTCTTCAATTCTGTCTTGATATTTTTTCATCTTTTTCTCCTGTTTCAACGTTTGCTGAAACAGTACATTATTATGAAATTAAGATAATGTCAATAAGTTTCACTAAAAATATCAATTTCAACATATGTTGAAATTGCCAATTTTAATGAAATTACAATATTTGGCTACCAATAAGAGAATTGCATTCTCATAAAAGAGAAAGATGCTTATCTAAAATATATCACAATCCAGATGGCTGAGTTGGAGTTAGGCGATCTCGAATCGGCCACCCTATGAGCACGACGGCTATAAATGGTAATAGTTCCGAGGATGGTTTTAAAGGACTATCAGTTGCAATACGCAGAAAATTCCTCGGCCCTTGTTGGAAAAGCCCGGTTTTGATATTCATTACATATTATAGTTCCCACCTAATATAGTATGCCGACACAGTAGGTAACATTAATCACGAAATGAACCTCCTAACCATCGCAAACGAGATAAAGGCAGCTCAGGATCAGAGCAAGCTAATCGAACCATTAACATCACGGTTTGCTGATCTCAATAATGGCAAAGCATATGCTGTGGCTCAGATGATCCACGAAATGCGAATCAAAGAAGGGGCCGTGCCGGTTGGTCGTAAGATCGGATTCACCAACCCCAAAATGTGGTCAATTTATGGGGTATGCGAGCCGATTTGGGGTCACATTTATGATAACACCGTCATACAAATGACCGGTTCAAAGGTCCAATGCCGCATCGGACATTTCGCCGAACCAAAGATTGAGCCGGAAATCGTTGTTCACTTCAGAACGTCACCTCCGGTGAGCGCTGACCCAACTGAGGTTTTCGCATCAATTGATTGGATTGCCCATGGGATTGAAATTGTACAGTCGTAATTTCTCGGTTGGAAATTCCAAGCTGCGGATACTATTGCCGACTGGGGACTACACGCAACACTAATTGTTGGCAAACCACTGGAAGTGAAACAGCTCGGAGCGGATGTGACAGCGGATATCGAGAATTTCATAGTCACGTTGTCATGTGACGGCGATATGCGCGAGCAAAAGATGCGATATAGGAAATATCAACCTAATACCCATAAAAGATATAGCCAGAGACTTTAGAGCGTCCTTGACAGCCACAGCAATAAAATTCGTGAGGTTGTGCCCCGAAAAATGCGCTGTTGTACATTCATCCGATGGAAAGATCCAGTGGTCCTATAGGAGTCCTGACTGGTGGCCATTTATTCAGAATGGAAAAAAGCTGGATGAGCGGACCGCTGCATATGATTTTTTTGCTGGTAAACAAATGGACAAAGATCCCATAGATGTGGATGGAGATGCCTGGGTCCAAAGTAGGAAAGTTGATGAAATAATTGAACACTCAATAGCTTCGACTCAATATGGATTTGTCCTGTCAATCCTTTGGATCCAATCCGACTGAATTTCACCAGAAAAATTTTCCGAACATCCCTTGGCGGTTGATGGGTGATATGCGAAATTTTGCGTTCCACGAAAACAGGGGCGTTGAATCACGCAGCATCTGAAATACCATTCAAGACGATCGACATCCTAATTTTAGAATATCTCTAAAATTCGCAGCATACTGCGTTTTTTATGTGCCTTTTTTTACGCAGATTTACCCTGATTTACACGTTTGTGGTGGGGCATATGGTGGGTCAGATTGTAATTCGAGCTATGAATTACGAATGATGTCAATATAACTAATTGAAATTATTGGTCGGGGCGAGAGGATTTGAACCTCCGACTTCCTGCTCCCAAAGCAGGCGCGCTACCAGGCTGCGCCACGCCCCGATCTGTGTCCTAGGTATTTTCGAATAACCCGGCTGATCCATGATCCAGTAGCCAATTGCACAATTAAATCCTACAAATTCCTAATTTTTGTGCCTTCGTGTCTGGTTGAACTTTTACAATAACCCGGCTTGTTTCACCCGCTGTGCGCTTACGGGGTGGGATTATTAGCATGGTTTCAGCATATGCGCAAGCATATTGGCCACCTAATTAATCTGTCCGAGATAAAAAATTCTCGATTCCTCGGCTGATTTCGGCAGCGACATCCGTTAGAAAGCGGTCGTTTCGCAGATTTTTTTCATCAGCAGGATTTGTCAGATAGCCGGCTTCAATCAGGATGGCCGGCATATGAGCCCCCTGCAGCACCGCCAGCGGAGCCCCGTGGACACGTATATTTTTTATAGAATTCAGGGCGTTGAGGCGTGAACTTATCATCCGGGCCAGAATCTGGCTTTTTTCCGTGAAACTGCTTTGGGTGCGGCCCCATGGGATTGGCATGTTTTCGCCCTCATCCGGCAAAGCCGAATTTACTCCCCGATTGGAGGAGAGTTTTGAAGCATTCTGATAATAGTATATAACGGGGCCGGCGGTACTGTAAACGAAACTGCCACCGGTATGAAGACTAACAAACGCATCCGCTTTGAGGTGGTTCGCCAGAGCCGTGCGGTGATCCAGACTCACGTGGTAATCATCGGTACGCGTCAACGTCACTTTGTAATCCTGCTGAAGTTCGGCGGCAATCAACTGTGCCAGTTTCAGTGCCACGGCTTTTTCTGCTGTGCCGTCCGCACCCCGGGCGCCGCTTTCGAGTCCTCCATGCCCGGGATCTAAAACGACGATCCGCTTATATGCGTCGAACAACGGCTGCTTTGCGACGGCCGGGATTGCACCGGTGCCAAGGAAACAAAGGATCAAGATACCAAGGATCCGCACCGTCCCGGGCTGAAAATTTTGTGGAGACATATTCAATACATTCATCCTTTTTTCTTGACAGCTATTCGGATTGACATTATCAGTATTATTTTTTATACTGGTATCCAACGAAATTGGGTATAATGTCAAGTAAGTATGCGAGAGTGGCGGAATTGGTAGACGCACTGGACTTAGGATCCAGCTCTGGCGACAGAGTGGGAGTTCAAGTCTCCCCTCTCGCACCATCCTTTTCCTCAAGTTTCGATATCTTATCGCTTTTTGACCATCCCGCAATCGTTATCACTTCGTTATCAGTTTTTGTATCAGTGTAAAGTCCTCTGAGTTAGAAGCCCGCACAAGCCTAACTTTAGACCCGCTTTGCAATAGCATCTTGGTGTACTGCGATCACACCGGTCGATCCATCACCGTCTCAATCCCCTGATTTTAGGGCACTTGCCTGTAACCCACCTTGCCCGATCCTGATCACTGCCGACTTTTCGTGTTTATTTGTGAGAAAGTCCCGAAGCGTCAATTTATTATCTGTCCGCGTCACACTTTTTACCCATCGAACCATTGCGTATCCGGTTTTTATGTGTTAACTTACAAGCTTATGATAATTTTCAGCGGAGTTTTATCAGTTCGTTATCAGTCGGAGAATATTCTCAATAAAATCAGCACCGAGTCGGAGTTCAAGTCTCCCCTCTCGCACCATTTTTAATTCAGAAAGGATGATGATGCAAGTTTCAGTCGAGGATATTAACAGTGTCAAAAAGACACTCCACATTGAAATACCTGAAGAAACAGTTGCTCGAGAACTGGACAAGGCTTACAATAACCTGAGAAAAAAGGCGAAGGTCAAAGGCTTTCGACCCGGTAAAGTCCCCCGGTCGGTGGTGGTGCGGCTATTTAAGAAGGATGTTCATGCGGATGTAACTTCCAATTTGATTCAAAGCTCCTTTATGGATGCGCTTAAGGAAGCCGATCTCAAAATCGTGGGGACCCCGAATGTGGACCCTCCTGAACTGGAGGCTACTGGGCCTTATCGTTATGACGCCACGGTGGAAATTTCGCCTGAACTTGAAGACATAGAATACCGCGGATTGATCCTGAAACGGACAAATTACAGGGTTTTAGACGAGGAAATTGAGGCTCAGCTCAAGATGCTGCAGAAAAATATGGCGCAGCACCAGAAAATAGCAGAAGACCGTTCAGCCCAAAAAGACGATTTTGTTTTAATCGATTTTGAAGGGTTTAAAGAAGGCCGACCGTTTGCCGAAACGGCCAAAACAGAGAATTTTAACATGAAAATCGGGCAAGGTCCCGTCATTAAGGAGTTCGATGATCAGCTCATCGGCATGCGGCCCGATGACAAAAAGGAATTTGAGATCAAATTTCCCCAGGACTATTTTAACAAGAAATTGGCAGATCTTGATATTTCATTTCAGGTGACCCTCAACGAAATCAGAGAAGAGGTGCTTCCTGAAATTGACGATTTGCTGGCCAAAAAAGCCGGCCAATATGAGAGCCTTGATGAGTTGAAGAAGGCCATTTCGGATAACCTGGAGCAGGGCTATAACAAGCGCATGGAACAAGAATTGCATGAACAAGTCTACCAAGAGCTGATTTCCAAATCCGATTTTGAAGTACCGGACGCCATGGTCGATATGGAGCTCGAAGGGATCATCGAAGAGGCCGAGCGTTCTTTTGCCCATCAAAATATTTCCATGGAGGATATCGGACTTACCAGGGAATCTATCTCCGAAAAATATCGTGACACAGCTATCAGACAGGTCAAGCGTCATCTGTTGCTCGGCAAAATGATCGATCAGGAGAGCCTGACCATTTCCGATGATGAACTGGAAGACGGGCTAAAGGCGATGGCAGACAGCTTTAATCAACCCCTTGAGCAAATTAAGAATTATTACGATCAAAACAAGGACAAAATCGAATATTTCAAACACACTCTCCTTGAAAAGAAGGCGATCAAGCTTATCATTGATAGTAGCAAGATTGAGGAGGTGGAACCGCAAAAAGAGGAAGCCGCTACGCCGGCATGAAAACGAACCGGTTGAATATCCAGTAACCAGTAACTCAAAATAACCAGTATCCTGATTGTCCGGTTTAATTAATCAACTTCGTACTATATAATAAGGAGGAAATCTGTGCCACTTATTCCCATGGTCATCGAGCAGAGCAGCCGGGGCGAGCGTGCCTACGACATCTATTCAAGACTGCTCAAAGACAGAATCATTTTCCTCGGAACCGCTATGAATGATGAGGTTGCCAACTTATTGATTGCGCAGCTCCTCTTTCTCGAATCCGAAGACCCTGACAAGGATATTAATTTTTACATTAATTCTCCCGGCGGCATTGTAACCGCCGGAATGGCCGTATATGACACCATGCAGTATATCAAGCCGGATATTACCACGGTGTGCATCGGGCAGGCCGCCAGCATGGGCGCGGTTTTGCTGACGGCCGGCACAAACGGCAAACGGTATTCGCTGCCCAACTCGAGAATCCTCATCCATCAACCCATGGGAGGTTTCCAGGGACAGGCATCCGATATCGAAATCCAGGCCAGGGAAATTTTGCGTATGAAAGAGACCTTGAATCAGATACTTGTCAAGCATACCGGCAAGAAAATTGAGGAGATACAAGGGGACACGGACCGCGATTTTTTTATGACCGGCGAGGAGGCCAAAGCTTACGGCATCATCGATCACGTCATTACGGATCGGGACGACCTTGATAAAATTGAAGGGGCGGAGGCTTAATATGCCAAAGAAAAAAGACGAAAACGATAATCTCTTTTGTTCATTTTGCGGTAAAAATCAATCAGAAGTCAGGAAGTTGATTGCCGGTCCGGCGGTATACATATGTGATGAATGCATCCAGCTCTGCAGTGAGATCATAGAAGAGGAGAGCGAAAAGGATGGCAAAGATTCGGAGCAGGTCATGGTTCCGAAGGAAATTAAAGGAAAATTGGACGGTTACGTCATCGAGCAGGAAGCGGCCAAAAAAATGCTTTCCGTTGCGGTTTACAATCATTACAAGCGCCTCGATGCGATAACGACCGCCGGTGAAATCGAAATTCAAAAAAGTAATATCCTTTTAATCGGTCCCACCGGTTGCGGTAAAACTTTGCTGGCCCAGACGCTGGCACGATTTTTAAACGTCCCCTTTACCATTGCGGATGCCACCAGTTTGACCGAGGCCGGCTATGTCGGAGAGGACGTTGAAAACATCATTCTCTCTTTGCTTCAAAATGCCGACTATGATGTGGAAAAGGCCAAACGCGGCATTGTTTACATCGATGAAATTGACAAGATTGCCAGCAAAACAGATAACCCCTCCATCACACGCGATGTATCCGGCGAAGGTGTGCAGCAGGCATTATTGAAAATAATCGAGGGTACCACCGCCAGCGTGCCGCCAAAAGGCGGCCGCAAGCATCCCCAGCAGGATTTTGTTAAAGTGGACACCTCCAATATACTATTCATCTGCGGCGGAACCTTTAATGGCCTGGAAAAAATTATCCAGCGGCGCTCCGGATCCAAAATGATGGGTTTCGGCGCCAAAATCATCAAAGAAAAAGAAAGAAGTATCGGTGAAACGTTGAAAGCGGTTCAACCCGAGGACTTGATCAAATTCGGGCTGATTCCGGAATTTTTAGGGCGCCTGCCGGTGATTGCCACCCTGGGCGAATTGAATGAGGATGCTCTGATCCGGATATTGAAAGAGCCGAAAAATGCACTGCTCAAGCAATTTAAATTGCTTTTTGATATGGAAGGAGTCAACCTGCGGCTGACCGACAGCGCGCTTTCGGCTATTGCAAAGGAAGCGACTAAGCGAAAATCAGGTGCCCGTGGATTACGCGCGATTATGGAAAACTGCATGCTCGATATCATGTATGAACTTCCATCGGCTGAGAACGTTAAAGAATGCGTCATCGGTGAAGAAGTCGTGTTGCACAACGAAGCCCCGATTTTGCTATACGAGCAGACTAAGAAGCAAGCCTGAGTTGCTCCTGTCATTGGTCCCATAGAATTGAAATATTAAAATTTTAACCTTAACAGTAGAGATGTCATTACCATGGTGAATATCCCGAAATTTTTTAAAGATGAAGAATCTGATTCTTCCAAATTACTACTGCCGCTCTTACCCCTGAGGGATATTGTCGTCTTTCCTCATATGGTAGCCCCTCTTTTTGTGGGGCGTGAAAAATCCGTGAATGCATTATCCGAGGCGATGAATAAAGACAAGAATGTATTCCTCGCCACCCAGATTAAGGCCGGCGTTGATAATCCCGGAGAACAAGATATCAGCCATGTGGGGACCATCGGTAAAGTGCTGCAGCTGCTGCGATTGCCCGACGGCACCGTAAAAGCACTGGTGGAAGGCAAAACCCGCGCAAGGATATTCCGTTTTATCGACAATAAGGATTTTTTTCAGGTAGACCTGCAAAAAATCCATACGCCCCAACTGCCGCATGCCGAGGGAGAAGCATTGAGCCGGTCAGTTCAGGACGGTTTCGAGGAATATGCCAAGTTAAACAAGAGCATATCCAAGGAGCTGATTTCGAACGTATCCTCGATCACAGATCCATCCCAGGTGGCCGACACCGTGGCTGCCCATTTTTCATTTAAAATTGAAGACAAGCAACGGCTGCTGGAAACGGTCGGGTTATCCGATCGAATGGCACTGCTTTTGAGTCTGATAAAAATGGAGATCGAAGTTTTCAGGATGGATCAGCGCATAAAAAGTCGCGTCAAGGAACAGATGGAAAAGACGCAGAAAAATTATTATTTGAATGAGCAGATGCGTGCCATTAAAAAGGAGATGGGCGCCGAAGATGACACGGCTGATGAAATCAAGGAACTTGAAGAAAAGATAAAAAATAAAAAAATGTCCAAGGAGGCCACCGAAAAAGTCGAGCAGGAGCTGAAGAAACTAAAGATGATGACGCCCATGTCGGCTGAGGCCACAGTGGTTCGCAACTACATCGATTGGATTATCAGTTTGCCCTGGTTTGAAAAAACCGAAGTCGGGGATGATATCGACAAATCCGAGAGAATACTCGATGAGGATCACTACGGACTCGAGAAACCAAAAGAACGCATATTGGAATATTTGGCGGTTCAAGCCCTGGTCAAAAAAATCCGTGGGCCGATTCTGTGTTTTGTCGGCCCGCCGGGCGTCGGAAAGACATCGCTGGCCAAATCCATTGCAAGAGCCACCGGTCGGGAATATGTTCGCCTTTCATTAGGCGGTGTCCGGGATGAAGCCGAAATCAGGGGACATCGCAGGACTTATATCGGTGCGATGCCGGGTAAAATTATCCAATCCCTGAAAAAGGCGGGGTTTAACAATCCTGTTTTCTGCCTGGATGAAGTCGATAAAATGAGTATGGATTTCAGGGGTGACCCATCTTCTGCCCTGCTGGAAGTTCTGGATCCGGAACAAAACTTCGGCTTCAATGACCATTACCTGGATATGGACTATGATCTGTCCGATATCTTTTTTATCACCACCGCCAACACGTTGCCGGACATTCCCCTGCCCCTGCAGGACCGCATGGAGATCATTCGGCTGCCCGGCTACACCGAATATGAAAAATATCATATCGCCGAGGGCTTTTTGGTTCCTAAACAGATTAAGAACAATGGTCTTGAAGATAAAAATGTAACTTTTTCGAAAAATGCGGTGATGACACTTATCCGGCGCTATACCCGTGAAGCCGGCGTGAGAAACCTCGAGCGGGAAATTTCTTCGGTATGCCGCAAGTTGGCTCGTGAAGTATTGAAAGAAACCGACAAGGTCGAGTTCAGGGTATCCGAAAAAACCGTTGCAAAATTCCTGGGACCCTATCGGTTCCGCCAGGAACAGGTCGAGGAAAAAGACCAGATCGGCATGGTGACAGGATTGGCATGGACCCAGGTGGGTGGTGAGCTGCTTTTCATTGAAACCTTGATCATGCCCGGTAAGGGAAAACTGACCGTAACGGGCAAACTCGGCGAAGTCATGCAGGAATCCGCCCAGGCTGCTCTGAGCTATGTTCGTTCCCGTGGCGCCAATTTGATGATTGATGATAAGTTTTATAAAACATATGACATTCATATCCACATTCCCGAAGGGGCCATTCCCAAAGACGGCCCTTCGGCCGGTATTTCCATGTGTACCTCGTTGGTGTCGGCAATAACCAAACGAGCTGTCTACCGCGATATCGCCATGACCGGTGAGATTACATTGCGGGGCAGGGTGCTTCCTATCGGCGGCTTGAAAGAAAAAATCATTGCTGCCCACAGAGGCGGTATCAAAAAGATCCTTATCCCCAAAGAAAACGAAAAGGATTTACGAGATGTTCCCAACAGCATTTCCAAACAGCTTGAAATTATTCCGGTGGAGCATATGGATGAGGTGCTAAGTTATGCCTTGGTCCAGGAGGATGGGGACGTTCTTTTTAAGAAAGTGGATATCCCCTTTGAAATAGTGGCTGAAAATGCAGGGGAAACAAGGCCGCTGGTATAGGGAATTAAATCCGATTTTTAAATTAAATTAATTGATAGCTAATTTGGACTTGACAAGATGGGCTGAAATTGTTACCTACTTTGGTCTCGTGACCAAAGTCAGAGGGGTTGTCAGGGGCGGGTAGCTCAGTTGGGAGAGCATCGGCCTTACAAGCCGAGGGTCACAGGTTCAAGCCCTGTTCCGCCTACCACCTTAAATGAATTAATATTGCCGATTGAAGATTGAATATTTGTGGAATGCTGCTGAATTAAAAAAGACAGAGCGAAGCCTCCGGCTCGTAGGGGTTGTAGCGCCTACGCCTCGGAGAGCGATTCATTAAATATTCAATAATCAATAGTCAATTCCCCGATAAAACGGGATTTAGGCTTCGCTGGAACCCCGCAAGCGGGATCTACGCTGCGCTACTACCGGCTAAGCTTATCCGGGTTAGGTATTGCCTGCAAAATAGAGAAATGGCTTAAAAAAAGTTATGGGGGCGTAGTTCAGTTTGGTTAGAACGTCCCGCTTTTCCAAGCGGGAAGATCGCCAATTCGAGAATCGCCACATAAATGCCCTGTTCAAATGAGTGGGGCGATTTAGAAAACATACGGGGGCGTAGTTCAGTTTGGTTAGAACGTCCGGCCTGTCACGCCGGAGGTCGCGAGTTCGAGTCTCGTCGCTCCCGCCATTTTTATCAAGGCTTGTCATTCGGTGAAAAAGATGACAGGCCTTTCTTATATTATGGCATATTATCTTATATATAATTCAGTCAGATAGGGACGATAGTTTTTACATCGGGACCACACATAATTTGGACGAAAGAATTTTGCGCCATAATCAGGGTCGGAGCAAATACACAAAAACCAAACGCCCCTGGAATTTAGTCTATGTTGAAGAACATCCCGACCGATCCAGCGCAATGAAAAGAGAATATGCCATCAAACGCCGTAAGTCCAAGGACTATTTAGCTAAATTGATTGAGAGGTTCAGTTCCGGTTAGAACGTCCCGCTTGGCCAAGCGGGAAGGTCGCGAGTTCGAGTCTCGTCGCTCCCGCCATTTTTATCAAGGCTTGTCATTCGGTGAAAAAGATGACAGGCCTTTCTTATATTATGGCATATTATCTTTATATAATTCAGTCAGATAGGGACGATAGTTTTTACATCGGGGCCACACATAATTTGGACGAAAGAATTTTGCGCCATAATCAGGGTCGGAGCAAATACACAAAAACCAAACGCCCCTGGAATTTAGTCTATGTTGAAGAACATCCCGACCGATCCAGCGCAATGAAAAGAGAATATGCCATCAAACGCCGTAAGTCCAAGGACTATTTAGCTAAATTGATTGAGAGGTTCAGTTCCGGTTAGAACGTCCCGCTTGGCCAAGCGGGAAGGTCGCGAGTTCGAGTCTCGTCGCTCCCGCCATTTTTATCAAGGCTTGTCATTCGGTGAAAAAGATGACAGGCCTTTCTTATATTATGGCATATTATCTTTATATAATTCAGTCAGATAGGGACGATAGTTTTTACATCGGGGCCACACATAATTTGGACGAAAGAATTTTGCGCCATAATCAGGGTCGGAGCAAATACACAAAAACCAAACGCCCCTGGAATTTAGTCTATGTTGAAGAACATCCCGACCGATCCAGCGCAATGAAAAGAGAATATGCCATCAAACGCCGTAAGTCCAAGGACATATTTAGCTAAATTGATTGAGAGGTTCAGTTCCGGTTAGAACGTCCCGCTTGGCCAAGCGGGAAGGTCGCGAGTTCGAGTCTCGTCGCTCCCGCCATTTTTATCAAGGCTTGTCATTCGGTGAAAAAGATGACAGGCCTTTCTTATATTATGGCATATTATCTTTATATAATTCAGTCAGATAGGGACGATAGTTTTTACATCGGGGCCACACATAATTTGGACGAAAGAATTTTGCGCCATAATCAGGGTCGGAGCAAATACACAAAAACCAAACGCCCCTGGAATTTAGTCTATGTTGAAGAACATCCCGACCGATCCAGCGCAATGAAAAGAGAATATGCCATCAAACGCCGTAAGTCCAAGGACTATTTAGCTAAGATATCGGAAGGTGCATTTAAGGTTGAACGTTTTGCCATCTTAATATATTACAAGTCGCGATTCGAGTTCGATCGATCTACGCCATTTTAAAAAAGGTTAATCAAAAATTTGGTAAATCATTTTTTAATTCGCCGATTACACGGACTACTCTAATAATTAAAAGCTAAAAAAACGAAACCTATCATTGAAATGAAAGGTTTTTTTGATTATATTTAGTCCATTATGATAAAATCGATTATAGCCGGAACCGGCAGCTATATTCCGTCCGTAAAGGTCCTCAATCGGCAGTTTCTTGGTAATGAATTCTATGAAGCGGATGGGACGAAGATTACAAAATCAACTGCGGATATCGTCAATAAGCTCCAGGAAATCACCTGTATTCGTGAAAGAAGGTATATTGAAGATAACCTGAATCTTTCCGACATTTCTTTTATGGCTGCTGAATATGCGCTGGCTGGTATCGACAGGGAAAACCTCGACTACATTATCGTTGCCCAAAATTTTGGCGAGGTTAAAGCGGATAATATCAAATCCGACATGGTGCCGACCATCGCCGCCAGGGTGAAGCACAAACTGAGAATTAAAAATCCCTATACGGTTGCTTATGATGTTCCTTTTGGCTGTCCGGGGTGGCTGCACGGGATGACCATCGCCGATTATTATATCAAGGTCCGGTGATGCAAAAAAAGTGCTGGTTATCGGCGCGGAGACATTGTCGAGGGTATGCGATCCCCATGATGTGGACGGCATGATCTATTCTGATGGGGCCGGAGCCACTTTGGTGGAAGCGACAGATAAGGACTGCGGTATTCTGTCCCATGTCACACGATCTGATACCTATGATAAAGCGTATCTTTTAGGGGTCGGCAAATCTTACAATCCCGGCCATGGCGATGATACACTGTATATCAAAATGCAGGGCCACGAAATATATAAATATGCCGTTAGAACCGTTCCTGAAGTGGTAAAACAGAGCCTGGACAAGGCTGGATTGACGTTAACCGATGTGAAAAAAGTTCTGATACACCAGGCAAATCAAAAGATGGACGAGGCGATCTTAGCGAGATTGTTTAAGTTGTACAAAATAGAAGATATTCCCGAGCACATTATGCCGATGACAATCTCCTGGCTTGGCAACAGTTCGGTGGCAACGTTGCCGACGATGCTCGACCTTTTACAGCGGGGAAAACTCGATAACCATGAGTTGCATACCGGAGATATCGTTGTATTTGCTTCGGTTGGCGCCGGCATGAATATCAATTCAATGGTTTATAAGGTGCCGTGATATTTTGAGAACATTTCCATTTATCGGGATGGTTTTTTAAATAATTTAGGGTAGTTATTTCGTAATTGCCCTCCGAGGCCTCTATCCATCTGAGCTTGATATAATGTTGCAACATTGGAGAATTGCTCATAGGTGGAAAACTGAATATTCCTCAGATCAGCTCCTCGAAGGTTAGCATCTGTTAAATCAACTTTGATCAGGTTAGCTCCGCGGAGATTAGCCTCACAGAGATTAGCGCCACCTAAGTCAGCATAGCTGAGCATGGCCTCCCTGAGATCGGCTCGTTTAAGATTGGTGTTTCTGAGTTTGGTTCTCTCGAGGTTGCCTTTGAATAAGTTCGAGCCTCCTAAATCAGCTTTACTTAGTTCTGCTTCCCTCAGCTCGTACACATCATGGGTAAATTTTTTTTTATCGATCCTCTCGTTGTGATTTTCCGGCAGCCCCAGACTTTTAATGAGTTTTGAACTATATAAAGCCAGTTGCCAGTTTTTTGCCTCTTGAAGCTGTGTTGCATTAATGTTTTTAGCCTGTCGAAAATCGGCACCTAATAGATCGGCTCCTTTTAGATCGGCTCCATCAAGATTGGCCTCCAGAAAATTAGCACTACGAAGGTTAAAGTTTTTTAGATCAGCGTCACTTAGCTCTGTTCCCACCAGGCTATAGTCGCTTAGATCTTTTTCTTTTTCATTTGGATCGACCCTTTCATTGTGATTTGGTGGAAGTTCCAGATTCTTAATGAGCTCTGAACTATATAGAGCCAGCTGCCAGTTTATTGCTCTGTGAAGCTGGCTCACCTTAATATTCTTAGCCTGACGCAAATCGGCATATAATAAGTTGGCTCCATCAAGATCGGCTTCATCAAGATCAGTCCCCCTAAGAACAGCTCCACTAAGATCGACACCGCAGAATATGGATTTCTTTAAATCAGCTTCACTAAGTTCTGCTCCCTGCAGATGATATTTATTACCGCTAAAATTTTTTTTATCGATTCTCTCGTTGTGATTTTCCGGCAGCCCCAGACTTTTAATGAGTTTTGAACTATATAAAGCCAGTTGCCAGTTTTTTGCCTCTTGAAGCTGTGTTGCATTAATGTTTTTAGCCTGTCGAAAATCGGCACCTAATAGATCGGCTCCTTTTAGATCGGCTCCATCAAGATTGGCCTCTTGAAAAATAGCTCTACGAAGATCAAAGTTTTTTAGATCAGCGTCACTTAGCTCTGCTCCCTTAAGGACATAACCGCTAAGATCTTTTTCCTTTTTCCTGACCCTATTGTTGTGGTTTTGTGGAAGTTTTAGAATTGTAATGAGCTCTGAGCTAAATAGAGCCAGCTGCCAGTTTATTGCTCGGTGGAGTTGGCTTGCACTAATATTTTTAGCCTGCCGCAAATCGGTACCAAATAAATCGGCTTCACCAAGATCTGCTTCACTAAGATCGGCCTCACGGAGAATAGCTTCACGAAGATTGACACCATGGAGATTGGATTTTATGAGAATAGCTCCTTCAAGTTTAGCTTCCTGAAGCATGGCATCTCGCAGGTAGGCATCACCGCTAAAATCTTTTTTCTCCACCCTCTCGTTGTGATTTTGTGGTAGTCCGAGACTATTAAATAACTCTGGAGGGTATAAAGCCAGTCGCCAGTTTTTCGCCTTTTTAATCTGATTAGCTTTTATGTTTTTAGCCAGACGAAAATCGGCATCTAACAAATCGGCACCATCAAGATCGGCACCATCAAGATCGGCTTTCCGGAGATTCGCCCCCCGGAGATTAACACCACAGAGATTGGATTTTTTGAGAATAGCGTCTTCAAGTTTGGCTCCCTGGAGCATGGCAACTTTCAGATAATAATTATCACCGTTAAAATTTTTTTCCTCGACAATTTTGTTGTGTTTTAATGGTAACCCGAGACTAATAAATAGCTCTGGAGGGTATAAAGCCAGTCGCCAATTCTTTGCTTTCTCAAGCATATCCACTTTAACATTTTTAACTTGACGCAAATCGGCAAACAATAGATCAGCTCCCGCAAGATTTGTTTGATGGAGATCAGCTTTGCGGAGATCAGCTCCACGAAGGTTGGCGCCGCTTAGATCAGCTATGCGAAGATTGGCTTTGTGGAAGTAGTCGCAATCTGCGAAATGTTTTTTAATAATCCTTTTGTTGTGATCGTGTTCCAATTCTAAGCTAGTAATGATATCCTCATTGTAGTAAGCTAACTTCCAGTTCACCGCCTCCTTGAGTTGTTCCTTCTTAACATTTTTAGCCTTACGCAAATCGGCGAATAGTAAATCAGCCTCTTTGAGGTTTGTTTGATGAAGATCTGCTCCATTGAAGTTAGCTCCACGAAGATTAGCTCCACCGAGTTGGGCGTTTTTGAGATCGGAATTTATAAAGTTGGCTCCTTTGAGATCAGCTTTATAGAAATTTACTGCATAAAGTATGGCCCTGCGAAAATTGGCTTCTTGAAAGTTGGCTCCTAAAAAGTTAGCGCCGCTGAGATCCGCTTCGCCGAGACGCATTTTCCTTAAATCATAGCCGGCGAAAATTCTTTCTTGTACCCTCTCGTTATGGTCATTTGGCAAGCCCAAACCTTGACAAAACTCCTCGTTATATTTGCTAAATTTCCAATTTGCAGCTTCCTGAATTTGGCCTGCAGTGATTTCTTTCGTTCCACTCAAATCGGCAAACATTAGATCAGCACCTTGAAGATTCGCTTTTTTGAAATTGGCGTTCTGACATTTGGCCTCCCGCAGGTTTGCGAATGACAGATTTGCATCAATAAGCATAGCACCGCCAAGATTCGTATCACTAAGATTAGCCTCTGAGAGATCAGCTCTGTTGAGATTGGTATTGCTAAGATTGGCGTGTTTTAGATTTGCTTCGGTGAGGTCTGAATCCTTTAGCTGTGCACCGAATAGTATAGCACGCTCAAGGTTAGCCTCTGCGAGGTTAGCATAATTCAAGTTTGCAAATTGAAGGGATGCACCATCAAGTTTGGCCTGCGATAAGCTGGCATTTTTAAGACTTGAGTTATTAAGATTGGCTTTCGTTAGGATCGAAGAGGCTAGATTAGCTCCTGCCAAATGAGTATTCTCGAGATTTAACCAAAAACTTGTTTCAGATTTTTGGCCGTTCTTCTGCTTCTTAATCAAATCTTTTTGGCTTAAATCTATGAAAACCAGGTTTCTTAAACATTCAGTTCCAAGATCTATTTCACCATTCCAATTGCCATTTTCTGACCATAAAAGTCCCTCATGAGCCTTATTAATAATGGAGTATGAAAATGCGGCAAAAGCCATTGTTAAAATAAATAAGCTAATACATCCTATATACTTCCACACTCCTTTAAGCAAATCGAAAATTCTTTTTTGATTCTCTTTCCAACTAGAATAAAAAAGAATTTGACCGGCGGAATAGAATATTGAATGAATCTTTAATATTTTTTTTCTATACCGCTTCCTTAAATTATATTTCTCTTCAGGGCTCACTTCAGTGAAAAACACTTGATTGTTTTGAACACCTGACTCTTCAGAATTATCCGTGATGGTTTCATTGCGTTTAATGTTAAACCAGCATGCAATAACAAAGAAGGATCCGAATATGGTCAGAAACAATAGAATATATGAGGACCAATATTCATGCTTTTTGACTATTAAAATTGAAAAGACTATTAGGACTATTGGTAATAGCCACCAGAGAGAGAATTTTGCAAAAGTATCTTGTGCCCATCCTACAAACCCTTCCCGCCATCGGCTGAAAATTAGAATCCAGGGGTAAAGGCGACTTTGATGGCCTTTGCAAATAGTATATATATTGCAGTCGCTTTCGCCTTGTAAATTACATTTTTTATTTTTGTTTTGGCATTCTTCAATTGAGTATTTAATCAGTTCATTTACTTTGCGTAGATAGAGTTGAATATAGATAAATAGGCCAATTGCCATGAACGGAGTCAGGATAAAGAATAAATGGGAGGAGACAGTTGGCTCGATGAAAGGCAGCTTTACTTCTTCACCGAAAATAAGCTTTTCGCTTGAGGTTGTGGCGGCTGTAAGGAGAGCGTAGGCCAAGGTACATAGATAAATAAAATATATTTTACGACAATTCTTCGCAGCTTCATCGATATTGCTATAAATTCGATCGTCTGGAAAATTAGTCGGTTTTTTTCTATAATTTTTTAATGGATACGAAGTGTACGTTTTTTTTTTCTGTTTTTTCATTGTTTTGATAGTACAACTGTTCAACTACCCTATTATTTTTGGGATATGGGCGATACTAAAAGCCATACTGTCTGAACTTAATAGTAATATTTTTTTTTAAAGAATGGTGCTTTTGGATTTTATTTGCTGCAAGTGACTTGCCAGGTATTGTATACTGATTTAGTATTTTTTAGTAAGCAATTGATACTGTTTTCAGCAGCTCCCATCCCAATAAATATAGCCTCTTCTTCTATATAAATCGTCACCATCTCTTTTTCTATTTAAGTCCCTGCAATTCCTAAAATTCAAACCATTGTCGTACCAATTATGACTGGACAGAGAATCCCTTTGCATACAACAACCTTTCTTGGCCGATAACTTATTGTCCAAAGAAAGAATGGTTGGCAGAGCGAAACATAGAGATACCAGAGCGAATAGTAGAAGAAGTCTTTTCATCAGAGAATCCCCTATATGTCTGTTTAGAAAGTTAAGGATCAGGTTTTATCGCGATAATTCTCTGTAACTTTTGCAGGGTGTTGGCCTTTTGTCGGACGGTCGGAGATGGGTAAGTTAAAATCCACTTGAGGAGAAGGAAGAAGAAATATCAGATTGAGAAGACGAATTCAGAATGAGCACCAAATATTCTCCCCTGTCCAACATGTATTTTTATAGTTAAATAGTTCATAAAAGTCAAGGAAATTTTTAAATAATAAGACGCACAGCATTTTTTTTAAATAATCGATGGAAACCGTATCAAAAAACGGTGGCAGTCACCAGATCTTTACTAATCTATGCAGTTACTTCTTTCGATCTTAGTAACTGCGCCGGGCGGTATCCACATCTAATAGGAGACTTAAGGCCTAAGCCCGCTAACTCCTG
>CAVXXE010000074.1:0-43652 GCA_963765595.1 uncultured delta proteobacterium
GTCTTTGCTTTTGGTATTTGGCCTGAATTGTCGAACAGGAATCTGACCACCCAGTTTCCATTCTCACACACCAATCTGAGGGAGGCTGAAAACCTCTTTTTCTTTTTGGATACAAACCCCTTGTACGGCCCGACGGACTTTCCGTTCAGAAGCATCGCCGCCGCTGCCGGAGAGATTTTCTTGCCGGATATTGTTTTCCAGATGACAAACCGGCATCCGCCGTCAGCCTTTCTTTTTGCGGAACACGCATACGTCTTATAGTCCTCCACGACATCCTGGCCGCACAAAGGGCAACGCCCCACAGCTTCAGGTTGAACTTCTTCGGTTTCGCTTTCCAAAAACTCCCGTACCGTATCTCTGACGAAGTTTTCGATTTCTCGCAGAAACACTTCCACCGAACCTTTTCCTGCCGCAATCTGCGCAAGCTCCATCTCCCACAAGGCGGTTTTCTCCGGCGAGGCCAGGGTTCCGGCCGCACTGAATCTTTTCAAGGTATCAATCAAAAAGACGCCTTTTTGGGTTGCATACAGTCGCCTTTTTTCTCTGCGCACATAGCTGCGGGCAAGAAGCGTTTCTATTATCTGAGCTCGGGTTGCCTGGGTTCCCAGGCCAACGTCTCCTCGGTAAATTTTTTTAATATCGGCCTCAGCCACATACCTGCCGGGGTTGGTCATGTCCTTTAATAAAAGTGCTTCGGTGTATTCCGGCGGCGGAGAGGTCTTTTTATCTTCGATCTCACTTTTGATTACATCTCCCCAATCACCCTTTTCAAGGGGCGGCAGATCTACCTGCTCAGGTTCGTCAAGGCTCTTTTTCGCCTTGCCTGATTCCGGCTTCAAAAGGAACTGCCAGCCCGGCCGGATGATCACTCTGCCCATTGTGCGAAAAATCAGGCCTTCATCCACTTTTGTAAAGATCTCTCTAACCTCGAAAATACAGTCCGGATAAAAGGCAGCCCCGAACCGTTTCAGAACAAGCTCATAAATTTTCCTTTCCCCGTCGGTACAGTTCCCCGGCAGGGGCGCCAGGGGAATCAGGGCATGATGATCCGTAAGCTTGGCGTCATTATACACCCGTTTGTTGCCCGCCCGGGTCAGGGCCGGATCGATACCTGAAAAAATATCCGCATACGCCTTGGTCAGCTTCTGAACAATCCCCTGTACCATGGAGACATTTTTTGAACCCAGAACCCGGGAGTCGGTTCGGGGATACGACAGGCATTTTTTTCTTTCATACAGGCCCTGTGCTATTTCAAGGGTCTGTTTGGCTGAAAAACCGAAACGAATATTGGCATCCTGCTGCAGATCGGTAAGGGAGTAAAGAAGCGGTGGCGGCTGGCTTTTTTTGGTTTTTTTGGACGATGTTACCACACCTTGCCGGTTTTCAATGCCGACCACAATTTTCTGGGCCTCCTCACGTGAGGTGAGCCTGCTTTTTCCTTCATGGACCCATAATCCCTGCCAGGTTCCTTTTTTACCCTTGAACATCCCTTTCACTAGCCAATAGGGCTGGGGAGTGAAGTCGTCGCGTGCCTTTTGTCTGTCCACCAGCAAGGCCAGCACCGCCGTCTGGACCCGGCCGATACTGAACAGATCATTCAGCCTGATGGTAGCGGCTCTTGATCCGTTCATTCCCACAAGCCAATCGGCGATTTGTCTGGCCCTTCCCGCATCCCAGAGGCGATCATAGGCTGTTGCCGGCTTAAGGGCGTTCATCTGGCTTTTGACAACTGCGGGAGTCAGGGCCTGGCTTGTCCAGAAGCGGTATATTTGAATCATCTTCCCGGGCCGGGCGGCCGATAGCACCGTGCGGGCGATAACTTCCCCTTCGCGGCCCGCATCCGTTGCCACGACGATTTTGGCGATGTTTTTTTGAGACAGGAGTCTGCGAATTATCTTAAGCTGCTTGGCTGTCTTTTTTATGGGTTTATATTTGTATGTATCCGGGATGACGGGAAGGTTTTCAAAACTCCATTTTTTCCAAGCCGGATTGTAGTCTTGCGGCTCAAAAAGCTCTACCAAATGTCCCACCGCCCAGGTGATTATGTATCTGTCGTTTTCAAGATATCCGTCTTTTTTGCCGCGTATATCTAGTCCGCGTGCAAAATCCATCGCCACCGAAGGCTTTTCTGTAAGAATAAAGGTTTTCAACATGACACCGATTCGGATCTTAAAAGCTCTTGCAGAAAAGTCATTATTTTTTGAGCATAAAGATATCAAATGCTTTTTTTATGGCGGAGGCCGGCCCGATGAAAATTACGCGATCATCAATCTCGATATTTGTATTGCCGCGCGGAACCACAAATTGGCTATCCCTGATAATTGCAGCAATCAAGCAGCCTTTTGGTATGTCAATATCACGGATGAGATCTCCATTTACCTTCGCATTTTCTGGTACGCTTACCTCCAAAAGACTTGCCGCTCCTATTCCAAACTCGAAAAGTTGAGCTAAAACAGGGTTGTCGAGGATGTTCTCAACCATAGCGGCAGTCGCCCAGGGAGCGTTTACCACCACTACGTTGTTCTGCTCAAGGAGCTGTGTGTATTCGTGATTTTGGACAATTGCGATGACTTTTTCAAGATTTAATTGTCTGGCCTGGAGGGATGCAATGACATTGCGGCCATCATCTTCAAAGGCAGCTATGACAACATCAATATTGTCGATGCCGACCTGACCAATTAATTCCTTTTTTGTGCCGTCTCCCTGGTAAATCGGGACATTGTAGCGTTGTTCGAGCTCCTTACAGAGAGCCTCTTCTTCTTCAATAAAAGTAACCTGATGTTCCGCCGAACGAAACATCATATGATACTCATCTTTTGCCAGGAGTCGATCAGCGATATTTTGGCCCTGTTTTTCTCCACTTATGATAAGTACACGCATACGCATTCTCCTTAATTTATAAATAAACAATTTCAAGGATTTTAGATAAAATGTTGCCAGTTTGGTAACTTCAGCGCGGTTTTTGGAATTGAAAAGATATATTGCGCTTCCAACCAGTGTCAGCACCCCCCCAAAAACAAAGCTTCTTGATTCTAATGCCGGAACGAATATCCAGGTCGTAATAACGCCCAGGATAGGTATCCAGGGGAAAAACATGGTTTGAAACGGGCGTCTCAAATTCGGCATTTTTTTGTGCAATGGAATCACCGCATAGTTAATTATCCCGAGTCCCATCAGGTAGCCGAAATCACTCAAAGAGGCCACAAATTTCACGATGCCCGAAGAACTGAAGATAATCACAATCAGGGCACAAATAAAAAGAGCGATATGTGGTGTTTGAAATTTCGGATGCAACTTGGAGAAAAAGTAGGGAAAATGTTTATCGCGCCCCAATGCGTATAAAATGCGGGCGCTGGCGCCCAATGTCACACTGAATGCTGAAAGACTCGCCATTATGGTCGCGATGACTCCGGCCCAACGGCCCCAGGGGCCGAAAAGCCGCTCCGCAGTGAAAATAAACGGAATGTCGCTATGGGCGAGCTCGGTATAATTGACGGTGCCCATCATTACGCCGACCACGAAAACATAAATTGCCGTACTCACGCCCAATGTGATCAAAATAGCTCGTGGAATGTTTTTACCCGGTTGAATAATCTCTTCAGCCGCATTTGAAATAAGTTCGAACCCGACATATGAGATATAGATGAGGGCCATGGCCGGAACGAAGGGGCCCCATCCCATTGGCGCTAGAGGCTTCAGATTACGCGGCTCAATATCAGTGAAACCGAGGGCCGCAACGCCGACCAGAACCGCCAATTCCACCAAATTCATTACGGTAATAACGATGATTGCTTCCTTCATACCCATAAAGTTGACGGCCGTGAATACGACTGTGGTCAACAGGGTGAGGAGGGCGATGCTGGCTTCCGGTAAAAAGTAGGCCCGGATCGTCAGGGCGAAGATGAGGGCGTACATCGAACAAGCGAGCGTGTTGCCGATCCAGAAGAACCAGCCGGTAAAAAACGCCACGGGTCTGTTGAGTGTTCTGTTGGTAAAGGAATATCCGCCACCGGCTAATGGTATGGCTGCGCTGAGCTCGCTGTAATTTAAGGCGGTAAATAGGGTTAAAAAACCCATCGCCAAATAGACGAGAACGCCAAGCGGGCCGATCATATGCGCCAATTCGCCTGGCAGGGCAAAAATCCCCGGCCCCATCGTAGCGCCAATGCCAATCATTACCGCCATAAACAAGCCCATATTTCGTCTGAAACCTACTTTTTCCGGCATAAATTTTTGCTCCCAAAATTTATATGATCAAATCAGCGGCCACCAGCAGAGGTGGTCCCGGCCCCTTCCAGGAGCCATCCTCATACCCTCACCTCTGCTGGTGGTCGCTGATTGTGTATTTTTCTTCGTTGGGGCAACTTTTGGAAAGCGGCAGACAGAGGGCAAATCAAAATCTTTGGTGAATAAATGACAAAATATGGCCCAAGTCAATAAAATTTACTTCGTGAATCATAAAGGCATCATTGATTTGGGCCTGGGAAAGTGAACAAAACTGAAAAATTACGGTTGTTGGCCACAGTTATCCATAACGTTGCAAAAGCCGGAGGGCTTCAGAGCCAAGGCGTCAAGGGTGAAATTGTAGTCGGTTACCTTGATCCCTTGATAACACAGGATCTGAAGTCCTCCGGCTTTCCGCGAGTTTTCAGGGTAAACAACATGGCAAAATCGACCTCATGCTTTGATTTCACTATTGGGGATATCCAGGAAATTGTGTTTTCACTATGATATTGGCTATGATAACGGACCATTAGCTATATTTTACCATGTTGTTTATGCAACGCTGGGATTATGTAGTGTCAGGCCATTTTGGGATAGATAAAGAGAGCTGGAAATATGATAGCTGATGGCTCAGATTGCAAGGAAAAACAATTATACTTTGATTGCTGGGGGGATGGGCGGGCAGCGGGATGTGCCGGTTGACTGCGGTGTCCGGCACTTCCCCGATGCTTGACTTTGGTTTTGCAATTATTCGATATACACTTTTTGTCCCGGAAATATTTTGCTGCCGGGATAGAGCTGGTTCAAGCTCAAAAATCGATCTAACTGCATTTTGTGACGTTTGGCGATCTGAAAAGGGCTGTCGCCCGCTCGAACCTCGTAGGTCGCCAGACCATCCACCACTGGAGGCGGGGTAACTTTCCCCGGGAAAATCGTCAGAACTTGCCCTTTATACAGCATTGTGGTTTTCAGATGATTGAGATCCTGAATTTTTTTGGTCGTTGTACCGTATTGCTTGGCGATAATATAGAGAGAATCTCCTTTTCGGACCCTATGGGTGAGCGCTTGTCCGTTTTTCGGTTTTTGGATAATCTGAGAAGTCTGAGCCATGTAACCGCGTTGAGGAATTTTTATGCGCTTGCCGGCAACAATATAGTTCGATCGACGCATGTTGTTGGCCCGCATGATTTTACCAACGCTGGTGCGATACTTGCGCGCGATAACGGAAAGCGATTCTCCGTGTCGCACCCGATGATAGACATATGCCCTTTGAGGCAGATGCGATATCGGTATGCGATCGATTTTGGCCATAAGCGTGTCACTGCTGCCCGGCGGGATGTTGAGGCGATAATTTTCTCCGGGCAAAATTTCATAACGAAGCTCCGGATTCAGGTCCTTTAATATCTTCCGGTCGACACCGATGGATTTGGCGACATTGGTCAAGTGGACCTGTTTGTTGACGACCAACGTTTCGTATTCCAGTGGCGGATCAACGGAAATCCGGTCCAGTCCGTAAACCTCGGGATTGTTCAATATATGTAAGGTGGCCAGGAACCTGGGAACATACCGGGCGGTTTCCCTGGGCAGTCGCTGATAAAGATCCCAGAAGTTATCCAGGTAGTTGATATTTTGACTTCTGATAAGCCTCAGCACCCTTCCCTCGCCACAATTATAGGCAGCCAGAACAGTCGACCAGTCGCCAAAAATTTGATGCAGCTCTTTGAGATATTCGATGGCGGCCCGGGTTGATTTTTCAGGATCCATACGTTCGTCGATGAATTTGTCCCGACTAAGCCCGAACTTGTAACCGGTAGACGGAATGAACTGCCACATGCCGAGGGCTCTGGAGCGGGAGAGCGCATTTACCTTAAAGCCGCTTTCAATGAGTGGCAGCCAGGACAATTCCTGGGGAAGGCCGGCTTCCCGCAGGGCCCTGACAATTTTATTGCGGTAGCGACCGGAGCGCTTGTATGAGTCGATGAAAAAGCGCTTTTCCCCGCTTTTGGTAAAAAGATCGATTTCGGCCTGAACATGCCGGTTGATGGTAATCGGAATTGCCTTGTGATTTCCGTTGATGACGATATTGCGGGAAGCATATATCTCCAGAATGCGTTTGGAGATCAAAAACCGCAAATCTTCTTTTTGCTGGATGAGCTTGGGCTGATCTGAGGTATCAGCACTCAGTATTAAAGAATATGCCCGATCGAGGGCATCAACTGCGTTCTCCAACTCGCCCTGCTGCCAGTAGTCCTGGGATAACTGGCACAGATCGAGAGCATCATCAAGATCCGTTTGAACCTTTTGCACCGGTGCGCCTTCCTGGCCGTCTTCATGATTGTTTATGGTGGAGGTATCTTGCTTTTCATTGCCGGCAGCCGAATCCATTTGGGTTTCATCGGCATCGGATAGATCCGCTGTTTGGGTGTCCGCCCTCTCCATCAAAGGTGTCGTCCGGTACATTTTTCCCGCGGAATCTTCCCCTGACGGCGATAGAGCAGGGTCTCCTTCAAGATTTGACTCAACTGATTTGGTGTGGTCAGACGAGACGTGGGAGCATCCACTCAATAAACACAAACACAAACCTGGGTAAAGCAGATAACGTAATTTCATTAGTTAGATTCCTCAGGAAATTCATAGAGTCGCTTCAGAAGCGAAAACCGGCGGTTATGAGTTGATCTACATTGCTTCCATTTATACCATTAAACAAATATAACTAAAATTGTCAAGGGCTTATATCTCGTTTTTTTCTCCCGAAGTTAACTTCAGGTGAACGCAGCGCTAAAATTTCTTTCAGATTATGTTTTTCTGTGTCTTGACTTCGAGACTTTCTCGATTTTCGAGCTGGAAGCTCGACCCTATGGGCTGGCGGCTAAGAACTTTGCGATAAACCTAGTTCATCATGCTAATTTTATGCCAAAAATAATAAAGACCCTTTTCATTCGACGAATAATGCTTACTATTGGCTGTTCACGACCCACGGCAATACATTTCATGCGAATTCTTAAATGGATATCGGTACCTATATTGAATACTTTAGCCGAACTTGGCAAGGTTTTAATTGAGCGGACAGACAAATTTTTGACGGTTGAGTGTTTTTTTAGGGCGCCAACATAGTTATTTTGTTAAATTCAATGATAATTAACGAAAATAACTAATATTAGCACATAATTGCAGTTTATTTCAATATAATCGTCTATAAACATGAATAAATAATAATAAATAAGTTTGATATTTAGATTGCAGATAGTTAAAAGTATATGTTTTAAGTATGGAGATCTGAATGTTCGTTTTTTTCAGATCCAATATAATTTAAGATCTTAAGTTGTGAGGCCAGCGTAGCTCAGCTGGTAGAGCAACTGATTTGTAATCAGTAGGTCGGGGGTTCGAATCCCTTCGCTGGCTCCATGTTTGAATCTGGCTTTTGCATCGTCCGGGAATAAATCCGGCCAATATTACTAAAAATTACACAAAGGTGGGGTTCCCGAGCGGCCAAAGGGAACAGACTGTAAATCTGTCGGCGAAGCCTACGGAGGTTCGAATCCTCCCCCCACCACCAGCCTGGAAATAAGACCTATGTAGGAGATTTCGGAATTTATACGGAATCGATACTTACTACATGGCTGCCTGCAACAGCTTTAAGCACAATAGAGGAATCTCTGTATCGTTTTCATCAGTGCTATCTTCATCTTGTTGATATCACTAAAAATTGTAAGAGCGGGAGTAGCTCAGTTGGTAGAGCTTCAGCCTTCCAAGCTGGATGTCGCGAGTTCGAATCTCGTCTCCCGCTCCAGCAGAGGATAAACTCGAACATTTTTCAAATGCCCACGTAGCTCAGTAGGTAGAGCGCTTCCTTGGTAAGGAAGAGGTTCAACGGTTCGATTCCGTTCGTGGGCTCCACGAATATTGAGGAATGTCAATTGAGAATTGAAATATAACCGCAAATTAAAAATATTTAATCGGCAGTAGTCAACTCAAAAGGGGAGGACGGAAATATGTCGAAGGCAAAGTTTGAGCGGACCAAGCCGCATGTCAACGTAGGAACGATCGGGCATATTGATCATGGCAAGACGACGTTAACGGCGGCGATCACCAAGCATTTGGGTTTAAAGGGGATGGCGGACTATATACCGTTTGATCAGATTGACAAGGCGCCCGAGGAGAAGGAGCGCGGGATAACGATCGCGACAGCGCATGTTGAGTATCAGACCGCGACGCGTCATTATGCGCATGTAGACTGTCCGGGCCATGCGGACTATATCAAGAACATGATCACGGGAGCGGCGCAGATGGACGGGGCGATATTGGTGGTGGGGGCCGATGACGGCCCGATGCCGCAGACGCGCGAGCACATTTTGTTGGCGCGTCAGGTCGGAGTGCCTAAGATAGTGGTATTTTTAAATAAATGCGACATGGTGGATGATGAGGAGCTCATCGAGTTGGTGGAGTTAGAGCTGCGGGAGTTATTGGACAAGTATGAATTTCCTGGAGATGACACACCGATTATCCGGGGCAGTGCGTTGAAGGCCTTGGAGAGCGAAGATCCGGATGCCGAAGAGACCAAGTGTATATTTGAGTTGATGGATGCGATCGACACGTTTATACCGGAGCCTGAGCGTGATATAGACAAGCCGTTTTTGATGCCGATCGAGGATGTATTCAGCATATCGGGACGTGGCACGGTGGTGACGGGTCGGGTGGAGCGCGGGATCATCCATGTGGGTGATGCCGTGGAGATTGTCGGGATTCGCGAGACATTAAAGACGGTCTGTACGGGCGTGGAGATGTTTCGCAAGCTGCTTGATGAAGGCCAGGCGGGCGACAACATCGGCGTGTTGTTACGCGGCACGAAGCGCGAGGACGTTGAGCGCGGTCAGGTGGTGGCGATTCCGGGTACGATCACGCCGCACACGAATTTCAAGGCGGAAGTATACATATTGAGCAAGGAGGAAGGTGGTCGCCACACGCCTTTTTTCAGTGGGTATCGGCCGCAGTTTTATTTTCGGACCACCGATGTGACGGGGATATTGACGTTGCCGGAGGGCGTCGAGATGGTGATGCCCGGAGACAATGTAACGATCGAAGCGCAGCTGATAACGCCGATAGCCATGGAGAAAGAGGTTCGCTTTGCGGTACGCGAAGGCGGGCGCACGGTGGGTGCCGGAGTCGTCAGCGATATTATCGAATAAATGCTTAAGGAGTTCATCAGGTGAGAATTATTGTTACCCTTGCATGTACTGAATGCAAACGCAGAAATTATACGACGACCAAAAATAAGCGGACCACACCGGATAAGCTGGAGTTTAGTAAGTATTGCAGATTTTGCCGCAAACATACACCGCACAAGGAAACCAAATAGAGATGATGATACGAGGTAAGCTGCTTTCGATTTCATTACGGCGCTGATCGCCGTTAAATCCATGTGATGAAGCGGATCATTGACAATTTCCAAATGCGCAACGGAATATGCAGGCCAGTAGCTCTAACGGTAGAGCATCGGACTCCAAATCCGGGTGTTGGGGGTTCGAATCCCTCCTGGCCTGCCACAATTTTTTTGAGTGGACCTCAGAGGCTGGAGAATCAGGGATAAAAAGATTTCTTTGCTTTTTTCATAATCTTTGAGTTTTTGCCTTATTTAGGAGCACAATGGGACGGATACAGCGAAAGAAACCATCAGGGACCAAAAAGAAAAAGCAGGTAGTTGATAAAAAATCTAACGCCGGGGTGCCGGAAGCCGCTGGAGCCGGAGTGAAAAAAGCTGCCGCGGCCGAAACTTCTGCCTGGGGCACAAAGAAAAAGCCGGCGCTGTCCGCAAAAAAGCAAACGGCGGCTACGGGTCCGCTGGCAATAAAACACAAAGATAATATTTTCGGCAAAGCCGCCCAGTTCTTAAGGGAAGTCAAAGTTGAGCTAAAAAAAGTCACCTGGCCGTCACGCAAACAGACAATCGGCTCTACTGTGGTTGTCATTGCCCTTGTGATGATCATATCAATATTTCTTGGCGCAGTTGATTTGGGTCTATCCAGTTTGATCCGAATCGTACTTCAATAGCATGAGGAGAGAAAACAGTGGCGTTTAAATGGTACATCGTCCATGTGTATTCGGGCTTCGAGAATAAAGTAAAAGTTGCCCTGGAGGAGCGAATCGCCTCTTCCCCTCATCATGAAAAATTCGGTGAAGTACTTGTGCCCACAGAAGAGATTGTCGAACTGGTCAAAGGAAAACGCAAGACATCATCCCGAAAATTTTATCCGGGTTACATTTTGGTCCAAATGGAGCTTGATGATGGAACCTGGCATGTGGTTAACGATACGGCTAAGGTGACGGGATTCTTGGGCGGGCGCAACAAACCGGCACCTATTTCGGATGAGGAAGCGGATCGGATCCTGAATCGGATGGAGGCCGGTAAGTTGAAACCCCAGCCGAAATATTTTTTTGAATTCGGTGATGAAATTCGTGTCATCGATGGACCTTTTACAAATTTCAACGGGACGGTAGAAGAAGTCAATCATGAAAAGGGTAAAATCAAGGTGCTCGTGAGCATCTTCGGCCGATCGACGCCGGTGGAATTAGATTTTGTCCAGGTTCAGAAACTATAGGCTAGGAGAATAAAGGTTAAAATGGCTAAAAAGGTAATGGCACTAATCAAACTGCAGGTTGTCGCCGGAAAGGCCAACCCTTCTCCCCCGATCGGTCCCGCGCTGGGACAGCACGGGGTAAACATTATGGACTTTTGCAAAGCGTTTAATTCCAGGACGGCCCAAGAGGAAGGTATGATCATTCCCGTGGTGATTACGGTCTACCAGGATCGATCTTTTACATTTATTACCAAAACGCCTCCTGCTGCCGTTTTGCTTAAAAAGGCGGCGCAAATCGCCAAAGGCGCAGGTGATCCCAAGCGGGATCGCGTCGGCAAGGTAAACAGACAGCAACTCGAAGAGATCGCCAAACTGAAAATGGTTGATCTCAATGCGAATGATCTGAATGCTGCCTGCAAAATCATTGCCGGAACGGCTAGAAGTATGGGAATTGAAGTTGGATAATAGCGCTATCGCGTTGCGAGTTGCGCGTTGCGTGGCAGATGGGCATGTTACTATTCAACCCGCAACTCGTAATCCGTAACTCGTAATCTGTAACCCGCAACACGTTTTAAGGAGATGAAAATAACAATGCCGAATCGGGGTAAGAAATATATTGAATCGCGAAAAGCAATAAATGCCGGGGAGTATGACGGTATTGAAGCGGCTGTTAAGATGACTTTGGACTTATCCTATGCCAAATTTGATGAGACCGTTGATCTGGCCGTCCGTCTGGGGGTGGATCCCAGGCATGCCGACCAGATGGTGCGGGGGAGTGTGATTCTGCCCAATGGGACCGGCAAGGAGGTCAAAGTTCTCGTTTTTGCCAAGGGCGAAAAGGAAAAAGAAGCACTGGATGCGGGTGCTGAATTTGTGGGAAATGACGACCTGGTGGAGAAGATCAAGGACGGCTGGTTTGGTTTTGACAAAACAGTCGCCACCCCCGACATGATGGGAACTGTTGGAAAAATCGGAAGACTGCTGGGGCCTAGAGGGCTTATGCCCAATGCCAAAACCGGTACCGTTACGTTTGATGTCGGCCGGGTGGTGAGTGAGTTAAAGGCCGGTAAGATCGATTTCAGAGTCGAAAAAGCAGGCATTGTTCATGCTCCCATGGGAAAGGTTTCTTTCGGGGTCGAAAAAATCCTCCAGAATATTGCGGCTTTTTTAGAAATCGTTTTGCGGCTCAAACCGGCTTCCAGCAAGGGAACCTACCTGAGAAATATCGCATTATCTACGACCATGGGTCCCGGAATCAAAGTAGATACTGCCCTTATCAAGGATTTGATCAAATAACCCATTTACCTTGACATATTCCGGCGTTCGATTCCGCCTGCCATAAAAATCACAGGAGACGAATCAATTCACTCAACACAGCCTTTATGGCTTGTCATGAGTATAGATTCCAAACCAATATCATTCTGTCAAAGACCGTAGGTTCACCTTTCAAAGGGGCTGACAACGACTGTGAGTAATCGGCATTGCCGGCCTACCGAGACAGATATGTGATTGTCCGTTGATAGACCGCATAGATAGGGTCACAATCGCAAATCAGTTTTAATCGATTCTTTCCGGTTTTTGTTCAGATCACGGAAGGAGGTGACGTTAACAAGTGAGATTAGAAAAAAAGCAAAAAATTACCGAAGATCTGCAACAACGATTTTCAAAATCCGTAATCGTTGTCGTAGCTGATTACAAGGGGTTGGATGTTTCCGCGATGAATGACTTGCGTCGCAAACTCAGAGAAGAAGATATTGAATTTCAGGTAGCCAAAAATACACTTCTCATGCGGGCGGCAAAAGATACCGAGGTCGCTTTGATCGAGGATTATTTCAAGGGTCCAAGTGCCGTGGCATTAAGCTACAAAGATCCGGTCGCTCCGGCCAAGATTTTAGTTCAGTTCGCAAAAGACAACCAAAAGCTTGAAATCAAGGGCGGCGTGCTCAAAGACAAGGTATTGGACATTGATGCGATTAAGGCCCTGGCAATGCTGCCTTCCCGGGAAGTTCTGCTGGGACAGCTTCTCTCAGTGCTAAATGAGGTTCCAACATCATTTGTCAGAACCATCGCTGAAATCCCCAGAAGCCTGTTGAATGTGCTGACAGCGATCAGGGATCAAAAGGAAGCGGCATGATGATTGAATATCAACGGATATATTAGAACGTTATATTGGAGGAAAAAATGGCGAAAGTAGATGTTACAAAAGAGGATGTTATCGAATTTATTGCAAACATGTCGGTTCTGGAGTTATCCGAACTGGTCAAGGAAATGGAAGAAAAGTTCGGTGTTTCCGCGGCTGCACCGGTAGCCATGATGGCAGCTGGCCCGGGAGACGGCGGCGGGGCCGTAGCGGAGGAAGAGCAAACGGAGTTTGATGTTATCCTGACAGCATTCGGCGATAAGAAGATCCAGGTCATCAAGGAGGTCAGAGCCATCACCGGACTCGGCCTCAAGGATGCCAAAGCACTTGTTGATGAAGTGCCCAAGCCGGTCAAAGAAGGAATTGCCAAAGATGAGGCTGAAAAGATTAAGGCCCAACTTGAAGAAGCGGGTGCGCAGGTTGAAGTAAAATAATCCTTTGTCGGTTGTCAGTGGTCTGTTGCCCGTTGCAAGAATAATATTTGCCTATGGAACTCACCTGGCTTCTTGCAAGGGCGTCCGACCACCGGCGGCTGAAATCGTCCTTATGTTACCGCAAAAGATTTCAGAGTTTAGCAGTATCCAGGGATGCCTCGTTATTTTTAATTGGGGGTCTTCTTTGCGGCGACATCAGATCCGTTTCAAGCGAAACAATTAACCACCCACCAGAAAATTTTGGAGATGCCATGTCTGACAGGCCTTTGGCAAACAAGCGCATACGGAAAAATTTTGGTAAAATTAAAAAAATTGTCGATATCCCCGATCTCATCGGGATGCAGCGGGAATCATTTCAACGGTTTTTGCAAAAGGGCATAGCCCCTGAAAAACGGAAAGACATCGGTTTGCAGGCTGTTTTCAAATCGGTTTTTCCAATTAAGGACTTTACCGGGAGTGCATCTCTCGAGTTTGTCGCCTACCGCTTTGGAGATGTAAAGCACGGCATTGAAGAATGCATCCACAGAGGGATGACCTATGAGATACCTGTTCGCATCACGGCCAGACTGGTGGTCTATGATATGGATACTGAAACCGGTGTTTCAAATATCCGGGACATAAAAGAGCAGGAAATTTACTTCGGTACGATTCCCCTAATGACGGAAAAAGGTACTTTCATCATTAACGGGACCGAACGGGTGGTCGTCAGTCAGCTGCATCGGTCATCCGGCGTGTTTTTCGACCACGACAAAGGCAAAAGCCACTCCAGCGGTAAAATTATTTACAGTTCCCGTATAATACCGGTGCGCGGTTCCTGGATCGATATGGAGATCGACCCCAAGGACATTGTCTACATCCGCATCGACCGGCGACGGAAATTTCCAGCCACAATCCTCTTCAAGGCTTTCGGATACACTATCGAGGATCTGCTGGCCTATTTCTACAAAACAGAAAAAATTATTGTTAAGGGCAAAAAATATTTTAAGAAGTTCAACGAAAACTTTTTAAGAGGCCAGCGGGCCAGCAAGGATATCAAAGATCCTGAAACAGGTGATGTTCTGGTTAAAACAGGCCGTATTTTCTCCCAGCGTGCCATCAAACGTCTGCACGCGACGGATGTGGAATTAATTCCCATCCATGTGAGTGAGGTTATCGATCGGGCATTTGCATCCACGATTCTGCATCCCCAAAGCGAGAAGATCCTTGCTAAAGCGGTTGATCCAGTTGATGAGGAAATACTGGCTGAGTTGATTGAAGCCGAGGTCAATGAATTCGAACTGCTTTTTATTGACGGATATACCGCCGGCGAATCCATTCGCAAAACACTGTTAATGGATAAGGTAGAAACCAAAGAAGAAGCCTTAATCGAAATTTACCGTAGGCTCAGACCGGGTAACCCGGCCACTCCGGAAGTGGCTCAGGATTTCGTCGATAATCTGTTTTTCAAGTCAACCTATTATGATCTTTCCGGCGTCGGACGTTTGAAAATTAACCAGCGTCTGGGCATCAACAGCGAAATAAACTTAAACATTCTCCGCAAAGAGGATATAATGCTGACCTGCAAGGCGCTCATCGAACTCAGAGACACCCAGGGAGTTGTTGACGACATCGACCATCTCGGCAATCGAAGGGTGCGTGCGGTGGGAGAGTTGCTGGAGAACCAGTATCGCATTGGATTGGTTCGGATGGAACGTGCCATCAAAGAACGCATGAGCCTTCAGGAAGTGGACGCTCTTATGCCACATGATCTGGTGAATCCGAAACCGGTATCAGCGGTCGTCAAAGAATTCTTCGGAACCAGTCAATTATCTCAATTTATGGACCAGACGAATCCCCTTTCGGAGACGACTCACAAACGGCGCTTGAGTGCCCTGGGTCCGGGCGGACTTACCCGGGAACGAGCCGGATTTGAGGTTCGGGATGTGCATCCGTCGCACTATGGACGGATTTGTCCCATTGAAACCCCGGAAGGGCCCAATATCGGTCTGATTGTATCGCTGAGTACCTATGCCCGGGTGAACGACTACGGTTTTATTGAAACGCCTTACAGCGTTGTCAAAAATGGCAAGGTTTCCCGTGAGGTCAGGTTTCTGGACGCTTTTGAAGAAAAGGAACTGCCCATAGCCCAGGCCAACGCGCCCCTCGATGATGAGGGGGAATACGTTAACCCGCTGGTCACATCAAGGGTCGCCGGGGAATTTATGATGGTTGATCGCGAGGATATTGAATTAATGGATATCTCTCCCAATCAGCTTGTCAGTGTGTCTGCATCGCTGATACCGTTTCTGGAGAACGATGACGCCAACCGTGCTTTGATGGGCTCCAATATGCAGCGTCAGGCGGTTCCGTTGTTGATGAATCAGGCGCCACTGGTGGGTACCGGCATAGAGGAAGTCGTGGCCAGAGATTCCGGTGTGGCCATCGTTGCGCAGCGTGATGCGGTGGTGGTGGATGTTGACGCCAGCCGCATCGTACTCAAACACGATCCTTCCGATGACCCCAATGAGAAAGATGTTACCATCTACAATCTCTCTAAATTTATCCGATCCAATCAAAATACCTGCTTTAATCACCGTCCAATTGTGAAAAAAGGCCAGCGCGTATATGCCCGGCAGATAATCGCTGATGGACCCGCCACAGACCAAGGTGAACTGGCGCTCGGCAAAAATGTGACCGTGGCTTTTATGCCGTGGGGCGGATACAATTTTGAGGATTCGATTCTGGTCAGCGAAAGACTGGTCAGAGATGGCGTTTATACCTCGGTGCATATCGAAGAATTTGAAGTCGTCGCGCGGGATACGAAACTTGGCAAAGAGGAAATTACCAGAGATATCCCCAATGTCGGAGAAGAAGCATTAAAAAATCTGGATGATAGCGGGATCATACGGCTGGGTGCTGAAGTCTATCCGGGAGATGTCCTGGTGGGCAAAATTACACCCAAGGGGGAAACCCAGCTTTCCCCTGAGGAAAAACTACTGCGCGCCATTTTCGGTGAAAAAGCGGGAGATGTCAAAGATACTTCCCTGCGGGTACCGCCCGGTGTGCAGGGAACCGTGATCGATGCCAAGGTGTTTTCGAGAAGGGGAATTGATAAAGACGATCGTACGCGTCTTATCGAAGATGAAGAGATTGCCACTCTGGAAAAAGATCGAGATGATGAACTCGCAGTGGTCGCTGATGTCGTCAGATCCCAGCTCGAGAAGCTGCTGGTTGGGCAAAAGGTATATGCGCCTTTGAAAAAGGATAAGAAAGTCATCATTGCGAATGGGGCCAAAATCGATGTCAAAACACTGGCAAAGATACCGATCGTGCAGCTTGAAGGCATCGTGTTAAAGGATCCCGGGCTGACCCAGGAAGTACACGAAATCCTCGATCGCTATCGAGATCAATGCGAGCTTTGCCGACTGGCCTTTGAACAGCAGGTCAGCCGCTACGAAAAAGGGGACGACCTGCCGCCCGGAGTAATTAAAATGGTCAAAATTTATGTGACCATGAAGCGCAAATTGTCCGTCGGTGATAAAATGGCCGGCCGCCATGGTAACAAGGGGGTCGTTTCGAGAATCCTGCCGATTGAAGACTTGCCTTATTTTGAAGACGGCAGCACTGTCGATATGGTTTTAAATCCTTTGGGGGTGCCTTCCCGGATGAATGTGGGACAGATTTTAGAAATTCATCTGGGACGGGCGGCCAAGGTGCTTGGTGACCAGCTCAACCAATTGCTGGAAGAGCAAAAAATAAAAGCTCTGCGGGAGAAAATGAAGACGATTTTCTCTACGCCGGCCCTCAAAAAGGCAATTAGCCAGATGGACGATCAGGAATTAGCCGATTATGCCTCGTATTATAAGGAAGGTGTTTTTATGGCCACGCCTGTTTTTGACGGTGCCAAGGAGGAGGAAATCAAAGATCTCCTGATAGAGGCGGGCCTTAGCAGGTCCGGACAGGCGACGCTGTATGACGGCCGCTCCGGCGAACCTTTTGATTAGAAGATTACGGTGGGTGCGATGTATGTCATGAAACTGCATCATCTTGTTGACGATAAAATTCACGCCCGTTCCATCGGACCTTATTCGCTGGTTACCCAGCAACCCCTCGGCGGTAAAGCCCAGTTCGGCGGACAGCGGCTCGGGGAAATGGAGGTCTGGGCCATGGAAGCCTATGGTGCCGCCTATGCCCTGCAGGAATTTTTAACCGTCAAATCCGATGATATGGCCGGCCGAACCCGTATGTACGAAAAAATTGTAAAAGGACAAAATGTGCTGGAACCCGGCATACCGGAGTCATTCAGGGTTATGACCAAAGAACTGCAGTCGTTGGGTCTTGACATTGCTCTGCTGGAGGGGACGGAATAGTCCAGCAAAGGGTCTGCGCTTTTGGGCCCTTATCGGCTTTTTTCTGACAACATGTTATAAGAAAATAGAGGTTTCAGGTGTCAGGATCGGGGAGTACAAGAACTGAGATCTGACACCTGAACACTGACACCAAAAAGATGGAATCAGATCACCGGCTGTTTTGATTTGCACCTCGTTATCGACTTTTTCCATCTAACCATAAATTAAACATATAGGGATTACACCATGGATACTCTTTATGATTTCTTTGCAAAACCCACGAATCCTAAACGATATTCAGCCATACGAATTGCGCTGGCGTCGCCGGAGCAGATTCGAAAATGGTCTCATGGTGAGATTAAAAAACCGGAAACCATTAATTATCGCACCTTTAAGCCGGAACGTGACGGACTTTTTTGTGCAAAGATTTTTGGTCCCACCAAAGACTATGAGTGCAATTGTGGTAAATATAAGCGCATGAAACACAGAGGTGTTATCTGCGAGAAATGTGGAGTTGAAGTCATTCAATCCAAGGTGCGCAGAGAACGCATGGCCCATATTGAACTGGCAACCCCGGTTTCGCACATATGGTTTTTAAAAAGTTTACCCAGCAAGATCGGCAATTTGCTGGACCTGACGCTCAAAAACATGGAAAAGGTGCTTTATTTCGACAGCTATATTGTGCTGGATCCCAAAGACACCCCGTTGAGTTGGGGGCAGTTGCTGTCTGATGAAAAATATCTTGAAGCCCGGGAAACCTACGGGGATAATTTCGATGCCGGCATCGGTGCCGAAGCCGTCAAAGAACTGCTGGCAAGTTTAAACCTGGATGAATTGTACGAACAACTCCGAATTGACATCCGTGAGACCGGATCCGTGGCCAAGCGCCAAAAGCTGGCCAAACGGCTTAAGATTGTCGATGCCTTTAGACGATCCGGCGTCGACCCGACCTGGATGATTATGGAAGTCATTCCGGTTCTACCGCCGGACCTTCGGCCACTGGTGCCGCTTGAAGGTGGACGTTTTGCCACCTCTGATCTCAATGACCTTTATCGCCGGGTGATAAACCGTAACAACCGGTTGAAACGTTTGATCGAACTGAAAGCGCCCGACATTATCGTTCGCAATGAAAAACGGATGCTGCAGGAATCCGTTGACGTCCTGTTTGACAACGGCCGTCACGGTCGTGTGATTACCGGGTCGAACAAGCGTCCGTTGAAATCCCTCAGTGATACGCTCAAGGGTAAACAGGGGCGGTTTCGCCAGAATCTGCTGGGGAAACGGGTCGATTACTCAGGTCGTACCGTGATCACAGTGGGACCGGATCTGCGGCTGCACCAGTGCGGGTTGCCGAAAAAGATGGCCCTGGAGCTTTTTAAACCGTTTGTTTATTATCGTTTAGAACAAAAAGGGTTGGTTTCGACCGTCAAAAGTGCCAAAAAAATGGTCGAGAGGGAAGTCCCTGAAGTTTGGGACACTTTAGACGAAGTGGTCAGAGAATACCCGGTTCTGTTAAACCGTGCGCCAACCCTGCACCGCTTGGGTATTCAAGCCTTTGAACCGATTCTCATTGAAGGCAAAGCTTTGCAGCTGCATCCCCTTGTCTGCACGGCATTCAACGCGGATTTCGACGGTGATCAAATGGCGGTACATATTCCGCTTTCCGTCGAGGCTCAAATAGAAGCGCGGGTTCTGATGTTGTCCAGTAACAATATTCTCTCTCCGGCCAACGGCAGTCCTATTATCGTGCCGAGCCAGGATATCGTATTGGGGATCTATTATCTAACCCGCACGGCTGCCGACAGTCAAGGCGATGGAAGGATTTTTGCCAACATTGATGAAGTTCGATCTGCTTACGATGGCAATGCCGTCGATCTGCATACCAAAATAACCCTGCGGACGCACGGCAAGCGCTATGATTCAACTGTCGGAAGAGTTTTTTTATGGGAAATCATACCGAAAGTCGACGTCATGGAGATGCGCCGCATTAAGGTGGCAACTGACGAAGAAGCCCGTCAGGTTCTGGAACTGCTTAATGGAGGAGAGACCTTTGTCGACCTCGTTCATAAATTTTCCCAGGCAGACGACAAAGAAGTTGACGGGAATATCGGCCGATTGACGTTTAACGAATTCAAGGGCATCTTCGGTTGCGCAGATACCGATGTGGAAGCAGTTTATTCCCTGAATACCGGAGAATACAGCAAACACGTTCTCTATGCCGATGAGGGCTACCATTTATTCGAGGTGGTGGAGAAAAAACCGGTGATTCCGTTTGATATCGTCAATCATGTCATGGACAAGAAAATGCTGCGTGAACTGGTAGATTACGTTTACCGGAATCTGGGGGCCAAAGCCACCGTCATATTGTCCGACAGGTTAAAGGACCTGGGGTATAAATATTCAACCCAGGGTGGGCTTTCCATTTCAATTGATGCGATGATCACCCCGGAGAGCAAACAGACCATCATAAAAAGTGCCGAAAAACAGGTTACCGAGATCGGCCGGCAATATACCGAAGGCCTTATCACCCAGGGAGAAAAATACAACAAAGTCGTCGATATTTGGGCCAAAGCTACGGATGATGTCGCCAACGAGATGATGGACGCCATGAAAAAAGAACCGATGACCGACAAAGACGACCAACCCCTGCTGGATGAAAAAGGACAACCGATTATTTCGGAAAGCTTTAATCCCATCTACATGATGGCCGATTCCGGCGCCCGGGGCAGCAAGGATCAGATGCGACAGTTGGCCGGTATGCGTGGCTTGATGGCCAAGCCTTCCGGTGAGATTATTGAAACTCCCATTGTGGCCAATTTCCGTGAAGGGCTCTCGGTGCTGCAATATTTTATTTCAACCCACGGTGCTCGCAAAGGCTTGGCCGACACCGCCCTGAAGACCGCCAATTCAGGATATCTTACCCGGCGTCTGGCGGATGTTGCCCAGGATTGCATGGTGCTTGAAGAAGATTGCGGTACCATGACGGGGGTTGAAGTTGAGCCCCTGATGGAAGGCGGGGAGATTATCCAGCGGATAGGGGAACGGGTTTTAGGACGTGTGGCGATTGAAGATATCATCGATCCCTTTACCGAAGAAGTTATCTGCCGCAGCGGAGAAGAAATCAAGGAGCACGTTGTTGAAAAAATCGAAGAAGCCGGTTTGACGACACTGAATATCCGTTCGGTTTTAACGTGTCGAGCCAAAAACGGCGTATGTGCCAAATGTTATGGCCGGGATCTTTCACATGGCCGACAGGTGGAAAACGGTCAGGCAGTCGGAATTCTGGCGGCGCAGTCCATTGGCGAGCCCGGCACCCAGCTGACCATGAGAACCTTTCACATCGGCGGTACGGCCAGCAGGAGAGTGGAACAGGCGGATATCCGGTCCAGGGTGGATGGTATTGTTAAATTCGTCGAACTCAGTGTGTCGAAGAACTCGGAAGGGCGCTATGTGGTCATGAACAGGCGCGGTGGCAAATTTACCATCTTGAGTGATGGTGGACGCGAACTGGAAAGCTTTCCGGTCATCTACGGTGCCCATCTGCAGGTTCAAGAGGGCCAGAAGGTGAAAGCCGGTGAGCTTTTGGCTACCTGGGACCCCTTTACGACGCCGATTCTTTCGGAAGTGGACGGGAGTGTCAAGTTTGGCGATATTGTGATCGGCAGAACCATGCAGGAGAAAGTGGATCCCGTCACCGGTAAATCCAGCCAGACGATAATCGAATCCAAAGACGCTGATGAACGCCCCCGAATTTCCATTAAAGATGAGGACGGCAAGACCGCAAAGATCCCGGGATCATCTGCTGTTGCGCGGTATATTCTTCCCATCAATGCGATTATGCTGGTGGAAGAAGGGGATTCCGTCAAGGCCGGTGATGTAGTGGCCAAACTGCCCAGAGCAACCACTAAGACCAAGGACATCACCGGTGGTCTGCCGAGGGTGGCAGAGCTGTTTGAGGTAAGAAAACCAAAGGAAATCGCGGTACTCAGTCAAATCGACGGCTATGTGTCCATTGCTAAAAGTACGAAAAAAGGCAAACAGAAGGTCACCGTGACGCCTGTTGATGTCGGTGAAAAGAAAGAGTATCTGATCGCCCGGGGTAAACATATTAACGTTTATGAAGGCGACTACGTTAGAGCGGGTGAGGCGCTCATCGGCGGTTCGGCGATTCCCCAGGACATCCTCAGCATTAAGGGTGAAGTCGCCCTGGCACGTTACCTTGTTGATGAGGTCCAGGAGGTCTATCGGCTGCAGGGTGTGCGTATAAACGACAAGCACATCGAGGTGATCGTTCGTCAGATGATGAGGCGGGTGAAGGTGCTGAACGTGGGCGATACGGATTTTATCCAGGAAGAGCAGGTCGACAAGATCAGATTTGAGGAGGCCAATCGCGCGGTCATTGAAAAAGGCGGCCAGCCGGCTGTGGCCGAATCCCTGATCCTCGGGATTACCAAGGCCTCTTTGAGTACCGATAGCTTTATTTCTGCGGCCTCGTTCCAAGAAACCACGAAAGTTCTCACCGATGCGAGCATCGCAGGATCGGTCGATGATCTCAAAGGATTGAAAGAAAACGTGATTATGGGCAGACTCATTCCAGCCGGAACGGGCCTGCCATTGTACAATGATACGGGGATTGAGGTCGCTTAATGCTTCCGATGGAATTCGGATCCCGGCCACGTATAGCGGATACCGTTTCAGGGGAAGGAACAGGGACGGTTGTGACTGGATGAATAGCATAAAAATCATTGAAAATTGGAATAAAAGTCTTGACTTTGGTGCTCTTCATGTATACATATCAACATTTTGCTACAATATAAGCTTTGTACCGGATTAACCAGAAAAATGAGGAAAATATGCCCACAATCAACCAGCTAGTTCGAAAAGGCCGGAAGCAGATCAAGAAGAAAACAAACACTCCGGCACTCAAAGGGGCACCCCAAAAAAGAGGGGTATGCACCAGGGTTTACACATCTACTCCCAAAAAACCGAATTCAGCATTGCGAAAAGTCGCGCGTGTTCGGTTGACCACCGGCGTGGAAGTTACCGCTTACATTCCCGGTATCGGCCATAATCTCCAGGAGCATTCGGTGGTGCTGGTCAGGGGTGGTCGGGTCAAGGATTTGCCGGGCGTAAGGTATCACATCGTCAGGGGAACGCTGGATACTTTAGGGGTTGAAGACCGCAAACAGGGACGATCCAAATATGGCGCCAAAAGACCCAAGTAATCAATTTTTAGTGTGAGCAATTAAGTGTTATTTTCCGATTGAGGAGTCGAAATATAAAATGCCAAGAAGAAGAGAAGTACCTGAGCGGCCGGTCATGGGCGATCCAAAATATGACAGCAAACTGGTCACAAAATTTATCAATGCCGTCATGCGTGATGGCAAAAAGAGCACAGCCGAGTCGCTTCTCTACGATGCATTTGACATCATGGAGCAAAAAACAAAAGGATCTCCGCTCAAACTTTTTGAACAGGCAGTGGATAATGTACGCCCTATTATCGAAGTAAAATCCAGACGGGTTGGCGGTTCAACCTATCAGGTTCCCACTGAAATACGTCCATCGCGGCGGACTGCGCTGGGGATTCGCTGGATTATCGGGTTTGCCCGTAAACGACCGGAAAAAGGTATGTCCAATAAGCTTGCTGCGGAACTGATGGATGCTGCCAACAACCGGGGCGCTTCTGCCAAGAAAAGAGAAGATACCCACAAAATGGCGGAAGCCAACAAAGCGTTTGCCCATTTTCGCTGGTAAGGCAAAATAAAGACTAAAATCATACCAATATTCAATTTTCAACCGTCAATTCAAAGGGGAGGACGGAAATATGTCGAAGGCAAAGTTTGAGCGGACCAAGCCGCATGTCAACGTAGGAACGATCGGGCATATTGATCATGGCAAGACGACGTTAACGGCGGCGATCACCAAGCATTTGGGTTTAAAGGGGATGGCGGACTATATACCGTTTGATCAGATTGACAAGGCGCCCGAGGAGAAGGAGCGCGGGATAACGATCGCGACAGCGCATGTTGAGTATCAGACCGCGACGCGTCATTATGCGCATGTAGACTGTCCGGGCCATGCGGACTATATCAAGAACATGATCACGGGAGCGGCGCAGATGGACGGGGCGATATTGGTGGTGGGGGCCGATGACGGCCCGATGCCGCAGACGCGCGAGCACATTTTGTTGGCGCGTCAGGTCGGAGTGCCTAAGATAGTGGTATTTTTAAATAAATGCGACATGGTGGATGATGAGGAGCTCATCGAGTTGGTGGAGTTAGAGCTGCGGGAGTTATTGGACAAGTATGAATTTCCTGGAGATGACACACCGATTATCCGGGGCAGTGCGTTGAAGGCCTTGGAGAGCGAAGATCCGGATGCCGAAGAGACCAAGTGTATATTTGAGTTGATGGATGCGATCGACACGTTTATACCGGAGCCTGAGCGTGATATAGACAAGCCGTTTTTGATGCCGATCGAGGATGTATTCAGCATATCGGGACGTGGCACGGTGGTGACGGGTCGGGTGGAGCGCGGGATCATCCATGTGGGTGATGCCGTGGAGATTGTCGGGATTCGCGAGACATTAAAGACGGTCTGTACGGGCGTGGAGATGTTTCGCAAGCTGCTTGATGAAGGCCAGGCGGGCGACAACATCGGCGTGTTGTTACGCGGCACGAAGCGCGAGGACGTTGAGCGCGGTCAGGTGGTGGCGATTCCGGGTACGATCACGCCGCACACGAATTTCAAGGCGGAAGTATACATATTGAGCAAGGAGGAAGGTGGTCGCCACACGCCTTTTTTCAGTGGGTATCGGCCGCAGTTTTATTTTCGGACCACCGATGTGACGGGGATATTGACGTTGCCGGAGGGCGTCGAGATGGTGATGCCCGGAGACAATGTAACGATCGAAGCGCAGCTGATAACGCCGATAGCCATGGAGAAAGAGGTTCGCTTTGCGGTACGCGAAGGCGGGCGCACGGTGGGTGCCGGAGTCGTCAGCGATATTATCGAATAAAAAGAAAGATTGAGATCAATGATAACGAACACCAAGATCAGGATTCGGCTCAAGGCATATGATCACAAGTTGCTGGATCAGTCTGCAACGGACATTGTTGATACGGCGGCCAAGACCGGTGCAAAAGTAGTGGGGCCGATACCTTTGCCGACGCGTATCAATAAATATTGCGTTTTGCGTTCCCCCCACATCGATAAGAAGTCGCGTGAGCAATTCGAAATGCGGACCCACAAGCGGCTGCTAGATATCCTCGAGCCTACTCAACAAACCGTTGATGCTTTGATGAAGTTGGATCTTTCTCCGGGGGTCGATGTTGAGATAAAGCTATAGTTTGCCATCCTTATTTAGGCAGTTGGAGATCGACACCTCTGGCAGGGTTGATCATTTCCGGCTTCCCAAATTCTTGGTTCCCGTCTCCATGGAGTGAATGGGCTCTGCCAAATCGGTAGAGGCGATAAAAATGAAAACAGCTGTGCAAAAGGGATATGTTGGGCTATGAGTAGAGGAATTTTAGGGAAAAAATTGGGGATGACGGGAATGTTCACCCCTGAAGGAAGGTTTGTGCCGGTAACCGTAATTGAAGCCGGGCCATGCGTTGTAACCCAGTTAAAGACGAAGGACACGGACGGGTATGATGCCCTGCAACTGGGTTTTGGCGGCAAAAGAAAAGACAGGGTCAATAAACCATTGCAAGGGCATTTCCGGAAGAGCAGTGATCAATGTTTTCGATATTTGAAAGAATTCTCTGTTGAAAATCCCGGGGACTACAGCCTTGGCCAGGAACTTACCGTTGAGATGTTCAAAACGGGTGATCGCGTTGATGTCGTGGGCACCTCGAAAGGACGCGGTTTTTCCGGCGCCATCAAACGTCATGGTTTCCATCGGGGCCCTCTGACCCATGGCAGCAGAAACGTTCGGCGGCCGGGTTCCATCGGTTGCAGTGCATGGCCGGCGAAGGTGATCAAGGGGAAAAAAATGCCGGGTCAATACGGCAATGATCGCAAAACCATTCGGAACCTTGAAATCGTGGATATTCGTGCCGACGAAAATGTGCTTATGGTGAAAGGTGCGGTACCGGGGGCTGAATCCGGCCTGGTCGTCATCAATAAGCCCAAGTTTAAACAGGACTAATTCTACTTTATCAAGTATAGACAATATTAAATGAGGAAGCGTATGCCGGTGATCGATGTCCAAAATATAGAAGGCAAACAAATTTCACAGATTGAGCTTGCGGATGATGTTTTCGGCATCCCTGTCAAGCCAAGTGTTCTGCATGAAGTTGTCACCATGCAGCTGTCTAACCGCCGATCTGGGACTGCAGCCGTTAAACATCGCAGCGACGTTAGAGGCAGCGGCAAAAAACTTTTTCGCCAAAAAGGCACAGGGCGGGCACGTCGGGGTGATATCAAATCTCCATTGTTGAGGGGCGGGGGAGTTGTTTTCGGGCCGGATAAGAGAAATTATTCCTATAAAGTACCCAAGAAGGTCAGGAAATTGGCGCTGAAAATGGCATTGAGCAGCAAATTGAGTGAAAATGAATTGGTTGTTCTGGACCAGTTTGAACTCGAAGAGACCAAAACAAAAAAATTCGTCGAAGTGCTTAAAACACTGAAACTTAAAAATGCCCTGATTGTGACGGAAACACACAATGACCATTTAGAATTGTCATCCAGAAACGTACCCGATGTAAAAGTGCTTCGAAGCGAAGGACTGAACGTTTATGACATTCTAAAATACCGGATGTTAGTGTTGCTCGAGCCTGCGGTAAAAAACATTGAGGGGAGGCTGCTTGCATGATCGCAAATGAAATTATTAAAAGACCCCTGATTACTGAAAAGACCACTATCCAGAAAGAAATGTATAATCAGCTTACTTTCGAGGTGGACCGCCGGGCGAATCGGATTGAAATTAAACGGGCCATCGAGACGGTCTTCAATGTAAGGGTGTCCGATGTAAAAACCATTCAGGTTACGGGTAAAGTTAAACAGAGAGGGCGAATCACTGGCAAACGCCGGGATTGGAAAAAGGCCATTGTGAAGTTGATGCCCGGTGAGCGGATAGATTTTTTTGAAGGTGTATAGAATTAGGAGCTACCAATGGCGATTAGAAGGGTAAAACCGACATCTCCGGGGAGACGTTTTCAAGCTTACTCCTCGTTTGAAGAGCTAACAAAAACGAAGCCGGAAAAACAGCTGCTGAAAGTAATCAAAAAATCCGGCGGACGGAATGCAAAAGGCCGAATTACATGCAGGCATCGCGGCGGCGGTCACAAACGGCATTACAGGGTCATTGACTTTAAGCGGGATAAAATCGGTATACCGGCTAAAGTGGCTTCAATTGAGTATGATCCGAACCGCTCGGCCAGGATCGCCCTGCTGCACTATGTCGATGGGGAAAAGCGCTATATCCTGGCACCGGTGAATCTTAAAGTCGACGATATTGTGAAATCAGGTCCCGATGCCGACATTAAGCCGGGCAATACATTACCGCTCAGCAATATCCCTCTGGGAACGCAGATTCATAACATTGAACTGAGATTGGGGAAGGGCGGGCAGATTGTACGAAGTGCCGGAACCTATGCCCAACTGATGGCAAAGGAAGATCGCTATGCCTTGATTAAGCTGCCGTCTAGTGAGGTTCGCATGGTTCTGATCAATTGCAAGGCCACCGTCGGTCAGCTGGGCAATGTAACCCATGAGAACATCGATCTGGGCAAAGCCGGGCGGAAGCGCTGGCTGGGAAGACGACCGAAGGTCAGAGGTGTTGCGATGAATCCGGTCGACCACCCCATGGGCGGTGGCGAAGGAAGATCTTCCGGCGGGCGACATCCATGCAGTCCATGGGGGGTTCCCTCCAAGGGCTACAAAACGCGCAAGAATAAAAGCAGTGATCGTCTTATCGTTAAAAAACGCAGCAAAAAATAACCAATAACAGAGGGTACCTATGCCACGATCGTTAAAAAAGGGTCCATATGTTGAACCGAAACTCATGAATAAGGTGCTGGTGACCCAGGAATCCCGCAGCAACAGAGTCATCAAAACGTGGTCAAGACGTTCAACGGTTGTTCCGGAAATGGTTGGGATTACACTGGCCGTTCATAATGGCCGAAAATTTATTCCGGTGTTCATCTCAGAAAATATGGTGGGGCATAAATTGGGTGAATTTTCACCAACCCGCACGTTTTACGGGCATGCCGGTGATAAGAAATCCAAATTGAAGAGATAATCACACATTCGAGACTTATCCAAATAAGCAAAAAGGGTTAGCGCCATGGAGGTTAGAGCTGTTTCAAAATATGTTCGCATTTCACCGCGCAAAGTGCATAAAGTGATTGGTGCCGTCAAAGGCAAATCTGCGGAAAGCGGGATTCAAATACTTAAATTCATGCCTCAAAAAGCGGCGAGTATACTTGAAAAGATTGTCCGTTCAGCCGTTGCCAATGCGGATCATAATGCGGATGTGGACATCGATTTGCTGATTATCCGTAATATCACCGCAGACCAGGGGCCTACCCTGAAACGCTGGAAAGCGAGAGCACGGGGCAGGGGAACGCGCATTTTGAAAAGAACCAGCCACATTACTGTCACTTTAGCTGATGAAACGTCGGAATAGCAAAGGAGGTAGAGCTTGGGCCAGAAAGTAAATCCGATTGGATTAAGACTTGGAATCGTTAAAACCTGGGAATCTCGGTGGTTCGGCGGAAAGAACTATGCCCAGTATATTCTGGAGGACCATAAGCTGCGGACATTTATAAAAAAGAAGCTTTATCACGCCGGTGTTTCCAGGATTGAGATTGAACGATCATCCAAGCGTGTCCGATTGAGAATCTATACCTCCAGGCCGGGGATTGTGATCGGTAAAAAAGGATCTGAAATATCACAACTGAAAAAAGATGTCGAGAAGATGACCACTCACGAAGTCGTCATTGACATCCAGGAGATCAGAAAACCGGAGATCGAAGCCCAACTCGTAGCAGAAAATGTAGCGCTTCAAATTGTAAGACGGGTCGCATTCCGGCGAGCCATGAAGCGTGGGGTTACTTCCGCCATGCGCTTTGGTGCACTGGGTGTAAAGATTATTTGCTCCGGAAGGCTGGGGGGCGCTGAAATGGCCCGGACCGAATGGTACCGGGAGGGAAGAGTACCGCTGCATACGCTCAGGGCGGATATCGATTACGGGTTTATTGAAGCGCGCACGACCTACGGAATCATCGGCGTCAAGGTATTTGTTTTCAAAGGAGAGGTGCTGAAAAAAGATCAAGTGGAGATCGCGAGTTAGTTTTTAGGAGACGAAGAATATGCTGAGTCCCAAAAAAGTAAAATTTCGAAAACAGCAAAAAGGAAAAATGAGAGGTGTCGCCCGGCGTGGCTGCACATTGAATTTTGGAGAATTCGGTTTACAGGCGACTGAATGCGGAAAGTTGAGCGCCAAACAGATTGAAGCGGCCCGTATCGCAATGACCCGTCATATCAAAAGAGGGGGCCGCATCTGGATTCGTATTTTCCCGGATAAACCGTTTACCAAGAAGCCTGCTGAAGTTAGAATGGGCAAAGGCAAAGGGTCTCCGGAAGGATGGGAGGCCGTCATACGTCCCGGTAGAATACTCTATGAAATGCAGGGGGTTTCCAAAGACCTGGCCAAAGAAGCCTTGCGGCTGGCGGCCCATAAACTTGCAGTCAAAACCAAATTTATTGAGAGGAGCGATAGCATATGAAAACCAGTGAGATTAGAGACTTGGACCTGGAAGAAATGCATCGCAAGGTATCGGATCTCAAAGAGGAATTATTTAATTTGCGATTTCAACACGAAATCGGTCAACTTGAAAATCCTCAGAGAATGAAACTGACGAAACGAGAAATTGCCAGGTTAAGGACAATTATCGGAGAAGTCACCATCAACAATAAGAAAGATAAAGAATAGTGGCTGGCATGAAACAACGAGGAATGAAAAGAAAAATGATCGGTACGGTCACCAGCAACAAAGCGGATAAAACGGTTACCGTGCTGGTCGAACGATTGGTTAAGCATCGCTTTTATTTAAAGTATGTCAGAAGACGTAGTAAATTCGCTGCCCATGATGATCACAATGATTGTCGGATTGGTGACAAGGTGCTGATTTCAGAGTCCCGCCCACTGAGTAAAAGCAAAAGATGGCGGGTCGTTACAATCGTTGAAAAGGCTGTTTGATTGTAAGGGGAAGAGGGAAAAATGATTCAAGCAGAAACACGATTAACCGTGGCCGACAATTCCGGGGCTAAAGTGCTCTATTGTATCAAAGTGCTCGGTGGCTCCCGGAGGCGGTATGCATCCATAGGAGATATCATCGTGGTGTCCGTCAAAGAAGCCATACCGAATGCCAAGGTGAAAAAAGGAGAGGTGTTAAAAGCCGTTATTGTAAGAACCAAGAAAGAAATCAGAAGACCGGATGGATCTTTTATCCGGTTTGATGACAATTCCGCGGTTTTGATCAATGCGGCCAGAGAACCCATCGGGACCCGTATTTTCGGTCCGGTAGCCCGAGAGTTGCGCGCCAAACGGTTTATGAAAATTATATCACTGGCACCGGAGGTGTTGTAATTGACAAATTACGAATGCCCTTTATCTTTTATACTCCATTGTCTAAGAGTTGGGTCCGAAATTCATAATTCGTCACTGGTCATTCAAAAGGACCTGGAGAACAACTGCTAATGTTGACAAATAAGAGCTATATAAAAAAAGACGATAAGGTAAAAGTCATTGTCGGCAAAGACCAAGGAAAAATCGGTAAAGTGCTTAAAGTCGATCGCAAAAAAAATCGCGTCCTCGTCGAAAAGATAAATATGGTCAAGCGTCACAGCAAGCCGACCAACCAAAACAGACAGGGCGGAATTGTCGAAAAAGAAATGCCGATCCAATGGTCCAATGTTATGGTGATGTGTGGCAAATGTGTTGGTCCTGCACGAATCAAGATGCAGCGGCTGGAGGATGGGAAAAAGGTTCGTGTCTGTGTGAAATGCAACGAAGCGCTGGATACATAGACATGTGTGCCGGAGGATCAGAATGTCACAACTAAAAGAGTTTTACGAAAAAGAAGCGGTTCCGAAGCTGATCGAAACGTTTAAATTTAAAAATATCATGCAGGTTCCCAGACTGAAAAAAGTTGTCTTGAACATGGGGCTGGGAGAGGCGATTCAAAATATCAAGTTGCTGGACACGGCGGCCGAAGAGCTTCAAATCATTGCAGGTCAGCATCCGGTGATAACACGGGCTAAAAAGTCAATTGCCGCTTTTAAACTAAGGGAAGGAATGCCCATCGGGTGCATGGTGACCTTACGGCGTAATCGCATGTACGACTTTTTCTATAAGTTGGTGAATGTCGCTCTCCCCCGAGTTCGCGACTTCAGGGGTATATCGGGTAAAGCCTTCGATGGTCGTGGCAATTATTCTTTGGGGATCAAAGAACACATTATATTCCCCGAGATAGATTATGATAAAATTGACAGAATCAAGGGACTTAACATAAGTGTTGTGACATCAGCCCAAAATGATGAAGTGGGAAAAGAGCTTCTTCGGTTGTTGGGGATGCCCTTCCGGAATTAAATGATACAACCCTATCAAATCTGTATGTTCAATCTTCAATTTTTTATTCAATAGGGGGACGATTTGGCAAAAAAAGCGCTTAGAATAAAAGCGATGCGAAAACCTAAATTTAAAGTAAGAGTCTATAACAGATGCCAGGTTTGTGGCCGACCCAGAGGTTATTTGAGAAAGTTCGGCGTATGTCGGATCTGCTTTCGTATGTTTGCATCCCAGGGCAAACTGCCCGGAGTGGTAAAATCTAGCTGGTAACTGGCTGCTGGCAGCTTGTCACTGGTTGTTGGCTACTACTGGTCGCCGGCAGCTGGCTTCCGGCAGATGGTCTACGTAAAATGATGACCTGGAGTGAAACTTAAGGAGAAAACAATGGCGATTAGTGATCCAATAGCCGATATGTTAACCCGCATACGTAATGCGGCCAAGGCGAAATTTAACAGCGTGGATGTTCCGGGATCGACTTTAAAAATCGAGTTGGCAAAAATTTTAAAGGCTGAAGGATACATCCGCAACTACAAATTCCTCAAAGACGGCAAGCAGGGTATTTTGCGACTTTATCTCAAATATGGTCCGGGACAATCCAATGTGATTTACGGCCTCAAGCGTATCAGCAAGCCCAGCCGGCGGGTTTACGTAAAATCCAAAGAGATAAAGCCGGTTTTCAACGGTATGGGCATTGCAGTTTTATCCACTTCACAGGGAGTCATGACCGATAAAAAGGCGCGTCAAATGAACGCCGGTGGTGAGATTCTCTGCCATGTCTGGTAGAGGGGTGGGGTGGTAATTGATGGTTTTTAAAAAAAATTTAAGCTCATTCTTGTCCCGTTACAAGTTGGGTGTAACAAATAGATCTTAGATTTTGGATTTCGGATTTTAGAATTAAGGAATTCTGTCTATTATAAATTGATAGAGCGTAGCGATTCCATAAATCCAAAAGCCGCAATCTGAAATCCCAAATTACGACCAATGAAGATTTAGGAATAAAAACGGGATGACTTTATAAAAGCGGATTCAGCATTTTTGCACCATTGCTGCTATTCAGCTATATCCAGGAGAACAGCAAATGTCTCGAGTAGGAAAAGAACCGCTACCGATACCGGATAAAACCAAAATTACATATGCGAACAGGTCGCTGACAGTCGAAGGTGAAAAAGGCAAACTGAGCCGATCCATCCATCCTGCCATTGATTTGAAGATTGAAGACGGTGTCATGAATGTCACCATGGTGACTGCAGACAGGCGCAGCCGGGCATTGCAGGGACTTACCCGCAGTCTGGTGGCCAACATGATTACCGGTGTGACCCAGGGATTTGAGCGTAATCTGGAAGTTAACGGCATCGGCTATCGTGCTGAACTGAGCGGCGCGAAAATTATTTTTAATGTCGGCTATTCAAATCCCGTAGCTTATGACCTGCCGGAGGGAATTACGGCAACCGTCGCCAAAAACAACAATATTAAACTGATCGGAATCGACAAACAAAAAATCGGTCTTGCAGCGGCGGCCATTCGGCGAATTCGACCGCCTGAACCTTATAAGGGCAAGGGCATTAAGTATGCCGAGGAACATATTCAAAGAAAGGCCGGCAAGACCGGAACTAAATAGAATGACAAATGATGAATGACGAATGACTAATTAAGGAATTTTTCGATCTTAAATTTTATAATAGCGGAGCAAAGCCTCCGGCTCGTAGGGGTTGTAGCGCCTACGCCTCGGAGAGCGACATCCATAATTCGTCATTCGTTCTTAGTCATTTGTCGGGGAGAAATATACAAATGGGGTCAATGAACATAAGACAACAGGCTCGTCTAAAGCGGAAAAAAAGAATCAGAAAAAAAATCCACGGAACAACCCAGCGACCAAGGCTCAGTGTGTTTCGCAGTGCAAGACATATATATGCCCAAATCATAGATGATACAGCCGGACGCACACTGGCTGCAGCATCCACCGTAGATCAACAGGCAAAAGACGCCCCTAAATTTAAAAACAAGGTGGCAGCAGCAAATTTTATCGGCAAACTGATCGGCGAGCGCGCGCTGAATCAGGGTATCAAGGAAGTCGTATTTGATCGTAATGGTTTTTTATATCATGGGCGAGTCGAATCTCTTTCAAAAGGGGCCCGCAAAGCCGGGTTGATTTTTTAATACCGCATGTTGATCGCTCTAATCTTTTTCAGAGAATGAAGGAGGCAGGTTCTTGTTTAAGCAGGATATAGATGAAATTCAATTAATTGACAAAGTGGTTCATATCAATCGGGTAGCCAAGGTCGTCAAGGGTGGTCGCAGATTCAGTTTTAGTGCCATTGTTGTCGTCGGTGATGGTGGTGGTGCGGTTGGTTTTGGACTCGGCAAAGCCGGCGAGGTGCCGGAAGCCATACGCAAAGGTGTCGAAAAAGCGAAAAAGAGCATGGTAAACGTGCCACTTATTGAGGGCACCATACCGTACGAAGTAATCGGGCGTTTTGGTGCCGGCAGGGTTTTGCTGAAACCTGCCGCCCAAGGTACCGGTGTGATTGCCGGAGGTGCCGTGCGGGCAGTGCTCGAGGCTGTCGGTGTTCAAAACATTCTAACCAAGTGTCTCGGATCTCATAATCCCCACAACCTGGTAAAGGCAACCATTGCCGGTCTCCAACAGCTTGAAAGCCGCGACCAGGTTGCCGCGCGGCGCGGAATCAGTGTTGAGGATTTGTAGAAAGGATATATTTGATGGCCGCAATGCTAAAAATTACACTTGTAAAAAGTATGATTGGACGACCTGAAAAGCATCGTAAAGTCCTGAGAGGCATGGGATTGACCAAATTAAACAAGACCGTCGAGCTTCAGGATACACCTTCCACTCGAGGGATGATCAATGTCGTTTCGCATTTGGTAAAAGCTGAGGAGAAGACTGATGAAGTTAAATGAATTATCACCCGCGAAAGGATCTCGCAAAGCCCCAAGCCGCTTAGGGCGGGGTGTGGGATCGGGTACCGGGAAAACCGCCGGCCGAGGAACAAAGGGGTACAACTCTCGTTCCGGCGGCGGGGTAAGACCCGGTTATGAAGGCGGTCAGATGCCGCTGCACCGCCGTTTGCCCAAACGCGGGTTTGCCAACATATTCAGGAAAAACATTGCCGTGATTAACATTCGGGATCTAAAGCGATTTGACAAAGGGAGTGTCGTGGATGAGGCGGCGCTGGTTCAGGCAGGATTGTTGAGTGGTAAAAGAGACGGGATCAAACTTCTGGGACACGGTGAAATAGACTATGCGCTGGATATTAAAATAAACAAAATCAGCAAAAGCGCCAGAGAGAAAGTTGAAGCGGCTGGTGGTAAAGTAGAGGTTATATAATGATCGGCGGCGGGTTTCAGAACATATTTAAAATACCCGAACTAAAAAAAAGAATCCTATTCACCCTGGGGCTTCTGATAGTCTATCGCATCGGCGTTCACGTCCCGGTCCCGGGAATTGACAGCGTTGCGCTATCTTCTTTTTTTGCACAAGCCGAAGGCACGATATTCGGAATATTCAATATGTTTTCCGGCGGTGCTTTCCAGAGGCTGTCCGTGTTTGCGCTCGGTATTATGCCCTATATCAGCGCCTCCATTATTCTGCAGCTTCTAACGGTAGTTATCCCCCATCTTGAACAATTAAAAAAGGAAGGCGAACAGGGACGGAAAAAAATTACCCAGTACACCCGGTACGGCACGGTGGTTTTGAGTATTATCCAGGGTTTCGGTATCAGTGTGGGATTGGAAAGTATGACCTCTCCCGGCGGTGCTCCAGTAGTATTGATGGCGGGTTGGGGGTTTCGGTTGCTGACCGTCATTACCCTGACGGCAGGTACGGCCTTCATTATGTGGTTGGGCGAGCAGATCACCGAACGAGGCGTTGGTAACGGTATTTCGCTGATAATCTTTGCCGGTATTGTCACCGGATTGCCGGGGGCCATTGTCAACAGCGTTCGTCTTCTTTCCACCGGGGAGATGGGAATATTTGCGATTTTGATTATACTCGTCTTGATGGTTGCAGTTATCGGGTTGATCATATTTGTCGAACAGGGGCAGCGTCGCATCCCGGTGCAATATGCCAAACGGGTGGTCGGCCGCAGAATGTATGGCGGCCAAAGTACCCATCTGCCCTTAAAGATAAATACCTCCGGTGTTATTCCGCCGATTTTCGCTTCTTCTATTATTATGTTTCCAGCGACCATCGGTAGCTTTGTTAAGGTTGAATGGATCCAAACTGTCACAGCCGCCATGCGGCCGGGCAATGTCGTATATGAGTTATTGTTCGTCGCATTTATCTTTTTCTTCTGCTATTTTTATACCGCTGTTACTTTTAATCCTGTCGATGTCGCCGACAATATGAAAAAAGCCGGCGGGTATATTCCCGGGATTCGTCCCGGCAAACGGACCGCCGATTATATTGATAAGGTGTTAACCCGTATAACCCTCGGTGGTGCTATCTATGTTTCGGCAGTCTGCGTACTGCCATCGATTCTTATTACGAGGTTCAACGTTCCATTCTATTTTGGCGGCACAGCCCTTCTCATTGTGGTTGGAGTGGCGATCGATACTGTCGCTCAGATGGAATCTCACATGCTCAGCCGACATTATGAAGGCTTTTTGAAAAAAAGTGGCGGTAAGATGAAGGGACGATACTAGCTCTACTTCGGCGTATTTAACTTTGCTTCCGATCCTTGCTGTAACAGACTGGTATAGAGCAATTAAAATATACTGATAGGATAACGTGACAAAGTAGAACTGAGAAAGCAATTATATCATATCATATGAACACAATGCCATCACGGCCGGATTTGATGGTAATTCGATTTGAAGAAACGAGACAGGAGCAGCGAATGGCTAAAGAGGAGGCAATAAAAGTAGAGGGTGTCGTACTCGAAACCCTACCGAATGCCATGTTCAAAGTTGAGTTGGAAAACAAGCACCGGGTGCTTGCGCATATTTCAGGAAAAATGCGCATGCATTTTATCAAAATCCTGCCGGGTGATACCGTGACGGTTGAGCTTTCACCCTACGATCTTTCTCGTGGAAGAATTACATACCGGTCAAAGTAATGGGGATCGGTATTGAATATTGAATATCCAATCTAAAATATTCAATTGATAAAAGGGAATGGTTTACATGAAAGTTAGAGCATCAGTAAAAAAAATGTGCCCCAAATGTATAGTCGTTAAAAGAAAAGGGGTTGTGCGGGTTATTTGCGAAAATAAACGACACAAACAGAGACAAGGATAGAGGAGGATACGGTTTGGCAAGAATTGCGGGGGTTGACTTACCCAGAAAAAAACGGATTGAAATCGGTATGACCTATATTTACGGGATCGGTAGAACTACCTCTCAAAGCATTCTTTCCCGGCTCAACATAGATCCGAATACCAATACCGATGATTTGACCGAAGAACAAATCAACGATATCCGCAAGGTCATCGATAGCGACTATAAGGTTGAAGGAGAACTCCGTACCCAAATATCCATGAATATCAAACGATTAATGGATCTGGGATGCTACCGGGGGCTCCGACATCGGAAATCTTTACCCGTCAGGGGGCAACGGACAAGTACTAACGCACGCACGCGCAAGGGGCCGAAACGGTCAGCTGTCAAAAAGAAAGGCGGAATTAAGAAGAAATAAGTGAAATTTGATACCGACTGAGCCGAAACGATCTGTGGTCCGCCGTCAGCCGTTCGCTCCGTTATTTTTGGAATCATAATTGTAAGTTTGACAGAATTCCTTAATAGAAAATTGTTAGTTTTGAGAGGCGTATAGATGGCGAAAAGAACCCGTACTAAAAAGACAGTTAAAAAAAATGTTGCCAATGGGGTTGTTCACATTCAGTCGACTTTTAACAACACCATTGTCACTATAACCGATACGGTGGGAAATGTCATTGCCTGGTCAAGCGCAGGCGTTCAGGGATTTAAAGGGTCGCGCAAAAGCACGCCTTTTGCTGCACAACTCGCGGCTCAGGATGCTGCAAAAAAGGCTATGGAACATGGCATGCGAAGTGTGGAAGTATATGTCAAAGGACCCGGTCCGGGACGGGAATCTGCATTGAGAGCATTGCAGTCCACCGGATTTAGCGTGGTAACGATCAAGGATGTCACCCCCATTCCTCACAATGGTTGCCGACCACCTAAAAGACGCAGAGTATAAATTAGATGATTGGTTGACTGGTAGAAAAGTTGACTACATAAATTTTTCATTCATTAGATAATTTAATAAGATGTTTGGAACCTATTCATTACAACCAATCAACAAATCAGCCAGTCAACTAATTAACTGAGAACAGGGAGGAAAACTTGGCAAGATATACGGATTCCGTTTGTCGGCAATGCCGACGGGAAAATCTAAAGCTTTTTCTTAAAGGTGATCGCTGTTATTCGGATAAATGTGCCTTTGACCGCCGGGCATATCCACCGGGCCAACACGGAGAGCGTCGGGGCAGAAAGCCATCGGATTACGGTGTCCAGCTGCGAGAAAAACAAAAAGTAAAACGAATGTACGGGCTTTCTGAAAAACAGTTTCATCTGTTTTTCAATAAAGCGGAACGTCAGAAAGGAATTACCGGTACAAACCTGCTTGTGATGCTGGAACGACGATTGGACAATGTCGTCTATCGGCTTGGTTTTGCCAGCTCGCGTGCCCAGGCCCGGCAATTTGTTCGTCATCGGCACTTATTGGTCAATGGTAAACGTGTCGATATACCGTCTTTCGTCGTTAAAATTGGTGATACAATAGAAATACGGGAGAAAAGCAAAAAGATTCAGGCACTTCAAGATTCCCTTGATGCAGTCGTTCGCAGGGGAGTTCCCCAGTGGCTTGATCTTGAAAAAGACAACATGAAGGGAATGGTGAAGAATTTTCCGATTCGTGAGGATCTTACGATGCCGATCCAGGAACAACTCGTTGTCGAGCTTTACTCTAAATAGTGTAATTTCTACTGCATCACACATGCAATTACAACCAGGGCAGAGTGACCGCAAATTGTGGTCAGAATATCAAAACCTGAAATAATCAGGAGATCAAAAAATGCCGTCTGATGAACTTATGTATATGAACTGGCAGGAGTTGATGACGCCAGAAAAAGTTCAAGTAACCAGCAATCCATCCTATTGCAAATTTGTTTGCGAACCCCTTGAAAGAGGATTTGGAATTACCATCGGCAACAGCTTAAGGAGAATAATTCTTTCTTCCTTATACGGTGCTGCTATCGTATCGGTTAAATTCGATGCTGTGATGCATGAATTTAGTGCTATCCCGGGAGTTCTTGAAGATGTTTCCGAGATTATTCTGAATTTAAAGCAGGTGCGCTTTAAAGTTACAGATCCTGAAGCCAGAACAGTGCGCATCGATGCGAGCGGTGAAGGTCCGGTAACAGCTGGAGATATTATCAGCGATGATGGGCACTGCGAAGTTCTCAATAAGAAGCAGCTCATCGCCACGCTTTCGGAAAAAGCAAGCTTGAAGATGGAAATGAAAGTTAAAGTCGGCAAAGGCTACGCTCTAGCTGAAGCAAATAAAGATGAGGATGATCCTGCAGGCTCCATACCCATCGATGCCGTATTTTCACCCATCAAACGCGTCAACTTTACAGTGGGAAATGCCCGTATCGGCCAGCGTACAGATTATGACAAACTTACTATGGAAATCTGGACAGACGGGAGCGTTGCGCCGGAAGATGCCATTGCCTATGCTGCCAAAATACTCAAAGAACAGATGACGCTCTTTATTAATTTTGATGAACAGCTTGAACCGAAACCGGATACAGATACTGAAGAACGCCAAACGCCCCAGTTTAATGACAATCTATACCGCAGTGTTGAGGAACTCGAGCTTTCCGTGCGCAGTGCAAATTGCTTGAAAAATGCGGATATACATAAAATTTATCAATTGGTCAGTAAAACTGAGCCGGAGATGTTGAAAACTAAAAATTTCGGCCGAAAGTCATTAAACGAGATCAAAGAAGTCCTGACTGAGATGGGCCTTTCGCTTGGGATGAAGATTGATGGGTTTACACCGCCCGAGGAAGAGACTGAGGAAGGAGAGTAGATAGTATAATGAGACATCGTAAAGCAGGCCTGAAACTGAATCGAACGCCGAGTCACCGCAATGCCATGTTCAGGAACATGGTTACTTCTTTGCTTAAACACGAGCGTATCCGGACTACCGGGGCGAAAGCCAAGGAGATTAGACGCTGGGCCGATCACATGATCACCCTGGCCAAACGTGGTGACTTGCATGCCAGACGTCAAGCACTCGCTATCGTGAGAGAAAAAGAAGTTGTTCATAAGCTGTTTGAACAAGCCGACGAGCGGTTTGGCGCGGTATCCGGCGGCTACACCCGGGTTATAAAACTGGGAAGACGACCGGGAGATGCCGCTCCCATGTCACTGGTTGAATTGATCGCTCTCCAGGCCACCAAAAAGAAGAAGACCAAAAAGAAGAAAACAAAAACTGAAGGAAAGCAAAAAAAGAAAGCCGTTGATAAAAAGGCTCCTGCCGTTGCGGAGGGTGTCAAAAAAGACGAAAAAGAAAAGACGCCCGTAACACCAAAAGTCAAAGCGACAGATACAAAAGAAGTCGCTGAGGTAGAGGCCAAAAAAGCTTCCGTGAAGGAGGCGTCTGTAAAAACCAAAGACGAACCATTGAAGGTAAAAACTGAGTCGGCGAAGGTAAAAGCCAAGTCGGCTGTCGGGGAAACGAAAGAAGATACGCCCGCAAAGAAAACCAAATCGGCACCTGAAAAGCAAGCTGCTACGGCCGTAAAAAAGGATCCGCCGGATACCACGACAAAAAAGGATGCGGTAAAGAAGCCCGTCAAGGATGAAGAATAGGTCTGATCGCCGAATGCCGGTCAGGGATACCCGTCGAATAGGTTTTTAACCAATCACCTAATCTATTAACCAATAACGAATAACTAATAACTCCAATAAACGAAGCCCTGTCGCTGATGCGACAGGGTTTTTTTGTTACTGGGAACCGCTCTGTTTAGTACCTATTTATTGAAATCACATTACATTTGCATATGATTGATGGCTCCGTTAGATTGAATATTTAAGCAATTCTATCGATGTAAATAGAAACGACAGAGCGAAGCCTCCGGCTCGTAGGGGTTGTAGCGCCTACGCCTCGGAGAGCGATACCACAAATCTTCAATCTTCAATCGTCATTCTTCATTACCGGCTTGGGTATCCGTATTAGCGATTTTTTCTGCCGCCTCTCTGGCCGCCTCTTTCACTTCCTGATCGAAATTACCTGACAATACGGTTTCCAGCCATGCAACCGAACGGGGATCGCCGATTTCACCAAAAACATGGAGGATGTCTCCCCGAATTTGGGTGGAAGCCTCGTGGAAACGGTCCCATAAGGGACTGAGGGCATCCGCCGCGAGATCCGGGTTTTCCCCGGCAATTTCTTCGATAACCACCATGGCCCCTAATCGAATCGGCCACTTATCGTGGGTGAGGAGATCATAGAAAGCCGGGAATAGTTTTTTGGCCGCCAGCATCATGGCGGCCAGGCGACCGGCGCCGCCCTCTTTGATGATATTTTCAAGGGAAGCAGGCCCCAGCGATTGGGGGTCGCGGCTGTTAATGGCGTCAATGAGTTCTTCAAGCGGCACCGATCCCGTCCAGCGGAACTGGTCGTCCAGCAGAATGGTCGGTACTGACCGGATACCATGGGTCTGCACCATCTCGGGGAAAAGTGTCCCGTCAACAATTGTCAGTTGAAGGTTTTCGCCCGCCATCGACAGTGGAATGAGTTTTTGAACCATCTGGGGGCAAAATGTGCATTGAGGGGCGATAAATATGGTCAGGGCTGCCGGCAATTTGTTTTTTTTCAGAAGGATTTTGACAGGTTTAGCTATTTTCAAGTGATTTGATTCAAAGGCTGCCAACGCTTCAAGAAACGGTTGCAGCTCATAACCGGATGGGATGGCCTGATACCGCAGATTGGCACCTATGAGAATTTGCGGTGGGCCCTGGGGGTCGGCTTCCACCTTTGAAATTTTAATTTTCGGTACCAAACGGGTTAGATCGTCGCAAAATTCGTGAAACAGTCTGCTGCTGGCATGGCGGGAAGCAACCAGGCCGATGGTTATGTCGTGGGATAGCCGGTGATTGTGTTTTATGAGTTGCTTTTCTTCAAGAGGGGTGAACATGAATATTCCTTCAGTAATTCCACAAATATTCAATTTGCAATTTGCAATCTTCAATTCTGGCCTGTCCGGATCAGCTGATTACCATAAGTTTGCTCGGATAGCAACTTCAGCTCGTATTGGCATTTTAACGGATGGTCATTGACTTAATACTTTCGACAGTGATATGGTCCAGAATAAGAACCAACCCCGGAAAGGAGCAATGCAGATGGATAGCACCAAACTTTTGCAGGACAAGGTTGTTTTAATTGTTGATGATGAAGTGGATGTTACCGATACCGTGGAAGAAGTGCTGGATATGTGTTTCATCCGCAAAGCAAATGATTATGATACCGCGCGCCAATACCTGTTGAGCTACACCTTTGATATCGTCGTCCTGGATATCATGGGGGTAAACGGATTTGACCTGTTGAAACTGTCGGTCAAACGCGGATTTCCAACCGTCATGCTGACAGCGTACGCAATGACACCTGAAGCTCTGGAAAAATCCATCAAGCTCGGTGCGGTTTCCTTTCTGCCCAAGGAGAAAATGAGTGAACTGGATGAATTTCTGGCAGACGTGGTCCTTAAAGGCGGTCAGCCTGTGTGGGGAAAGCTATTTGATAAACTCGGTGGCTTCTTCAACAAGCACTTTGGACCGGATTGGAAACAGCACAACAAGTTTTTCGAGGAATTCGAACAGTCCATGAAGCAGGGCAAAGAGTCGGAATAGTACCCTACCTCGGAAATTCTGCGATCGATTTTGGGTAATAGTAAGGAGTATATTATCGTTTATACATTGATTCACCGCCCGCTTCGCTCGAGTCGCAGAGATCGCAGAGGAATTTTTCTTTTAACTTTCTGGTGAGCCCCGCTAAAAAGCAACGGGATGTGAACAAGGGCAGAAAGTTAAAAACACACGCCCTGCGGGCAATAGTGTTGCTTGCAATTTTCACTTTTTCACGCACATGTAAGTACTCGTATTTAAGGCCTATTGCCCTTTATGTTTGCCGGAGACCGGCCGACGCTATATACTCAATCTAGCGGTCATCTCGCGTATTCGGGGCCTCTCAGCGGCAAACATAATATAAATATTCTCTGCGCACTTCGCGGCTCTGCGGTAGCTTTTAATTCAAAATTTTTATGGAGGTTTGCCGAACACTTGCCCGATTCAAAATTAATATCTTTGTCAGAATCCATTCAACGTTTCCTGCCCGACGACAGCTCTGTCGCCATGGGTTTGTCGCTGGAATCTCTTATCCCCTTTGCCGCTGCCCACGAGATTATCCGTCAACGTAAACGTAATCTATGCTTAATCGGTCCGATATCCGATATTTTGTTCGATCAGGTCATCGGTGCCGGATGCGTGCGCCAGATCAAAGCCGCCTGGGTGGGAAACGTCATCACAGGCTCCGGCTACAATTTCCGGCGGGGCATTGAGACGGGAACGCTCAAAATAGAGGATCATTCCAATCTAACTCTGGCGATGGCGCTTCGGGCCGGGGCCATGGGAGTTTCTTTCATGCCGACGCGCACGGCGCTGGGCAGCGATCTGTTTAAAACCAATCCAGGATTGAAAACAATGACCTGTCCGTTTAGCGCCGATCGCCTGACCGCGGTGGCGGCGATCAACCCCGATGTCGCCATCGTTCATGTTCAGCGTGCGGATGAATACGGCAATGCAAACACCTGGGGCAACCTGGGGGTGACCCGTGATGCCTGCCTGGCAAGTCGTCATGTCATCATTACTGCGGAGGAAATCGTTCCGCCGGATCATATCAGTGCAGACCCCAATCGTGTGATCACCCCGGGTTTTCGCGTCAGTGCGGTTGTTCATTTTCCATGGGGAGCCCACCCGTCTCCCGTGCCGGGTTACTACAACCGCGATCATCAGGCGTTTATCGATTATCGTAACGAGAGCAAGACCGCGATGCTTTTTGCAAAATGGCAAAATCACCGGGTAGACAGTATCCGCAGCCCTCGTGCTTACCAGGACCTACTCGGGCATGAACGGATGGCCGGGTTGGCCATAAAAAATCATGTTTTCTCGGAGCCTGTTGATTATGGGTACTGAAAAGAGAATGTCGAATGACGAGTGACGAATGACGAAGTAAGGAATTCTATCAATTTTAATTGATTCAAAGGCTTGGTGTCAACTTTGTGGGAGCGGCTTTTCAGCCGCGATTAAACGCATAAATTAAATGTCTGAAAATAAAACC
>CAVXXE010000075.1:0-14972 GCA_963765595.1 uncultured delta proteobacterium
TAGCGGGCCGTGCGCTGCGAGCAGATGTTCGGCGCGACGACCACGTCCAGGCCGGCCCGCCGCAACGTCGAGAGGCCCGGGAAGCTCGTGTCCGGCTGGTAGTACCAGTCCACGGCGATCAGCCGACGGTCAAGCTGGTTGGCGTGCTCGGGGTAGTACCGGCTGATCATATCGGCCCAGAACATCGGTCGCCGGCCGAGGCCGGCCGTGGCGGCGGCCAAGGCGTTGGCGTGCCGGCAGAACAAGTCGATCGGCCAAGGCCCGGCCGGGTCGTGACGCGAGCCAAGGGCCCAGGCCTCGTCGAGGCCGAGGTGAATCCACGGACCCTCGAACGTCTCGGCGGCGACACGCAGCACGTCGGTCAGCACGCGCAGGGTCTCGCCTTTGCGCGGGTCGAAGGTGTGTTCGTCTTCGCCGAGGTCGTGGAACTGCGGGTGTCGCAGAGACTGCCCGGCGTGGCCGAGCAGGTTAACTCGCGGGAATGAGCGTCACGCCTCGCTGTCGGCCATGTGCGTCCAAGTCGCAGAGGGCGGCCAGGTCCAGCGTGCCTTCGTGGAGCCCGGCACAAGGAACTGGGCGATGTCCTCGCAATACAGCAGCAGGGCATTGAGGCCATGCAGGCGACACGATCCACAAGCCCGTGCAGGAACGCCGGCAGCACCGCGTTGCCGCGGGCGTAGTCGTACATGGCCGAGCGAATCTGCATTCGGGTTCTCTCCCGTGGGGCGAGTCCGTCGGGACTCGCCCCACGCGGACGATGCCCCAGTTGATCGGCGTGGTAGCCGTACTCGAGGCGCGGCAGGTCGTTGGGGCGATAGGGCACCTTGGCGGCCAGCGCTTCGTCCAGGTCGCAGCCCAGGCCCGGCTCACGCGGCAGCAGGGCGTAGCCCTTCTCGACGGCGATGTCCCCGCCGCCGAAGAGGTCCTTCTCCTGTTGGCTGCGGCAGGAGGGATGGCCGGTGATCTCGACGATCACGAGAAATTGTCGGTGGCCGCCGCCACGTGGGCGGCCGCCAGGTTGCTCACGGGGCTGGGGGCGACGTGCAGGGCGACGTCGACAAAGTTCCCCGCGGCCATCGCGGCGATCTTGCGGACCTCGGTGATCCCGCCGGCGTGGATTACGTCCGGGCGGACGTAGCTGGCCAGGCGGTCGGCGATGATCTCCTGGAAGCCGAACTTGGTGTAGATGCTCTCCCCGATGCCGATGGGCACGGTGGTCTTCACCGCCCAGCAGGCCGTCGAGGTTCTCGGGCTGGACGGGGTCTTCCAGGAACATCAGGCGCATCGGCTCGATGGCCTTGGCGTATTCGAGCACCTGCGTGGGGCTGAGCATGCCGTGGGCGTCGTCGACGAGGTCCACGTCCTTGCCGGCCGCCTCGCCCATCGCCTGGATGACCGCGACGGCCTTGCCGAGGTTCCACGGGCACCGACGGGCTTGGAGCCCTCCAGGAACGCCAGCCCGCTACGAACGGCGGTGAAGCCCTCGGCACAGGCCTTGGCGACTTTCTCGCCAACGGCCTTGGCCGTGCGAGCCTGCACGTGCGTGTACAGGCGGATGCGGTCGCGGGCGGCCCCGCCCAGCAGCTTGTAGATCGGCACGTCCAGCAGCTTGCCCGCGATGTCCCACAGGGCGATGTGAATAGCCGCCAGGGCCGAGCTGAGCATGGCCCCACCGCGGGCGCACCACGGCCAGCGGAACATCTGGTGCCACAGCCGCTCGATGTCGGTCGGGTCCTTGCCCACCAGCAGCCGTGCGTGCTCGGCGATGCCGGCCTCGATGGTCCAGGGCCCGGCCCGTGAAGGACCCCTCGCCCAGCCCCGAGACGCCTTCGGAGGTGTACACCTTCACGAACGTGCAGTTGGCCACCAGGAAGGTGTTGATCTCGGTGATCTTGAGCCCTCGGCAGCTTGGCCCAGGCCGGCCGAAGACGAGGTGCCGGCCTGGCCGCCCCCGCCGGCCCGGCCATCAAAGCCGATGCAAGAACCCCCGTCGACTGAATCCTCGGCCTTAGCAAGTTGGACATGATGTGTCTCCCGTAGGGCGAGCAAGACACTTGCTCGCGGGACCGGAACATCTCACCGGGTCGGCGAGCAACAAGTTGCTCGCCCTACTCCGTGCCCTCACAGAGGAATACCTCATGGGGCTGCCGCAGGTCGAGGGTGAGCTTGAGGCCCTCGCGGTCGATGTCCCACGCCACGCGATCGCCGGTGGTCACGTGTGTGACCGACCTGCACACCCTCAGGCCGCGAAGGTGGACGTTGACGCCGCGGACGGGCTCGAAGCTCCGCATCCGCGCCGGCGGCGTGCCGGGCCGGCTGAGGCGAGAGGCCACCAGGTGCAGCACCAGATCGCCGGCCTTGCGGTGGACGGCCACCTCGACGGTGGCCCCGGCGTCGGTGGTCACCAGCGGGGTCGGCAGCAGGCGCCGAAGCAGTCGGGCGAAGCTCGCAAGGTGCGTGCCAGGCACCTCGGCGTGGATCAGCTCGGCGAGCGGCACGCCGCAGTGATGATGATCTCCTATCTGCCGGTTACGAGGTGCACGAAGGCAACTGTCTGGATTGCCATGCTTCTGCGAAATGGGCCTTTACCGGATTTACCATGGCCAAACTCATGACGCCGGTGGCGTTCCCCTAGACCATGCTGAAGGTGTCACCATCCTCTGGTATATTCACATTATCGCCTGTTTCGCCGGGCTCGCCTATCTTCCGTTCAGCAAGATGTTTCACATTTTTTCCGTTCCGCTGAGCCTAATCGCCGGTCAGGTGATGGATCCAAAAAGATCTTTGCCGGCAAACATTTTAACCCGCCAGATGGTGGAATTGGACGCCTGCACCCATTGCGGCAGCTGCAGTCTCCATTGTTCGGCCGGCATGATATACGAAGCGCTCGGCAATGAGTATATTCTGCCTTCGGAAAAAATAACCTTCCTCAAGAAAATGGTTTCCGGCAGAGCTACGGATGACACGCAGCTCAAAGCCATCCAGCAGGGTGTCTATTTGTGCACAAATTGTGACCGCTGCACGGTTCGCTGTCCGTCCGGAATCCAGCTAAAGGAATTGTGGTATGCCGTGCGGGAAGAACTGCTGCTAAAAGGTCCGCCGCTCGCCGCCATATTGACGCCGTTTTCCTTTGCCCGCGGCCTGCTGATTCAGCCAAAGTTGCATGCTGATGACTACGCCCTGCCCGTTGAAAATGCCGTTGCAAAGGTTGCCAGCAAATTTGCAGGGCTCATGAAGCCTGATGGTGCCATTGCCTTGAATACGAAATCACCTGAAGATCGGAGCCGGTTGTAAAAGACCGCACATTTTCCCATTGTTTCAGCTGTCAGAGTTGCACCACGGGTGTTCCCGGTGGTCGGGAACTATGACCACCCGGAGCAGGCGCTGGGGCTATTGCCCCATCAAATTATGAGCTGCCTGGGGTTGGGATTAACGCAGCTGGCCGCCGGTGCGAAAATGATCTGGGATTGCCTGACCTGTTACAAATGCCAGGAAAACTGCCCACAGGAAGTTGAGGTGTGCGACCTGCTATTTGATCTGAAAAATGTTGCTGCGAAAGAAAGGGGTTAGTACCGTTTTGGGTTCAGGGGTTAAGAGGTTCAAAGGTAACCCTGAACGCTGAACCTTGAACCTTTGAACCGCAGAAGTATTTGATGCTTGTAATTTCCGGTTTATCCGGGTCAGGTTGAGATAAAAAAATGAAATATGCCTTGTTTAGCGGCTGTAACATACCTGCGAGAGTAAGCCAGTATGCCGATGCCACCACAGCTGTGTTTGAGAAGCTGGACATCGAGCTTGTCGAGTTTACCGAATTCAGTTGCTGCGGATATCCGGTTAGAAATTTAAACCAGCGCGCCTTTGTACTATCGGCTGCCAAAAACCTGGCGGTGGCTGAATCAGCCGGGCTGAATATCATGGCGATGTGCAAGTGCTGCTACGGGTCATTTAAAAAAGCAGAGGATTTCCTAAGCCGGGATCAGGACTTAAAAAAAGATGTCAACGCTATCCTGACCAAAGAAAAACTGCACTATGAAGGCCGTATCCGGGTAAATCATCTGCTCGAGGTATTGCACCGTGATGTGGGGCTTAAGCATTTGAAACCATTCATTTTAAAACCCTACAGCGGCCTTCAAATCGCAGTCAGCTATGGGTGTCATGCCCTCCGGCCGAGCAAAATTACCGGATTCGATAATCCGGTGTCACCGGTACTTTTCGATGAACTTGTTGAAATTACCGGGGCCTATAGTGTTGATTGGGCCCGCAAGCTGGATTGCTGCGGTGCGCCCCTGACAGGCACAAATGACCGTTTGGCGATGGACATGGCTCTAAACAAGATAACCAGCGCCAAAGAGGCAGGCGCCCAATTTTTATGTACAGCCTGTCCATATACCCATTTGCAGTTTGATTGGGTTCAACATCGGATAGTACAGAGTTCTGGAAATTGGGAGCCGGTCGTCCCGATTCTTTATACGCAACTGCTCGGATTAAGCATGGGGATTGATGAACAAACTCTGGGACTGTCTAAAAGTTCATTTGAACTTACAAATATTACATCATTTTTAATGCCGGAGTGATTATGCCAACATCTAATTCAGGTTCGGTATTGGTGGTCGGAGGCGGTATTGCCGGAATGCAGGCAGCCCTGGATCTGGCCGACTCGGGTTACTACGTCTACCTTGTCGAAGAATCCAGCGCCATCGGGGGAATGATGTCCCAGCTGGATAAGACATTCCCCACCAATGACTGCGCGATGTGAATTATTTCCCCCAAACTGGTCGAGGTCGGCCGGAATATCAATATTGAATTACTGACACTGACCGAAGTCAACGGCATTATCGGCGAAGAGGGAAGTTTTGAGGTCAGTTTGACCCAAAACCCGCGATTCGTGGATATGGACAAGTGCATCGCCTGTAGTGCCTGTTCCGAGAAATGCCCTAAAAAGGTCCCCAACCCCTATGACAGCGGTTTGAGCAAACGCAAGGCCGTCTATGTTCAGTATGCCCAGGCAGTTCCTTTAAAATACACCATCGATGCCGAACAGTGTATCTACCTTACCAGAGGCAAGTGCAAAGCCTGCCAGAAATTTTGTCCCACCGGTGCCATCGACTTCGAGGAGCAACCGCAGGAAATAGTGTTGAATGTCGGTGCCGTGATTTTAGCATCCGGCGGCCGCCCATTTGATCCGCGGATCTATGACACCTACGGGTATTCGAAATCCGAGAATATCGTAACAAGTCTGGAATTTGAAAGAATCCTGTCCGCCTCCGGGCCCTATGGGGGACATCTGCTGCGGCCCTCGGATAAAACAGAGCCGAAAAAAATTGCATGGCTTCAGTGTGTGGGCTCGCGAGATAACCATAGCGGAGCCCGGGGATACTGTTCGGCGGTTTGCTGCACCTATGCCGTCAAAGAGGCCATTCTGGCCAAAGAGCACAGCAAAAACGGTTTGGATGCAGCCATTTTTTATATCGATATTCGAACCTTCGGCAAGGATTTCGAACGCTATTACAACCGTGCCAAAGACGATCTTGCCGTTCGGTTCATCAAGTCCCGCATCACCCATGTTGAGCCCATGAATGCAAAGGGCACCCATCTCATCCGCTATGTCGACGAAAAGGGAGACAGCGTCGGCGAAGCGTTTGATATTGTGGTCCTGTCGGTGGGGTTGGGAGTCGGTACCAGCACCGTCGCCCTGGCTGAAAAGCTGGAGGTCGATCTGAATCAACATCAATATGTGAAGACCGGCGGCCTTGATCCGGTCCGGACCTCCCGGCCGGGTATTTATGTCTGCGGCACGTTGCAAGCCCCCAAAGATATCCCATCGGCGGTGATCGATGCCAGTGCGGCAGCCGGTCAAGCCGGCAGCAGGCTCTTCGATGCCCGCGGGACACAGACAAAATCCAAAGAAACCGTCCAGGAAATCAATGTTCGGGGCGAACCACCGCGTGTCGGGGTGTTTGTCTGCTGCTGCGGCACCAATATCGCCGGCTTTATCGATGTCCCCCAGGTGGTTGAGTTTGCCAAAACCTTGCCGAATGTGGTTTATGCCGAAAAAAACCTTTTCAGCTGCTCCCAGGATACACAAAGTCAAATTTCCCAGATTATTCGCGACCATGGGCTGAACCGGGTGGTGGTTTCAGCCTGTACCCCCAAAACCCATGAGTCGCTGTTCCAGGAGACGCTGATAAATGCCGGACTGAACAAATATTTGTTCGAGATGACCAATATCCGCAACCAATGCTCGTGGGTCCACAAAGACGATATGGAACGGGCCACCCAAAAAGCGAAAGATCTGGTTGAAATGTCGGTCGCCAAGGTTACCTTGCATGATCCACTGGAAGAACCGGTGATGAAAATTAACCAGGCCGCGCTGGTGATCGGAGGCGGTGTTGCGGGCCTGACCGCCGCCAGTACCTTGGCCCGGCAGGGATACACGACCTATCTGGTTGAAAAAGACGGCGAGCTTGGCGGCCAGGCACTGCATTTAAGGGAAACCTGGCAAGGTGAGAAGATAAGCCACTATGTACAAAATCTCATCGAGCAGGTTCAGAGCGATGATAACATAACGGTCGTTTTAAAGGCGCGCATTCAAAATGTCGAGGGCTTCGTCGGCAATTTCAAAACCACTGTGCGAACTGATGGTGAAAGTGTCCTTGAACATGGTGTCACGATAATTGCCTGCGGGGCAGAGGAGTACACGCCGGAGAATTTTTTATATGGCTTGAATCCGCGGGTGCTGACCGGCCTGGAACTCCAGGATAAATTGAAAGCAGAACGGGCTTTTGATGCCTGCCGAACGGTGGTATTCGTACAATGTGTAGGATCACGCATTGCCGAACGGCCATATTGCTCCAAGGTTTGCTGCACCCAATCCATAAAAAGCGCCCTGGAGCTGAAATCGATTCAGCCCGAGCTTGAAATTTTCATATTATACCGGGATTTGAGAGCTTACGGGCTGCGCGAAGATTTGTACCGAAAAGCGCGGGATCAGGGAATAAGATTTGTCCGTTATAACAACGAATGCAGCATTGGCGCCAGTTTGGGCGAAAAAGGTCTGGAAATCAACTTTACGGATCGGGTCCTGCGCCGGCCCATGGTTATCAACTGCGATCTTCTGATTTTAGCCAGCGCGATTGTTCCGCAAAAAGATAATCCCTTGGCTCAGCTGTACAAAGTCACTCAAAATGATGATGGGTTTTTTGCCGAAGCCCACGTCAAATTGCGACCGAATGACTTTGCCACCGACGGTGTATTCGTATGCGGCTTGGCCCACGCTCCCAAGCCGATTGATGAATCGATTTGCCAGGCCCAGGCGGCAGCATCCAGAGCCGTCACCGTTTTATCTTCCCTTGAGCTCTCCGTCAGCGGCATGGTTGCCCTGATTGATCCGAATTTTTGCAGCCGGTGCGGTGTGTGCGTTTCGGTGTGCCCCTATTCGGCCCCTGAATTCAATGATAAGACCGGAAAGGCCGAAATTCAGGCTACTTTATGCAAGGGATGCGGACTTTGCGCGGCTTCATGCCGATCCGGCGCCATTCATCTCAAAGGATTTGATACCGGTCAAATTATGGCCATGATAGAATCGTTTATGGTTGAAGAGACTGTTGGAATGACAAATGTCGAATGAACAACCCAAAGGAATGACGAGTGACAAATGACGAATTGTGGAATCGCTTCGCTCTATCATTTGTATTGACTAATATGGTTGATTCAGATTGCACGCAAAAAAGGTCCATCGACAACCACAAAGACTCTACTAAAGATTATTAATAGACAGCATTCCTTAATTATTCATTCGACATTTGACATTCGTCATTCCTATGGTTCGTCAATCTAACTACCAAGGAGCGGAAGAACCAATGAAAAGTTTCACCGACTTGATTGAAGACGTTCAAAAACCCGGTCTCTGCCATCGTTGCGGTGGTTGTGTGACCTTCTGCTCAGCCGTAAATTACGGCGCACTAGAATTGGATTCAGAAGGAAAACCCAGGTATGCGGATCAGGATAAATGCATCGAATGCGGACTTTGCTATACGATATGCCCGGAAATCAACGAACTAGAGGAGGAAACGCAACAGCGGCTGGAGTGGCGTTCTCCGATCGGGCGGGTGATCGAAACGGCTATTGCACGGGCGACGGATCCGGCCATTCGTGACAAAGCCACTGACGGCGGCGTTGTCACGGCCCTGCTGGTGCATTTATTTAAAACCGGCAAGATCGACGGCGCGATTGTAACCAAAGTTACCGGACCGTTTCAGCGCCAACCGTTTTTGGCGGAATCCGAAGCGGATATTCGCGACGCGGCGGGATTTTTCTTTGATACATCCCACGGAATGAAGCGTTATAGCGATTACTATATGACCTACTCTCAGTTCAGAGAGTTTAACCCCCTGATCCAAAAAGGTTTGCAGCGCATTGCCTTTGTCGGCACTCCTTGCCAGATCCGGGCGGTTCGCAGAATGCAGACCCTCAATATTATCCCTGCGGATTCGATCAAATTTTGCCTGGGACTTTTTTGTTCCGGTAATTTTGTCTATGGTGAGCGAGAGCAGGCCAAAATTGCCGAACTTGGAGATTTTGAATGGAATGATGTTAGAAAAATCAATATCAAGCAAGACCTCATGGTACATCTAATCAACGGAGAAATCAAAACGGTCGAATTGGATGAACTCGAGTTTATGAAGCGATTTGCCTGCTATTTCTGCCCGGATTACTCCGCCGAGTATGCTGATCTGTCCTTTGGCGGTATCGGTGCGGCAGACGGCTGGACGACCGTCATCATGCGCACACCCATCGGCCGGGCTGTTTTTGCCGATGCCAGGTCAAAGGTCATCGAGGTCAGCGGGCAAACCAGCCGGGCGCACTCGCCTTCCCAGGCGCTTAAACAGGTGCACAATTGGACGGCTAGAAAAAGAAACGCTGCCGTCAACAACCGAAAGGTGCTGGGTAGGAAGTTTCCGGGTATTAAACATTAAAATTTCTGAATATTCAGACCCAGCGCATAAGTATCGGTGTAATGCATTTCTCGAACCAAGTAGTTGCCAAGGAGGGAACTTAGCTCCGCTTCGCTCCGCAATTGGAATGATGGAACAATGGAATGATGGAATCATGGGTTCTGGAATATTGGAGTGGTGGATTTAGAGTATCAAAACGAATATAATTGTATTGATTTTCTCGTAATACTGGTATATTTTCTGGGTGAAAGCAGAAAATGGATGCCTGATGGGCATCATCATAAAATGTAGATACAACATTTTTTGTAGAATAGATCTTTTTCCGCTTTTCATACCCAGTATTCCAACATTCCACTATTCCATCATTCCATGTGGCTTCCTAACTTGGATGGCCATAAAAAACGCCATATTTCCAACGATTTGTAGAAATTCCGAGACGTTAAATTAATGAGCGATTTATCTACAGAGTTAGCGGAATTAAGAATAGAAGTAAAGTAATAGCTGCTCGAAAAGACGATGCGCTAGGATTAGTTCAGACTATATCTGAAAATAGCATTAACATAGAAAAAGGAGCTTTTGGTCACTGGCGAAGTAAAAATTGGATAAAAAGACTTGGGCAACATGGATTAGTAAAAATAAACGTTAGAAAAGGAGATATAATTGAAGTTATTCTGACAGGATCGGCTGGTAATAGCGAATTTTACTATCGAATTTTAGAAACAACCGGGAATACTGTGCCATTATTATCATCGAGCCAGCTTTTAATGAATAAAGAAGATAACTGGAGATCAATTACTTCAAATGGTCTTTTTAAGGCTAAATCGGATTCGACACTGCAATTTGAGGCACACTTTGAGAAAGGTGACATATCTGGTACCGTAAAAGTTTATGGACTAGTGATAATTACCAAGATAATCGCTAAATAGCTTTAGCTCATTTTAGTTCACTACTTTATCAAATCAACCCATGAAAATTGTCCTGGCAACCTTTGGGTCACGCGGTGATGTCCAGCCGATGCTGGCACTCTCCTTGGCCCTGATAGCAAAGGGCCATGATGTTCTTTTGTCGGCACCACCGGAAAAGGCGGCCTGGGCGAAACAACTGGGATGTCCATTTCATCCTCTTGGAAGCGATGTAACCGCCTTCATCGATGGTCTGGAAAACGCGCATTCGTTGCGTTCTGCTATTTGTTTTGTATCTTTTTTACGAAAGGAGTTAACTGCCCAATTTGATCTCCTGCCGAAAATCATAACCGGAGCCGATCTGGTAATCGGATCGTCTTTAACCTTTGCGCTGTCGACGCTTGCTGAATTCAAGAAAATTGAATACCGCTATATTGCGTTTGCTCCCCAGGTTTTGCCGTCAGGCTATCATCCCTTCCCGGCCTTCAAACATCAAAAGTTTCCAAACTGGTATAACCGAATAACCTGGCGAATCGCCAGGCTGCTTGATCGGTATAATATCACCCGACTGATTAACATCCACCGCAAGAAACTTGGCCTAAAACTGATTCCGGATGCCTGGCGCGATGTCTTGGGACAACACGTCATCGTGGCTTCTGACAGCGTAATTTCCAAAGTTCCAGCGGATATCGTCGAGCCTGCCGTTACCCAAACCGGCTATATGCATTTAAAGCAGACGGATCAACTTCTACCGGAATTGGACGCATTTCTGGAGGCCGGCCCGCCTCCTGTCTATGCAGGATTCGGCAGCATGCCCATCCGGGATCAAATCCGCATCGTTTCAGTAATTGTTGAAGCTGTGCGATTATCCGGTCAAAGGGCGGTAATCAGCAAGTTCTGGGACGCGCCATCTGAATTTTCGAATGCGGCTGATATTTTCTTTATTAAAAAATATCCACACCTAAACCTGTTCCCAAAAATGGCTGCCGTGATCCATCACGGCGGAGCGGGAACCACTGCAACGGCTGCCATCAGCGGCGTGCCGCAGATCATTGTACCCCATATCCTGGATCAATATTTTTGGGGCCATCAGATATATCGAGCCAAACTTGGCCCCCGCCCCATCTGGCGCTCCGAGTTGACCTCGAAGAAACTCGCGACTGCAATCCTGGAATGTCTATCGAATGAAGACCTCTGGCAAAAAGTCAGGGACGCTTCAAGTATTATCAAACAACAAGATAGTATAGAATTTACAATCAGTGAAATACTGGGGTCTCTGAATGAATATGATAATATCCAGAAAGGAGGCAATCATGGAAATGGAAAAAGTGCTGACCGGATGAAGTAAGATCTGCTCCGGGTGCAAATGACCGGATTCATTCATCAGCAAGAAAGTGAGAAATCGCTGGAAAAACAGTTGTATTTCGCATAACGCCTATTTTGGGGCGTATGGCAGCGAAGAGTCTTCGCCGAAGAAAGACTTCGAAATATCCGACGATAATTAATTTCATCAATAATCTAAAAAAGTTTGCAACTATGGTCATGGAATCGGATTCAATTTGGTACTCCAGGTTATCAAAAGGGATATTTGAGATTGATATGCAACATTAAAATATTGATCAATTAATCGCATTATTAGGAAGAACAAAGGGTGAAGGTCGGATTAAACATTCGATTGATGTTCTTATACATGCGATTGAAAATCATTTTAAATATAAAGAAGAGAGATTTGGAGATAACTCAAAAAAAATGAAACAAGAGCATCTTAATGAACATCGGAGAATACTCACAGAGTGCTATGACCTTGCAAAGATAGTTCATGGTTCCAATGCTAAAGATATAAAAATAGAAATGGCTGGAATGATAAAAATTGTCCTAATCAACCATATTGAAAATTTCGATTGCAAATTTTTTAAGGAGGCAAGCTGACCATCATAGCTGCAAATTAGTTTCCTTATTATTCAAAGCTATGAAAATTTTAAGTTATTATCATTTACTCAAAATTATACTGGAAGCTATAAACTGACCCGCACTTTGATTTCATGTTTTGCAAGCGCCTATTGACTTAGAATTTCAGGCAAGGTAATCCAAAGAACACGCAATTTTACAAATCCGCCGATAAACACACCCGGCGCTTTCCGGCATAGGTGTTCAAATGATCGAAAAAACCTGTTTGATTGAAAACATCCGCTCGCGATTTAAAGACGGCATGACCGTCATGGTCGGTGGCTTCGGTGTGCCCGGAACCCCTTTTTTGCTTATCGACGCACTGTTGGCAACCGGAACCTCGGATCTGACCCTTATCAAAAACGAGGCCAACGAAGACCATATGGGGTTGTCCAAATTGATCGAGGCCGGCCGGTGTAAAAAAATCATCACTTCGCATCTGGGGCTCAACGCCACCGTAATCGGGATTATGAACCGGGGTGAAATCGACGTGGAGTTTTTTCCCCAGGGAATCCTGGCTGAAAAAATTCGCACCGGCGGTGCCGGACTTTTCGGTTTTCTGACCGATATCGGGATCGACACCATCCTGAGCGACAAAAAGCAAACGGTGACCATTGACGGCCGGGAGGTGATTGTAGAGCCGGCCCTACGGTCCGATGTGGCCTTAATCCATGCCGCGGCAGCCGACCGCAGCGGCAATCTGGTTTATGAAAAAAGCGCCCGTAATTTCAATCCGCTGATGGCCACAGCGGCGGATACGGTGATCGCCGAGGTCGAGCGGGTCGTAGAGACCGGCAGTCTGGATCCGGATCAAATCCACACCCCCGGTGCTTTTGTGGACCATGTGGTTGAAATCGAAGAACTCACCCAAGAATACGGGATATTGGCACATCATGTCATATAAAGAAAAAATCGCACAGCGGGCCGCCCGGGAAGTTCTGCCGGGGCAGGTCATCAATTTGGGCATCGGCATTCCAACCCTTATTCCGGATTACCTGACGGCGGAAACACCGGTCTGGGTTCATTCGGAAAACGGCATTCTGGGTATGGGACTACGCTCCCGCCATGGGGCGGAAGATCGCAATTTGATCGACGCCGGCGGGAGCTACGTCACCCTGCAACCCGGGGCCGCTTTTTTTGACAGCGGGCTGTCGTTTGCGCTGGTACGAGGCGGGCGGCTGGATCTGGCTTTTTTAGGTGCCCTGGAAATTTCTCGAACAGGCGACCTGGCCAACTGGATCATCCCCGGAAAGTACTCACCGGGCATCGGCGGTGGGATGGAGCTGGCCCAGAAAGCCCGGCGAGTGATCGTTACCACCACGCACACCACCCGCAGTGGAGCGCCGAAAATTTTAATGCATTGCACCCTGCCGTTGACGGCCAAAAGCTGCGTGAACACCATCATCACCGAGCTGGCCGTCATCGAGGTGACCGAGGATGGTTTGCTGCTACTGGAAATTGCGGCCGGGTCCGATGTCCAACAAGTGTTGGCGAAAACAGGAGCACCCTTGATTATTCCCGATGGAGAGCTGCCCGTGTTTTAATCCACAGATTTCGCTGATTACATGGATTACTCCAATCACCAACAATCTTAATTTACAACCAGACAACCCCGGAGAGCTTGCATGCAGCAAACCGGATGAGAATTAGAGGATAAATCATATGGCGAACTTGGATCATAGGCAACAACGGATTATCGAAGCAACGGAGAAATTGGAGGCGGATATCGTTGATTTTGCCTTTCGGCTGGTAGCCGAACCCAGCACCCTGGGAGATGAAGCCTCGGCCCTGGAGGTGATGGAAACCGAACTTGAACAACTGGGCTTCGAATCGAAAAAGGTGGCGATCGATCCGCAGACACTGGCAAACCATCCCGGTTTTGCCCCGGTTCCCTGGGGGTATGAGAACCGTTATAATGTTGTCGGATACCGGCCGGCCGATCGTAAGGGCGGCCGCAGTTTATTGTTAAACGGTCATCTGGACGTGGTCGATCCGGGATGCCTTGATTTCTGGCGGAACGATCCCTTCAGCCCCGTAGTCAAGGATGGATGGCTCTACGGCCGTGGGGCCGGGGATATGAAATCGGGCATTGCCGCCATGATCTACGCCGTGCACGCCGTGGAAGTCGCCGGATTTGGAATCCAGGCTCCGGTGACCATGGAAGGAGTGATCGAAGAAGAGTGCAGCGGCAACGGAGCCCTGGCCTGTCTGCATGCCGGATACGATGCCGACGCCACGTTGATTCCGGAACCCTTCGGACCGACCATCCTGACCCATCAGGTGGGCGTTCTGTGGTTCAAGGTCACCGTGCGCGGCGCTTCCCGGCACGTTCTGTCTGCAAGTTCCGGCGTCAATGCCATCGAAATTTGTTTTCCCATCATCGCGGCCCTGCGCGCGCTGGAAGCCGAGCTCAATGACAGCCCGCGCCCTGAGGCCTACGAGCGCTTTGAACATCCATTGAATCTCAACATCGGGCTGTTCAGTGGCGGCAACTGGCCGTCCTCGGTCCCGGACGAAGCCGCGTTTCATGGCCGGCTGTCCTATTTTCCCGACGTTCGATTCAATGAAATCCGTCAAAAAATCATCCAGACGATCAAGAGGGCTTCCGAGAATAGCCCCTGGCTGTCGCAAAACCCGCCTGAAATCGAATTTTACGGGTTCCGTTCAGACGGCCATGCGGTGGATCGAAACCTTCCGGCCTTTGAAATCCTCAACGACTGCCACCGGATACTGACGGGCGTCGACACCGAAGCCTACGTTTCGACCTGCACCACGGATTTACGTGTTTTTCAATTGTTCGGTCAGGGCCAGGCCACCTGCTACGGGCCGGTCGCCGAAAGCATCCACGGTGCCAACGAACGGGTCCACATTCCCAGTGTGATGCAGGTGGCCAAAACCTACGCCCTGTTTTTATCCCGCTGGTGCGGGCTTGTTGAATGATGTTTCTTAAGCAGGGAGGTGATTTTAATCTTATCCGGCATCCCGGATATCAGTAAGGAATGGATGGAACATATGAAGGCCATAGAAAATTGTACAATCCATTAGCTGCTCAAGACGCAACTATTCAAATCAAAAGTTTTTTAGCAAACCATTTAAAGTGAAATAAAGAATATGTTGGTTGTATAATGCGGCCTTTGTTAATTAACTTAAATGTCACAATTTCAGGTAA
>CAVXXE010000076.1:0-13788 GCA_963765595.1 uncultured delta proteobacterium
AACGTTCATGACGAACTCCTTGTTTTGATTAAAAAGATACTAAGCTTTTTCCGAGACTGCACTCCGAAAAAATGGCCCCTGCAGGGCAGCAAGTGTGCCGATAATCTAATGTGGCAAATTATTACTAAAACGGCACTTTGGCTAAATGGGTTATCTCATCATCAAAAATCCCTTTTTCTGAGCCTTCGTGTTTTAGCGGCTGCTCTCTGACGTCAGTGTTTCATTCTACGTCCTTTTCTAAGCAACAGTCCAGTGTTGCCATATTTAATCGCCTCTTGTAAGGTAGCTCCATGAGACAAACCTCTCCTTACCGGCTGACACTGCTGGTCTGCCTGGCGGAAATATTCGGCCTGGCGTCAATTGCAGTATTCCCCGCCCTGTTACCGACCTTTCAGACCGAATGGCGTTTGAGCCACACCGAGGCGGGCTGGATCAGCGCCGCTTATTACGCCGGCTACATGATTTTGGTGCCGGTGCTGGCCGGCATCACCGACAGAATGGATGCCCGCAAGATTATGGGGCTGGGAGCGCTTCTCGGTGCTCTGACAGCCCTCGCTTTTGCACTGTTGGCCCAGGGGTTTTGGTCGGCACTGGTACTGCGGTTTCTAGCGGGCATCAGCCTGGCCGGAATTTACATGCCCGGGCTCAAGGTGGTCAGCGACCACACGGAAGGAACGCTGCAGTCACGGTTCATCTCTTTTTACACCGCAAGTTTTAGCATCGGTGCCAGTCTGTCCTACCTTCTGGCCGGGGAGATCAATACACTGGGCGGTTGGCGTTGGGCCTTTACCGCATCGGCGGCCGGAGCTGCAGTCGCTCTGATCATCGTCTTTTTGTATGTTCCTCCGGGGAAAATTCGCACCTCAAAAGGGCAGGCGCTACTGGCGGATTTCAAAGTCGTCTTCAGATCCCGCCCGTCAATGGCTTATGTCCTCGGTTACGCCGCCCACATGTGGGAGCTTTTTTCCATGCGCTCCTGGATCGTAGCTTTCCTGGCTTTCAGCATCCAGCTGCAGCCGGTGAACGCTTTTACCTGGAGCCCAACCCGGATCGCCTTTCTGATCAATCTGATCGGGCTTCCGGCCAGCATCGGCGGCAACGAATTATCCCGCAAATTCGGTCGCCGCAAAGTGATAACGGCTGTGATGCTCGGTTCGGCCGCGCTTGGAACCGGCCTGGGTTTTACGGCACCGTTACCTTATTTTCTGGTAGCCATTCTGGCGTTTTTATACGGGATAACGGTCACCGGTGATTCAGCATCGTTGACTGCCGGTGTTGTCGCCGTTGCACCGCTGGGTTTCAGGGGAACAACCCTGGCTGTTTATTCCACAATCGGCTTCGGTGCGGCCTTTCTCGGCCCTCTGACCGTCGGGGTCGTGCTCGATATCTTCGGCGGCAACCGATTGGCATGGGCGATGGGCTTCCTAACCATGGCCGCCGGATGCCTTATGGGGCCGCTGTTTCTAGCGCGCCTCAAATCAGAATAGGTTAATGATTGAGTTGGGAATCACTTTCCCCATAGAGATTTTTCAGACGTTGCAGGAATTCCCGGTCGCGCTTTCGAATGGCATCTTCAACCTCTCCTTCACCCCAGTCGGCGCTGTAATCATAAAACCCTTTACCGCTCCTTATCCCGGTGTGTCCCTGGGAAACAAGCGCTTTTAAGGTCTCGGGAGGTTCGGTTGAACTTCGGATCCGGGGCAGCAGATTCTCCATGACTTTCAGCCAGAGCTGGAGACCACCCAAATCCATGGTAATCAATGGACCGATGCTGGCCAGGCGAAATCCGATGCTGCCCTTTATCGCTTTATCGATGTCCTCGGCGCTGGCGATTCCCTGTTCAAAGAGATCAAGAACCTCTCGAACCATTGCAATCTGAATCCGGTTCACCAAAAATCCTGGAAGTTCCCGATTGATTTTAACCGGTACTTTCCGGATCTTCAGCAACAGGTCATAGGCGGCCTTGACCGTATCATCGGACGTCCTTTCGCCCCTGACGACCTCTACGGTTGGAACGAGTTGGGGGGGATTGAACCAGTGGGTCGTCACCAATCGTTGTTTATTTTTGACTCTCGCACCGATGTCTTTCAGGGTCAGGGATGAGGTATTGCTTGCCAGGATCGCCTCATGCCTGCAAAGATCCTCGACTCTCTGGAAGATATCCTGCTTGAGAGCCAGGTCCTCGGGAATAGCTTCCGTAATTAAATCGGCCGATACCACGGCTCGTTTCAGGTCCACCGTGCAGGTCAGGCGGTCAAGCGCCGGACCGATATCTTTGCTTTGGATAAGATCGGCCCCGCAAAAGAGCTCCAGGCTGTTTTTGATATTAGCCTCGGCACTGTTCAAAACAGATTCCTGAAGGTCATACAGGATCACAGGATACCCACCGGTGATAAAACTCTGGGCAATTCCATGCCCCATAAGTCCCGCTCCAAGAACCGCAATTTGATGGATCTCTTCCAGCCTCATAAATGTATGGCCTCATTATGGGTGATCGCTCCGCCTGCATAGCGGGCAGCCTCAGTAAGCCACCGGGAAGGGGCGCGGATAATTTTTCGAAATCGGAAACACGGGTATCGATACAACCTGCAATATCAAAAATCAACCTATATCTCGCCGGATCGGCAGAAAAATTCTAAGGATAAAATATTTCAATCGGGACATCTGGCTTCGGGTGAGGTTCCCGAATCTGACAACCTGTTTTCGCAATTTAGCAGACCCGCCAGCATTTTTTTCAGAGACATCAGTGTCGGAAACCGTTTTAATGTCAAGATGCCTTATCAACACAGCTATAGTTAACCTTCTAACCGGCAACCCGGAATTTATCTGAGTATGGAAAATTGCAAATTATGTTGGCAGGTATGTATACCTTATTGGCAGCGTCGATCGGCAATTTATAACTGGGTCCTGATTGGCAGATCCCGAAATGTGGCATAAAGGAATGTTTGGGTCATTGGGATTTCGAATTTGGCTATTGCCTGCCCTGTTAAATAGGCACTTTGGAATTGATGATATAGATAAATAATGCAACCTTAATCATCAAGAATTTCACCAGGCAATAATCATTTAACAGGGTAAAGAATTTGGCTATTGGGATTTGGGATTTTAGGCCTATTACGGTCGTAGTGAATTGCGTCAATATTAATGGGTTGCTATCAGCTTTGACGTTTCCCTGGGCAAGATTACCGTGGATTGCATCGACACGGCAAAAATGTTACTGGATAATTCGCTTTTGGCGCCAAGACTAAAACTGTTTCCGCTTTTGGGCTCAGCGGCGATTAGACCCCAACTGATAAAGGGAGAAATGAACGTCATGCCTGCAATTAATCCGCAACGGCTCATGAATGACTTGAAACACCTCAGGACCATTGGGAAATATGACACCGGTGTCGTACGTCCCGCCTTTTCTACCAAGGATATGGAAGCGCGTCAATGGCTCCTTGACCGCATGGGCGAAGCCGGCCTCGAGGCGTCTATGGACGGCGTCGGCAATGTGTTCGGTCGATCTCCGAATCCGGGCCGAGGTGTCCTTATCGGGTCCCATACGGACACTCAACCCCAGGGCGGATGGCTCGACGGGTCTCTTGGCGTCATTTACGGATTGGAAATTGCGAGGTCATGGGCCGAAGACCGGCGCACGGCCCACTTCACCGTGGACGTGGCATCATGGAGTGATGAGGAAGGCACCTACATGAGCATGCTGGGGTGTCGTTCTTTTTGCGATATGCTTAGCCGGGACGATATGGAAAGAGCGCAAAACCATCAGACTGCTCAACCCCTCCCGGCCGCCCTCACGCAGGCGGGACTCGCGGGAATTCCGGCTGATAGGCTTGAACCCGATCGCTATTCCGCCTATCTGGAGGCCCATGTTGAGCAGGGGCCCCATCTGGACGCCCAGGGGAAACTATTGGGGGTGGTCACCGCCATCGTGGGCATCCGCACCTTCAGAATTACCTTTAAGGGTCAGCAAAACCACGCCGGCACAACCCCCATGGCGTACCGCCGGGACGCGGGCGTCGCCCTCATGGAGCTTGCGCATGTCATCAACCGTGAGTTCCCCACCCTGGTGAGCCCCCGGACGGTATGGACCGTCGGCTATGTGCGCCTGGAACCTGGCTCGCCGAGTGTCGTCCCCGGGCGGGCCGAAATGTTCCTGCAGTTTCGTGATACGGACGAAAAAATCCTTGATGCCCTGGAGTCGAAAACCGCACGTATCGTGAAAGAAGCCCATGAACAGGGGCCCGTGGAGGTCAATCTGGAAGCCGAATTCCCCCAGTGTGAAGCCACCGCCTTGGACGGGACCGTACAAGAGTGTCTGGCTGCGGCAGCCGAGAACCACGCCCCCGGCAAGTGGATCCGCATGCCCAGCGGTGCCGGCCACGACGCTCAGATTCTCGCCCACCACCTCCCTTCCGGCATGCTCTTCATTCCGAGCATCGGCGGTATCAGCCACGATATTGCCGAGGACACGGCCGCAGAAGACATCGTGAGGGGCTGCCGCGCCCTGGCCACTGCGACCGAGGCCCTGCTACGGCAGGCGAATCCGGTTTAAACTGCGGCTTAATTTCACTTGACACACCAGGTGGATTCTTATTTTTCCGGGTATTGCACTGGCGGTCCTGGTACTGGCCGTCAACCTTCTCGGTGACTGGATGCGTGATGCCTTAAATTCCAAGTTGAGATAAAAGCGACCGTTCAGGGTTCAAAGGTTGTGGCCAAAGGCACAGGGCAAAATAACAAGATGTTCGGTTGGAGGCTTTAGAGGATAAGGATTAGGTGTCAGGTGTCAGGTGTCAGCGCAGCCGCCGGCCAAAAAAACGGCCGGTCAAATCTAAATAGAAACTTGTTATACGCGTATGAGCGATTATAGATTGTGGGAGCGGTTTTCAACCGCGATTTACTCGGTCAGCATATACTTATAAATGTAGTCTCATACAAGGCCATCTATCCGAATGGTCACTGAGTATTTATCTTCCTAATTGTATAACCTTTATTGCATACACGAATTTCGATAACCTCAGGGTTCTCACAATAACTGATTGATTTTAAATCACATATCTTTTGATGCCACAATATTTTTATTTTTTGCATGAATTTTGCTATTATGCCTTACATACATAGGTTGGCCGGTTCATCGTTCGCGCCCGCCCTGGCCTCCGGCTCGCAGCCTACGCCTCGGAGAGTGCGACGGCCGTTATCAAGGAGATCAACCCTCTGCTATTATAAACATATGCCGTGGATACAACTTCTTGAAATCAGGTCTGGGCCAGGGGTTCCCGGTTAAAGTGCCCTTACGGGTCTCTAACAATCGTATTAGGCATCAATCGGGTCGAATACCATTTGAGCTTATTCAGCCTCGACTGCTGAAGGGAGATAACCTAAAATTTTAAGGGGGGAATTATAATGTTTAAGAAAATTTTTGTGATTATGTTTATCGTCGGCATGGTCGCCCAGGTTAAATTAAGTTGGGGGGATACGTATAACTTCAGGTATACAAAATGGGGTATGTCCCCGGAAGAAGTCATCGCCTCTGAAACTATGGCGCCAATTGAAAAGGATGAGACGCTGATTAAGTACAATACTCAAATTTTAGATAAAAAAGTTGAGTTACTTTACTTATTCGCCCAGAATAAATTAATCGGCGCATCTTACAAGTTGGATGAAAATTATTTAAATTCCGAGCGTTTCATAAAAACCTACACACGGTTCAAAGAGGAATTGACAAAGAAATATGGGCCGCCCAACAAGGAAATTACCCAATGGAAAAATGACGCTTTTAAATCGGATCGCCGCAAATGGGGGATAGCCCTTAGTTTAGGGTATTTAGAATATTTCACATTTTGGGAAACCCCGGGTACCACCGTAAGTTGTGGCTTGAAAGAAAAAAACTATTATGTGCTGTGTTCAATAGATTACTGGAGTATGGAATTTTCAAATTTATTGGATAAAAACAAAAACGAAGATAAGCCGAACCCATTTTAAAAGGGCACTGAGTCAAGCTTTACGCTACAACGCTTCGACCCATTCAAGCCCCAGTTCCAGCAGCTTACCCCGCAAAGGCCTGCCGCTTGTGGGGTCAAGACCGAGGATTTCGTAATACTGCTTAACGGCGGCATTAAACTCGTCTTCGGTAAAGATCTGCTCACCGGCATTGGGCCCATCGGGCTTCGGATCAAACAGCCTTTTCGGCAGCTTGTCGTCTTTGATGGTAAACCCCTCCCGGCTGTTGAATACCCGCGCCATTGCGACGCTGCGCTCGCCGGCATTCATCAATTCCAGCAGGCTTGTATCCCAGCCCGTGACGGCATTGACACATCGGACCATTTGATTAACGGGCATCACACTGCGGGGCGCATACCCGAAGACACACAACCCAAGCGCATCCAGAACCTTCCAGAACCTCTCCAGGATGATGGTATTGCGGATCTTTGCCGGGCTGATTTCAGTGGAGGGCACCGCTTCATATATGCCCAGCGGTTTAGCAGATTTGAATGAGAAGGATTGCGGATCCACAAAAGCCGGATCATGAGCGGCATTCATATGGTCCGCTCCGTAGGTACACACGGCAAAACCGAGACCGACACCGACTTTTACGCGTGGATCGTGCAGGGCCGGCTCCATACCCTTGACCGACAGATGCAGCGGCTTGTCAGCAACGCCCCATTTTAAGGCCAGCCAGGCAGAGCCCTCGGCCAGATCATCGCCAAAGCCCTCACGGTGGGCGATCATTTCCAACAATTTCAGCATGAGGTCGGCGTCACCGAATTTCAACTCCAGCCCCGCGGTATCCGACTTCGTGATAATACCCTCTTCATAGCACTCGCAGGCAAAGGCAATCGTCATGCCGGCAGTGACAGTATCCATGCAGTAACGGTTGCAGATCTCGTTGCCTTTGGCGATAGCTTTTAGATTCGTGATGTTGAGGTTGCTCCCCAGCGCCGCGATGGTCTCATATTCGGGTCCGCCATAGCGTGAATCGATCCCGTATTTGGGGTCATCCAGTGCGACCCCGCGTTTACATTGGATCGGGCACGCGTGGCATCCCTCGCGTTTTTTCAAAAGGATCTCGTTGTAAGCGTCGCCGCCGATCAAGGCGGCCTCGGCCAGGGCACTACGGCGGAAGTTGTTTACCGGAAGCGCCCCGGCGGCCGACAAAATCTCCGGAAAGGCGGTGGTCCCGTATACATAGAGAGCTTCACCGGCCGGACTATCGCGGAAAGTCCTGGCATACTCTTTAGCAGTCTGGCGCAAATATTCCGGGTCGGCGAATTCAAGTTTTTGCGACCCCAGCGCTGCGACCGCCCGGACATTTTTAGACCCCATCAGCGCTCCCATGCCGTTGCGCCCGTTAAAGTTGCTCAGATTGTTGGTGATGTTAGCGTAAAGCACGCCGTTCATTCCGGCCAGACCGGTCTGGGCAACCCTTATTTTCCGGCTTCCCATTTCATCACGGATGGCATCTTCTGCAGCACGGGCTCCCAGGGCCGCCCATGGGGTTGCATCTCTCAGCTCTGCCTTACCGTCATTGACCCATAAATAAACCGGCTTCTCCGATTTTCCTTGAAAAACAATGGTGTCAAATCCGGCCTTTTTAAGTTCCGGTCCGAAAAACCCGGCGGCTTCGGATTCTCCGGCCGCCCCGGTCAGCGGTGATTTGCCCACCGCCGCAAACCGGCAGGAGGCGGCCAGCGGGGAACCGGTCATGACTCCGGTGGCCAAAACCAGAATATTTTCCGGTGCAAAAGGATCGGTTCCTGGGGGTACCTGCTGTAATAAATAGCGGTACCCGACACCGCGTCCGCCTAAGTAATTGCGGTAAAAAGTTTCGTCATTATCTTCAACGTCAATTTTACGGTTTGACAAATCAACATGCAGTGTTTTTCCGGTATATCCGTAAGGCATAATATTCAGTCTCCCACCAGGCTTGATTATTAGAAAATTTTTAGATCGCTCAATTTAGGTATGTTTACAATAAAAGATACACAGATGCAATGCTTGTTTACCCCAACGTTGTAGGATTGGGGTTTGCTATCTCCGAATTCAATAGTCAATTCCAGCTTGTCCGGGTTTGGATGACAACATGGTATTTGCATTCCCATCGGACATGCGATAAACTTCGCCAGGCATTCAGGGGTTGTTCCTTGCGGCTGCATCCATGCGGGCTTGCCCCAATTGGAATGATGGGTTTAAAAAACCCAGAATTCAAAACGCATATCATTAAATGGTAAAGAGAAAAAGCGCGAAGCGATTAACCCTGAACCGGGAACCCGGAACCTTTTCACCCAGACCGATCAAATGAGCAATTCCGCGGTCTATGCTAAGGTCTACGGTCACTTTTATTTGATGTATAACGAGGTCTGAAATTATGTTTTGCCTGGGTTATAATACCAATGGGTTTAACTGCCATTCTTTGGAATCGGCCTTGGAAGTGATTTCCAGCCTGGGTTACCAAGGCGTTGCGATTACCCTGGATAATTATATATTGAACCCCTGGAATTCTGATCTAAACCCCGCGCTCGATCTTGTGGAAAGGAGTCTCAATCGATATTCACTTGCCTGTGTCATTGAGACGGGGGCCAGGTTTTTACTCAACCCCCGGCATAAACATGAACCAACGCTGATATCCAATGATGCCGAAGGAAGAAAAACCCGATTGAATTTCCTGAAAAAAGCGATAGACATTGCAGGCCGGCTTAACGCCGAATCGCTATCGTTCTGGTCCGGGAAAAAACAGGATGCCGTAGATGATCGAACCGCCTGGAAATGGTTGATTTCGGGGTGCCGGGAGATTTCGAATTATGCCGAAAAATTTAGAATCCCCCTGGCCTTCGAACCGGAACCCGGCATGTTTATAGAAAATCTTTCACAGTTTCAAAAATTAAAGCAGAAGGCAGGCCATGAGTTATTTTGCTTGACCCTGGATGTCGGCCACGCTTTTTTAACCGAGAAGATACCGGCCGGAGATTGCATTCGTAAATTCAAAGATGATATCAGAAACATCCACATCGAAGACATGAAAAAACAGGCGCATCAGCACCTCTTTTTTGGCGAAGGAGAAATTGATTTCGCCGACATTTTTTAAGGCATTGGAAGACATAAGCTATAACGGACTGCTTAATGTCGAACTAAGCCGTCACAGTCACGATGCCGTCAATGTGGCAAAACAATCATACGCGTTTTTGAGAAACCTGGAGGGTTCCGAAGTGCCCGGCAGCCCGGTAGATAAGATCCGAAACAGATAAACCGGAGCAAAGCCGGCACATCCACTTTTGGGTAGGCATAAAATTAAGGGTTGAGGTGGCATAGTCTCCAGTTTTGGGAGGCGATTTTGCTTTAGATTGGCTGAACAAATCTAAAATCGGCGGTTTTGTAGATGTTGAGATTAAAATTGAAGGTAATGGAAAGTCGGCGCTGAATGGAAATCATCCTGATTGAATGCTTATGGTTAGCTATCAGATAGCGTTTGAGTATCATAATGTTTTGGGCAGTGGTTAAATTTGGGATATATAGCAGTTGCGTTGCCAGTTTAAGTTATGTTGTTAGTATTGAATTTACTTCCTTTAGTTCTTTTTATCTTCTTCCCAGAAAAAATAAAAAATATATATAATTCTTCTAATTCCCTTTCATTTGGTTCTTTTTCTTGATATCTTATTCTTGACCAACGGGATGGGAAGTAAATAGAAGAACAAACCTCACATTCCCGTGGTCATTAAAAACCTGATTATCAGGGCCTCAGGGCGAAAGGAGAAGTAATTGCATGAAAGCTGAACGCCTGAGGGAAAGACAAATAGTTGCTCCGCCTGAGCGGTCTCCAAGGAAGCTATTGGCATTCTGAGACCCAACCGCAGGGGTGCCCAGGCGCTCTCGAATTATGATGCGAGTCATTCTTACAATTTTGTAACTAATCTTTTAACCAATTGAATACATTGCCAATATGAATTTTTCGCGTTTTCCTCAATAAACCTAATATTTTCAAGCGGATAGGTGAACTCACAACATAATAGCAGATAGCGTCACCACCAGCCTGAATACCATGAAAGATGATATCTTAAATTTTTTACATCTTTGATAATTACAACTTTGTTGGAGAGATACATGCAATTTTGAATGTTATTCACTATTGCAGATATTAGTATAAGCCTCGCTGGATGATCGCTACTCAGGTTTGGATGGCTCTCCTTCCGGTTGTATATCCATATTAAGCCATACTAAGAAAAGCTTATAGCCAATTGAAAAAATGATTGCGCCAACGAAAAGTCCGATGATGCCAGATGTCATAAACCCGCCTATTGCTCCAATGAAGATGACAAGCATGGGAACATCGACTCCACGACCCATCAAAAGGGGTTTAAGAAAGGCGTCAGATATACCGACAAGGATGCTCCAGATCGCGAAAACAACTGCGATGGCCGTACCGCTGGTAGAGAACACGTAGATAATAATGGGGCCCAGGACCAAAATAGTGGGAAGCTGAACCACTGCAAGAATCAGCACCAACAAAGCCCAAAGCCCCGCGCCAGGCACGCCGACTAAAAGAAAACCAAGGCTTGCCAGGAGCGTCTGGATTAGTGCGACGCCCAGAATACCCAGGGTAACACTTCGCACAGTCGCCATTGCGAGTTCGACTGTATTTGCTCCCCTCTCACCAAAAAGCCGCGCAGCAATTGCCTGCGCAGCCTGACCTCCGCCGGTATCATTTGCAAGTAGAACACCAGCGATAATGATTGAAACGACGAACTTTAGGATCCCAACCCCGGCACCCGCAGCGGCAGATAGCAGCGGGATGCCAAACTTTTTGAGCTGCGGGGTGATTTTGCTTAGGGCAACTTCGAGATTGTTCGAAGCCAAGCTCCAGAACTTGTATAAAGGTTCCCCGATGACCGGCCAGGACCTGACGCTCTCCGATGGCGGCGGTACATGTAAAGTCCCGGCGTCGAGCTTTGCCGAATATTCCTGTGCAGTGTTGATGAGAGATTCGGAAAGCATATAGGAGGGAACGAGCAAGACGATCAGTGCAACAAGCGTAATCAGGGTTGCCGCCAGACGACCACGTCCACCCAGAGCGGACTTCAGTCGGTTGTAGCCGGGGTGTATTGCAACGGCAATGATGATGCCCCAGACGATGATCTGAATGAAGGGCTGACCGATCTTGAAACACCAATAAAGGAGTAGAACGACGAGGCCTATATGGATGGTTGCCTCGAGAGCTCTTGTCACAAATAATTTGTCGTTCGAAGGTTCACTGGATTTATTCATTCTAAGGCCTCCCGGAGCATTACAATTTCGTGCCATCAATTAGCGGTACAGTTTGAATGATGTTAATATGAAAATAAAACGGTGAAATTTAAATACCGTGGATCTGATATTGTGTCAAATCTGTCAATACACAACACAAGGGGGTAATGAACCAGAGAGAATTTTGGAGATATCCCCTGTAGAGACCAAATATCATCGAGGTGGTGATAAGTTGAGACAGTCTGCTCCCCGATAAAATTTATTATATGCTCTAAATCAGCCTTAGGTTTGATGGACGTCTGGTGTCATATTTCTTGCCATTATGTGAAAATTCGTAAATATTCATATATGTTATGGCTATCTAGATAAATTCAAAGAGCCCATAGTTTCGGATACATAGCTGTTAGGGGCATCTTATTTTTTTAAACTGGTTTCGCTTTCAGAATCTTGCTCTACCTGCATTGACATATATCTCCCAACGATCATTGCAATAATAACCGCCATATAAATACTGCCCATGGCTGCCTCGAATACCGCGAGCCTTTTGCCAAGTACGGATAGGGGCGCAACGTCACCGAAGCCTACGGTGGTCAGGGTGACGAAACTGAAATAAAGTAAATCGACAGTTTCAGATGTTCCTGAAAAGGAACCCGGCGAAATGCCCTCCAGAACAGTATAAATACCCGCCCACATGATCCCAATCAAAAGATAAATAGATATCGCACAATATATCAAGTCAGCGGTTATCACTCTGATAGATAGAAGGTTTTTCACCAATAAAACGACGATATAAAAATATAAAATTGTACCAAAGCTAAATGCTACAACCATCAACGGGCGGTTTGTGAAAAAAACGTTAAGGCCGTCAAGTATCACAAAAGGCGCAGCGATAAAGAGAACTATAATCGCTTTTTTCCTATTCTCGGTTTGGGCATAGGCGCTCGCTAAAGGGATCATTGCTAAAAGCAAGGTAGAGAAAAGGTGGCCAATTAATCCGAGGGGTCGGATAAATGGGTTGACCAACAATACCAACATGATCGCAAAGATGATGTAGATAAATCGACTCTTCATTTTGACCTGCCTGATGCCTTTTAGTGTTTGGATAAGCGAATAATTTGGTGATACTTAGAAATTAATGAGGCCAGATTCCCTGCTTGACTTCAAGTTTTTATTAAATTGAGATAATCCGTAATCCGGCAAAATTAATGATATGCTATAAACCAACCCCAAATTTGACAGATTCCCGGCGTTAGATTTCTTGCCAATACATGGAATTCACTATTATTTCAGATAGTAATCCGATATCACCACGTTTTTGCCACTCATTATCTGGTTTGGAGCCCATGTTCAGCAAATTTGTTTCACTAAATTTATTTTCCCATGGTTATAGCGGATTAGTGGATTATAAATCCGACGGTCGTTCCTAATCCCACCAATTTATCACCATAAAAAATCTTTAAATATAGGAACTTGTAGATTCTATTGACCTGACTTTTTTTATAATTTTATCCGATTAAGTAACAAAAAATTCTCCGTTCAACGACTTAAAGGTGTTTTAAAGCAGAACCCTCCAGCACTGTGCGCCTGCATAGAAAGCCCGCATCATCATCTGTCGGCTTCACCACCAGGGAGGGTACCACCACATAGCAGTCTTGCGGCGCGACATGATAGCCGCGGATATCTTTGGCATACTTCCGGCCTTTTGAAAGCGCTGTCCCGGTTCTTATATCCTTGATGAGAAACACAAAATCAGCGTGAGGCTTGATGGCTTGAATACTCTCGTAAAATGTGACCCTGGCCGGAGTCGTCTCTTGCGACATAGAGCCTTCGTCAATGAGATCATGGCGGGCCAGGAAGTTGTGGATATGCTGCCGTGCCGTTTCAACGGCTTGCTTTGCATAATGGTTGCCGCATTCCACAATCAATCCACGAATGCCACGGGCGCCTGCAGCTTCGATCAGGGTCCCCGGCATGTGCGCCGGATGAAACCCAAAATGCAGTGGAATAGAACTTAGCCTCAGTGCGAATTCGGTGCTGCCGGAGTCATCTTTGGTGTAAACCAGTAATTTAAAATCACCGATACTGACGGAGTGCAGGTCCAACAAGGAGTTGATGTCATCATGGTCCTCGAGAAAGGCTTCTATCTCGAGGCCACGTTTACCTTCCACCGAGGACGGAGCCTGATTGACAAAGGCCCGGTTTAAATCCCTGTCGATATATCTCACATCTTTTTGATAGGCTTTCGGATTGCCGAGCAGAAAACTGATTTTGCCCCGCTTAAGCGAAATCTCACCGTTTCTAAAAGCACGGTGCAGCTGAACGATAGCCTTCACGCCACCCGGCTCGTTGCCATGGGTCCCACCGACGATAACGACATGAGCGCCCGGATTTAGAGACGATAGGTGCATGCAATAGGGAGTGGGACCGCCGGCGTGCCTTCTGAAATAGTCTAAATTTCGAACAGCGAATTCCTCGATATTCATAAGGGTGAACTTTATGCCGATCTTTCAATTTTTGGATTCAGTTCTTCTCGCAGCCAGTCGGCAAAAAGGA